>JAGTRY010000027.1 GCA_018262235.1 Pseudomonadota bacterium
CCGCGGGGCCGTACATGGCAGCTCCATCCGGTATCTGATGGTCATTCTGGCATGTGGCAGCAGTGCGTGACCGGTCCTGTGGCGGTAACACCACACCCGTCTGCATTCAGGCGGCAGGATCCTGTGTAAACCAATCGAGCCGGGCGTGCAGCGAGACCACCGATCCGATGATCAGCAAGGCGGGGGGCTTGAATCCGGCAGCGGCGACTTTTTCCGGCAGATCGGCAATGCTGCCCGTCAGGGTTTTCTGGTCAGGGAGTGTGGCGCGGCGGATGCAGGCGGCCGGGGTGGCGGGGTCCATGCCATGGGCAATCAATTCGCGACTGATGTCGGGCAAGGATGTCAGCCCCATGTAGATCACAAGCGTCTGACCCGGGCGGGCCAGGGTTGGCCAGTCGAGGTTGCAGGTCTCGTCCTTCAGGTGGCCTGTCACGAAGAAACAGGACTGGGCGTGTTCGCGATGGGTGAGCGGGATGCCGGCATAAGCGGCGGCGCCGCTTGCGGAGGAGACTCCGGGGACGACCTCGAACGCGATGCCGGCGTGGTGCAGGGTTTCGGCTTCCTCTCCGCCACGACCGAAGATATAGGGGTCTCCGCCCTTGAGGCGAACCACTTGCTTGCCTTGCAGGGCCAGGGTGACCAGAAGCTTGTTGATGTCCAGCTGGGGCAGGGCGTGATTACCCGCTTTTTTGCCCACGTAAATGCGTTCTGCATTGTCGCGGGAATGTGCGAGCACTGCGGCGCTGACCAGATTGTCATACACCACGGCATCGGCTGTCGCGAGCAGGCGGGCAGCTTTCAGGGTCAGCAGTTCCGGGTCGCCAGGGCCACCACCGATCAGATAGACCTTGCCCGCAGGCTTGTCTTCAAAGGGGCTTTTTTCCATGGAGGAAGTGTATCGCGTGCATCCTGTTTGCGCAGGTACCTACGCTCATTCCGGTGCCACAATGACCCGGTTGCGGCCTTCGTTCTTGGCACGGTACAGCGCGGCATCGGCCCGGGAGACCAGATGGTCCAGCGGTTCATTGCGTGCCCATTCTGCAATGCCGATGCTGACGGTGACGGGAACCGGGCTGGTTTTCGTGGTGACCGGTAGCTCGGCGAGATGGCTGCGCAGGCGCTCTGCCACAAACAAGGCTTCGCGCATCGCCGTGTGCGGCAGGAGCACGATGAATTCCTCGCCTCCCCAGCGCGCCGGGATGTCCGTGCCGCGCAGGCTGGCGCGGATGCGCTGGACGGTTTCGATCAGGACTTCGTCGCCGGTCTGGTGACCCCAGGTGTCATTGATGGTCTTGAAATGGTCAATATCCAGCATCAGCAGCGTCAGTGCTTCGCCATAGCGTTTGGCACGTGCAACGGCATGTGTCGCCTCGGTGTGGAAGTGGCGACGGTTGGAGATCCCGGTCAGCATGTCTTCCTGAGCGAGGCGCTGCAGTTCCCGCTCTGCCACCCGCCAGCGTGTGATGTGGCGGTCTATGCCGATTACTACGGGCACGCCATCGAAATAGATGCTGCGGCGCTTGCTGACGATGCGGAAGACTTCCTCACCGGTCGCCTTGCGGGTGGTGTGCTCTTCCTTGGTCAGATCCTGGCCACCCAGCACCGCTGCATCTTCCTGCAGGGAGATGTCGCGGGTCTTCGGGCCGGCCAGCATCAGGGGAGATTCTGCGCCGACCAGGGCTTCCTTGCTCATCTGGTGATACTCGGCAAATGCCGTGTTGACCATGAGGTAGAGGCCACCAGCTTTCTTGACGTAGACCGGATCCGGGATCACGTCGATCAGCCGCTGGATGAATTCCTGGGTGCGCTCGCGCAGTTTGACCTCACGTTCGAAGGTCGATTTGAGCTCGCGTTCGGCCAGACGTAGATCGGTCAGGTCGATGATGGCACCGACGATCACTGGTTCTCCCAGCGCATTCGCACAGGTGCCTTTGGAGAGGATGCGGAAGGTTTCGCGGCCGGTGTATTGGTGCTGGGCATGCTCCTCGCGCAGGATCTGCTTGCCGGCGAGGACTTCGCCATCCTCCTCGAACAGCCGGCGCATCGTTTCTGGCGAGGCTGATTCGGTGATCCCCATGTGGTTGATCAACTGGTCACGGCGCATGAAATGGTCGCGCGCCATGGCTTCGTTGACCATCAGGTAACGGCTCTGGGCATCCTTCACGTAGACCGGGTAAGGCAGCAGATCGAGTACGCGTTGTACGAAGTCCAGCGTGTGCTGATGGTGCTCGCTCAGGCGATCAAGCGCGTTCTGGAGTTTCTGCTCGGACGTGCGCAGATCGGTGATGTCGATATTGACGCCGACAATC
Source organism: Pseudomonadota bacterium (assembly GCA_018262235.1). Taxonomy (GTDB): domain Bacteria; phylum Pseudomonadota; class Gammaproteobacteria; order Burkholderiales; family Rhodocyclaceae; genus Uliginosibacterium. Next base: position 2,310 of record JAGTRY010000027.1, read on the forward strand.
ACCGGCTTGCCGTCAATATCCGGGCAGCTCCCCTTGATCACGAGTTGGAAGTACAACTCCCCCGTGAGCGGATGTTGTCCCCCTTCTTCCTTCTGCAGGGCATGACCGGCCAGGACCCGCTGGTCCTCTTCGATGGAGCGCCGTGCCTGCGGGGTTTCAGGCGCGAGATCGAGTGAAGAGAGGCCGAGGATCTGTTGGCTGGGAACACCCCGCTCACGAACGAAAGCTTTGTTGACGATCAGATAGACGCTGTTTGCTCCCTTCACATACATCGGGTAGGGAATGACATCCAGGATATGCTGGATGAACGCTCGGGTGTTTTCTGCCACCTCGGTCTGGTGGGCGAGGGCAATCTGCAGTTGCTGCTCGGCAGTGCGCATGCTGGTGATATCGAAATTCGCACCGATGATGACGCGCTTGCCTTCGGCGTCGAGGCAACTTCCCTTGGTGACAATCCGGTAATTGACCGTTCCGGTGAGCGGGTTGCGTACGCGATCCTCCTTGAAGATCGAGGCGCCGGCCAGCACGCGGGCGTCCTCGTCGGACACCAGTTTGACGGTATCGGCATCTGGTGCCAGTTCGGCAGCGGTACGACCGATGATGGACTGTGCATCCTGATGGCGACGTTGGGCAAAGGCTTCGTTTACGAACACGTAGCGGCCTTGTTCATCCTTGATATAGACGGGTTCGGGGATGACATCGAGCAGGCGCTGGACGAAAGACTGGGTCTGCTCCTGGCGGCGGCCGGCTTCGGCACGCTCACGCGAGAGGCGCAGCGCCGGCGGCAACATGGCCAGCGTCGCGCAGAGAAAACCGGTCAGTGCGGGAGGCCATTGCAGAAGGTACGCCAGTCCCGCACAGCCCAGTGCGGTGCCGCAGTAGCTTGCGATGACCAGCGCGCGTCTGTAATTCGGAGGGTTCATTGACTGTACGGATCAGAAATTGGGGCCAGCCTAGCAGCCGGCTGGTCTTGAAGGGTGATTGTCACCCGAACGTCGCAATCCAGGCAGTGGCCTTGGCTGATCTCTCCGGGTCTACAATAGCGCATCGTTTTAGACCCCATTCATCATGAAGCTGTTCGGTATTGCGGGTTGGTCCGGCTCAGGCAAGACCAGCTTGATTGAAGCGCTCATTCCCTTGTTTACGGCAGCTGGCCTGAAAGTTTCAATGATCAAGCACACGCATCATGGATTCGATCTGGACCGTCCCGGCAAGGACTCCTTTCGTTTTCGTGACGCTGGCGCCTCCGAGGTGATTCTGGCAGGCGCTGATCGCTGGGCCTTGATGCATGAATTGCGCGAGCAAACTGCACCAACGCTGGCTGAGCTGAGTGCGCGCTTGTCGCCCTGTGATCTGGTGCTGGTCGAGGGCTTCAAGGCGGCAGAATTGCCCAAGATCGAGGTTTATCGTGCGGCCTTGGGCAAACCTTTCCTCCATCCGGAATGTGCGAATGTGGTGGCCATTGCAAGTGATGAAGCCCATGCAGTGAACCTGCCACAGCTGGATTTGAACGATCCGCCGGCCATTGCCGACTACATCCTGCGGTTCAACGGACTGGCCTGACGCCTGGCAAACAGAAAGAGAATAGGCATGCTGACTTACGAACAAGCCCTTGAAAACCTGCTGGCCGCGGCGCAGCCGCTCTCGCGGACTGAAACCCTTGATCCGGTTGATGCGCTGGGCCGGGTGCTGGCAGCACCGGTCACCTCCACGATCAATGTTCCGCCAGCCGACAACTCGGCGATGGATGGTTATGCTGTCCGCGTGGCAGATCTGGTGGCCGGGCACGCCCTGCCGGTGAGCCAGCGGGTCCCGGCGGGCAGTTCGCCACAGCCCTTGCTGCCTGGAACGGCAGCACGCATCTTCACGGGTGCGCCGATTCCGGCAGGTGCCGAGGCGGTGGTGATGCAGGAGAAATGTGTCGTGGATGGCGATGGCGTGCGGATCGAGCACATGCCGAAAGCAGGCGAGAACATCCGCCGGCTGGGCGAGGACATTGCCCGTGACGCTTGCATTTTGCCGGCTGGCGAGTGTCTGGGGGCTGCGCACATGGGCTTGCTGGCTTCGGTTGGTGTGGCACAGGTTGAAGTCTTTGCGCGTTTGCGGGTAGCCGTTTTCTTTACCGGCGACGAGCTGGTCATGCCGGGAGAGCCTCTGGCGCCTGGCAAGATCTACAACTCCAATCGTGCAGTCCTGCATGGGCTGCTGGGTTCCCTGGGATGTGAAATTCATGATCTGGGGATCGTGCCGGACAAGCTTGATGCGACGCGTGCAGCCCTGCGTGAAGCTTCTGCCGATGCGGATCTGGTGCTGACCTGCGGCGGTGTGTCGGTGGGTGAGGAAGATCATGTCAAAGCGGCGGTACAGGCTGAAGGGGCGCTGGAAACCTGGAAGATCGCCATCAAGCCGGGCAAGCCCTTTGCCTTCGGCCGCGTCGGTTCGACGCCCTTCATCGGTTTGCCCGGCAATCCGGTTTCCAGCTTTGTCACGTTCTTGATGCTGGCCCGACCCTATCTGCGCAAGCGCCAGGGCAGCAATGACTACCTGCCGCGGGTGATCAGTTCGCGCGCCGATTTCAGCTGGCCGCGCCCTGCACATGCCCGCGAATTCCTGCGGGTCCAGCGCAATCCGGCTGGCGGTCTGGAACTGTTTCCCAAGCAAGGCAGTGGTGTGCTCAGTTCCTGTGTGTGGGCCGACGGTTTGGTGGACAACCCGCCGGAGCAAGCGATCCAGCCTGGCGATATCGTGCGTTACATTCCTTTCGGAGGCCTGTTATGAGCATCCGGATTCTTTATTTTGCGAATCTGCGTGAAGTGCTGGGATGCGCCGAGGAAGAGCTGGAGGCCTTGCCGGCAGGGGTGGTCACGCTGGGGGCTTTGCGTGAGTGGCTTTGCGCGCGCGGGGGTGATTGGGCTGCGCTGGCGCCGGGTAAATCCGTGCGTGCAGCGGTCAATCAGACCCTGGCCCAAGCGCAGAACGGGATTGCCGAGGGCGACGAAATTGCCTTCTTTCCACCCGTGACCGGTGGTTGAATCATGGCCGGATGTGCGGCCGGACGCTAAACAGCAGCATCCGGAGTCTGGCATAACAGGGTCCTGACGGAGAACGCAAGGTGAGCATCAGCGTACAGACAGAAGATTTTGACATCGGCCCGGAGATCGCCGCGCTCTCGGCGGGGCGTACCGATGTGGGGGGTGTCGCGACCTTTCTCGGTCTGGTACGTGGCGATGGTGGCTTGGTGGCTATGCATCTCGAGCATTACCCGGGCATGACCGAGAAGGCTCTTGCAGAGATCATCGTGCAGGCACAAGCGCGCTGGCCCTTGCTGGCCGTACGGGTGATCCACCGCATCGGGCGACTCTTGCCGGGCGAGCGCATCGTATTCGTCGGCGTGGCCAGCACGCATCGCGCCGCAGCGTTTGCCGCCTGCGAATTCATCATGGATTATCTGAAAACCCGCGCCCCTTTCTGGAAGAAGGAAGAAACCCCTGCCGGGGCACGCTGGGTGGATGCGCGGGAAAGCGATGATGCCGCTGCCGCGCGTTGGGATGCCGGCAACTGATCTGCGCTTTTCCGCGCGGGTAGCGACTCAGGATCGAAGCAGCGCCTGGATTTCCTCTTCTGTCAGGCTGCGTTCCCAATCGAACTTTGTTCCATGCACGTAAGCACGCTGCACGGCTGGCCGTTCGCCTATGCGTTTGAGATAGGCGACGATGTTCGGGAACTGTGCCATGTCCATCTGCTGACGCTCATGCAGCAGGACCCAAGGATAGATGACCATGTCGGCGATCGAGTACTCGCCGGCCACGTAATCGCGTCCTTCGAGCTGGCGATTCAATACGCCATAGAGTCGTGCGGTCTCGTCCGTGTAGCGTTTCATCGCATACGGAATCTTTTCCGGCGCGAACTGGTTGAAGTGATGGTTCTGCCCGGCCATCGGCCCGAGCCCGCCCATCTGCCAGTTCAGCCACTGCAGCACCTGCGCGCGGGGATGTCCGCTCACGGGCAGGAAACGATGGCCATGGCGTTCGGCCAGCACCGTGAGAATCGCACCGGATTCCATCAGGGACAGCGGGCCGTCGGGATAGTTATGGTCAAGGATTGCCGGGATGCGGTTGTTCGGTGCCACGGCGAGGAAGCTGGGGAGGAACTGGTCGTTCTTGCGGATGTTGATCGGGATGATGCGATAGGGCAGCCCCAGCTCTTCGAGCAGGATGGTGATCTTGTGGCCATTCGGCGTGGGGGCGTAGAAAAGGTCGATCATGGGGCGTCCTTGCGGCAGTGAGAGTGTTGGCTTGCTGGAGAGTCAGCGGGTGTGCCTGAGTACGGATCTGAGGCCATGTGCCTTGATCCATTGTGGATAATCCTGCGCCAGCAGATCAGTGGCTGCGGTGGTGTACCAGTTGTATTTGACACGACGCTCGTAGCTGACCTCCGCCATGCTCTGGCGTGGCTGGCTGTCGCGTGCACTGAACAGTGGCCGGCCTTCGTCGAGGGTGTAGAAACGCGCCCACAGTGGCGGTGCGGCCGGGTTTTTTTCCATCACGAAGTCGAAGCCGTATTCAAGCGTGCGATCTTCGCGCCGGATGCGCTTGAGGCCGGTGATTCTGGCGCTGTCAAACCAGGTGATGGCTGCCTGCACGGCCTGGATGACGGGCGGGGAAGGCTTGTCGATGCTCATCAGGAAGCGCACGATATTGACGCTCTCGCCGCCACTGATCGAGGCGAGTTCAAAGGCGCGCCCCATGGCCGGAGCGAGGGTGTTTTCATCGTACTGGGCGCACCAGCCGGTCTTTTTGCCGTGTACCGGCAACTGGGTCTTGAGGATCAGGGCGATGCCCGCATCGTAAGCGGCCCGGGCACGCTGGGCTTGCTGGGGCGTTACAAAGCTGAAATCCTCGCGCTGGGCTGCGACATCTTCCAGCACCTGCAATACGTTGGCGATGGCGTTGTCATTGAACGTGATGCGCGCCTTGTAGCCCTGCGGATCGGGCCAGAACTGTTGCCATCCTCCGTTGGGCAGTTGTGCGGCAAGCAGATAGTCCAGCCCCTTGTCGACGCCGGCCCGGAAGCGCGCTTCATGGCTGGCCTGATAGGCACGCGCCAGTGCCACGATCTGTTTGGTGGTGGAGTCGTTGTCGATGGTCGACTTGATCTTGAAACCACTCAGGGCGCTGCGGTTGATCGGTGTGGTGAGGCTGTCATTGCGTTCCAGCTTCGGCCAGCCGCCATCCGGGTTCTGGTAGCCGAGCACGACATCGGCGACCTTGCTGCCTTCCGGAGTGGCCCAGAACGTCAGGGGCTGATTGGTGAGGTTGCTTTCGGTGACAGGCCCCCCCTTGGCGATGCCGGCCGTCTTTTTTGAAACCGGCAAGACCAGCGACGCGGTGAAGCGCTGGCGGGTCTTGTCCCATTTCGTATACGCGCCAAACTGGTCGAACACCCAGTACACCGAAACCCACAGATTGCCATTGCGCCATTGCGGGGCGACATCGGTGCGCACGCTCTGCCCGTTGAGGTCTGCATCGAGCTGGTCTGCTTTCAGACGCAGGCTTCGCCCGGCCAGGGTGAACGTGGCCGCTTGTTGCGGGGCATCGAGGAGGACATCGCCTCCCAGATTGAGGATGATCTCGTTGATGGGGGCAAACACGCGTGAGCCCGGCAAGAGTTCGGGCTGGGTATAAAAACCTTCTTCCAGTTCCTGATAGGCGCCATCGATGGAATAGTTGGGCTCACCGATGATCAGGGCCAGGGTTTTGAGCACGCCATCACTGCGACTGGGCGATTCGCCCGAGGGAGGGGCCATGGGCACCTGGGCGTACGCGGCGCTGAGGGCGAGGGCGGTCAGCAGCAGACAGGCGGAGATGCGCAGATTCAGCATGGAGTCTCGCTTCAGTGGCAGTGCAGGAACAGGGATGATACGGGAGGATGAAGTTGCCAGACAAATCCGTTGAAGCAGGTTTGCGGTTAGGATGCGTCGGTTCAATCATGCTGGATGGCTGTCATGTCTGCTGCACTCGAATATCGCGTTGAAGCCTGCAACCCGCAGGCCCACCTGTTTCGCGTCACCCTGACGATTCCTGCGCCGCGCGGTGCGGGCGAAACGTTCAGTCTGCCCGCCTGGATTCCCGGCAGCTACATGATCCGCGAGTTCGCCAAGAACATCGTGGAAATCCGCGCGCAGCAAGGCGCTGCAGCGGTCTCACTGACAAAGCTGGACAAGCATGCCTGGCGAACCGGCAAGCTCGATGCCGGACAGCCGCTGGTGGTTGAGACCGTGATTTACGCTTGGGATCTCTCGGTGCGCTGTGCGCATCTGGACCAGAGCCATGCCTTCTTCAATGGTACCCAACTCTTTTTGCAGGTAGCCGGCCGCTCGGGTCAGCCGCACCGTGTCGACATCCGCCGACCGGAGGGGGAAGCATTTGCGACATGGAAAGTGGCAACAACCTTGCCGGCGGCCACGAAGCGCAGTGTGGATAAGGCCGGCTTCGGTGTGCGCCTGGCGGCCGACTACGACACGCTGATCGATCATCCTGTGGAGATGGGTGACTGGCTGTCGGTGAAGTTCGAAGCGGCCGGTGTGCCGCATGAAATGGTCATCACCGGTCGGGTGAGTTGCGATGTCAAACGCCTGGCAACAGATCTGAAGAAAGCGTGCGAGAGCGTGATTGCGCATTTCGGCAAGCAACCACCGTTTGCCCGATACCTGTTTCTGACTCTGGCTGTGGGTGAAGGCTATGGCGGGCTGGAGCATCGTGACAGCACCGCGCTGATTTGCTCGCGCAATGATCTTCCGGCAATTGGCGAAGCGAAGCAGAGCGAGGGCTACCGGACTTTCCTGGGGCTGTGCAGCCACGAGTATTTCCATGCCTGGAATGTCAAACGCATCAAGCCGGCGGCCTTCGTGCCTTATCGGCTGCATGAGGAAAATTACACGCAACTGCTGTGGGTCTTCGAGGGCTTCACTTCCTACTACGATGATCTGGCCCTGCGCCGCGCCGGCCTGCTGACGCAGGAGGAATATCTGGGCCTCCTCGCCAAGACCATCACGGCGGTGGAGCGCAATGCCGGCCGCCTCAAGCAAAGCGTGGCCGAATCCTCGTTTGACGCGTGGACCAAGTATTACCGGCAGGACGAAAACAGCCCGAACGCCATCGTCAGCTACTACCAGAAGGGCGCGCTGGTCGCGTTGGGGCTGGACCTGACGATTCGCGCCAAAACCGCTGGCAGGAAATCGCTCGACGATGTGATGCGCCACTTGTGGCAGCACTATGGCGAAGGCAGCACTGGCGTGCCTGAAGGCGCCATGCCGGCAATCATCCAGGACGCTACGGGTGTGGATGTGCGCCGCGAAGTGGCGCGCTGGGCGGAGGGGACCGAAGACGTCCCGCTGGCGAAGCTGCTCAAACCATTCGGCATCACCCTGAGTCGCAAGGCTGGCGCACGCAGTACCGGGCTGGGGATCCGGACCAAGGCAGAAGGCAATGTGCTCAGGCTGGCCAGTGTGCTCGATGGTGGCAGCGCCCAGGCGGCAGGGCTTTCTGCCGGCGATGAACTGCTCGCCTTGAATGGTCTGCGCGTTACGGCGGGCAATCTGGAGAGCATTTTGGGCCGGACTGCTCCGGGCGATACGCTGGAGATCCTGGTTTTCCGTCGCGACGAACTGTGGCGCTTCGAGGTCCCGCTCGGCGCGCCCCGGCTGGAAGAATGTGTGCTGAGTCTGGCGGAGAAACCGGTCAAATCCGTCATCGCCATGCGTGCCGGCTGGCTGGCTTAAAGCGCACGCTGCATGTCAGGCAACGTTTTCAGACCGATGCTGGCGTGCCTGCAGCTATCAGACGTTTGAGTTCTGGCACGCAGGAGCCGCAGGAGGTGCCGCACTTGAGCGTGGCTTGCAGGGCGGCGAGATCCTTGCCTTCGGCCACGGCCGCGCGGATTTCGCTCTCCGCCACGTTCAGGCAATTGCACACGATGCGTCCGCGCCCGACGCTGGCGATGGGCGCCTTGGGGAGTGGGGCGAAGAGCCAGCGGCGCACGGTGTCGGTGGGCGCGCGTTCGATCATCAGCTCCTTGAGCCAGCCGCCGGCCGCTGTTTCGCCGGTCAGGCGCAATCCCGTCAGCATGTTGTCTTCGACCAGCGCCTTCTTGCTGACTCCGCGCCGGGCATCGGCATAGGCCATGCAGTGTTCGCCCTGCAGATCCATCAGCGCATCCAGCTGCTCCAGCCATTCGGCGGGAATCGGTGCGCTGTGGGCGATGCGCAGCACCACGATGGCGAAATCGCGTCCAGCCAGCGACACGGCGGCGTAGTCGAAGCGGCGCAGCCAGGGCTCCAGCGCGGCGGCGCGTTCCAGAGCAAGACTGTTGGCAACGTCGGCATGCACTGCGCTGCGCATCAGCAGGGCCTGATACGGTAGTTCGACCTTCTCGATCTGCACGGCGGCGTGCTTGAGTTCGGGCTGCTTCGAATGCGGGTCGACATTGTTCAGGGTGAGCTCATTCGCGCCGGAGGATGAGAGCACGTTGCGCCCCCAGTGCATGGCGATGAAGGCGTGGCCGGGGCGGACTTCTTCGGTGACGTGGGCGCGCAGGATGACGCTGCCGCGCCGGCTCTTCACCCTCACCAGATCGCCATCCCTGAGGCTGCGGCGATCCAGATCGGAGCTGTTCAGATCGATGCGCGGCTCATCGACGTGGTTGTACAAGCGCGCGGCCTTGCCGGTCCGGCTCATGCTGTGCCATTGATCGCGCAGGCGTCCGGTGGTCAGGCGCAGCGGGTAACGTGCGTCGATGGACTCGGCGGTCAGACTGGTCGCCGGGACGATGAACTGCGCCTTGCCCGAAGTCGTTGAGAATTTGCCCTCGGCATACAGGCGGCTGGCTCCCTGTTCGGCGCCCTCGGGGAAGGGCCATTGCTGCGGGCCGAGTTCGTCCAGTACGGCGTAGGACAGGCCGGTGATATCCAGATCGCGGCCACGCGTGCTCTCGGCGTGCTCGCGAAATACCGCCTCTACCGTCGGATAGTCGAACAGGCGCGGCGCATCGACACGGCCGAGTTTCTCGCCAAGCTTGAGCGCGAAGTCGCGCGCAATCGCCCAGTCCGCGCGGGTTTCGCCGGGGCCGGGGATGGCGGCGTTCACGTGGGTGATGCGCCGCTCGGAGTTGGTGACCGTGCCTTCCTTCTCGGCCCAGGTGCTGGCGGGCAGGAGCAGGTCGGCATATTGCGCGGTTTCGGTGTTGGCATAGGCTTCCTGCAACACCACGAACTCGCATTTTTCCAGTGCCTCGCGGATCAGCGCCTGCTGCGGCATGGAGTGCGCCGGGTTGGTGCAGGCGATCCACAGCGCGCGGACCTTGCCGGCGCGCACCGCCTCGAACATCTCGACGGCGGACAGGCCGGGCGCTTCTGGTACGGAGTCCACGCCCCATAGCGTGGCGACTTCGGCGCGATGCTCAGGGTTGGCGAGATCACGGTGCGCCGAGAGCAGATTGGCGAGGCCGCCGACTTCGCGCCCGCCCATGGCATTCGGCTGGCCGGTGAGCGAAAAGGGGCCGCAGCCGGGCTGGCCGATCTTGCCGACCGCTAATGACAATGCAATCAGCGCGGTGCCGTTGTGGGTGCCGTGATGCGACTGGTTCAGCCCCATGCACCACAAGGACATCGGCGCCTGTGCTTCGCCCCACCATCTGGCGGCGGTAACGATGTCTTCAGCCTTCACGCCACAGATGCCGGCAGCGACTGCCGGAGTGACTTCGCGCACTGCATCGCGCAGAGCGTCGAAGCCCTCGGTGTGCGCGCGGACCCAGGGCAGGTTCACGTAGCCATCCCACAGCAGCACGTGGAGCATGGCGTTGAAGAGCCAGATGTCGGTGCCGGGCAGGATCGCCAGATGCAGATCGGCGCTGGCGGCAGTGTCGGTGCGACGCGGATCGACCACGATGAGCTTCTTGTCCGGCCGCGCCGCCCTGGCATCCTCGATGCGGCGGAAGGCGATCGGGTGGGCGAAGGCCGGGTTGGCGCCGGCGATCAGCATGCAATCGGAATGATCGAAATCCTCGTACGCGCAGGGCGGCGCATCGGCACCGAGGGTCTGCTTGTAGGCGGCTACCGCGCTGCTCATGCACAGGCGCGAGTTGGTGTCGACGTTGTTGCTGCCTATCAGGCCCTTCATCAGCTTGTTGAAGACGTAGTAGTCCTCGGTCAGCAACTGGCCGGAGATGTAGAAACCGACCGAGTCCGGGCCGTGTGCCTTGATGATATCGGCAAAACGCGTGGCGGCCGTATCCAGCGCCTGATCCCAGCTCACGCGCTGGCGCGCTTCGCCCTTGCTGCTGCGCAGTTCCGGGTAGAGCAGGCGGGTTTCCGGGCGCGTGGTGAAGTGCAGCGTCGAACCCTTGGTGCACAGCCGACCGAAATTGGCCGGATGTGCCGGGTCGCCGCGCACCTCGATGACGCGTGCGCCATCGTGCTGGATGATCACGCCGCAGCCGACGCCGCAGTAGGGGCAGGAGGATTTTGTTTCCATGTTCTTGGTGCCCGAAACCTTTTGAGCTCGTTTGTAGGGTGCAATCGAAGCGAAGCGCATTGCACCGAGTATTTGCCATGCTCGCCGAATTCATCCGGTGCAATGCGCTATCGCTTATTGCACCCTACGAAATCAAATCGACAACCACACCTCGCCGTTTTCTAGCTTGGCGGCAAAAGACTTTGTGCAACCCGCATCAGGCGCCTGGGCTTCGCCGCTATCCAGATTGATTTTCCAGCTGTGCAGCGGGCAGGTGACCTGGCGGCCATGCACGATGCCTTGCGACAGCGGACCCTGTTTGTGCGGGCACTTGTCATGCACGGCGAAGATTTCGTCCTCCGAGGTGCGGAAGATGGCGATGTCGCCGTGCTCTTCACTCTTGACGACGCGCGAGCCCAGTTGCGGGATGTCGGTGAGGGCGCAGATCTTTTTCCAGTCGGACATGGTTTTTCTCGGGAGTAGTAAGTGGGGCGTATGGCGGCGGGCGCAGATTGACCGCTCTCATCTCACGCATGTGTTTCTTCGTCGTCAAAACCGAAATCGGTTTCCCATTCGCTCATCGCGATGCTCCTTAAACCGTGATGTCTTCATAAGCTGCGCGTAGCGTGCCTTGCTCTGCCAACGTGCTGCGTTCGAACCACGGATCCTTGTAGTCCTGCAGCGCATAGATCAAGCGTTCGGCCAGTGCCTTGCGGTTGGCTGCATCTTCCACAACCTTGCTTTTCACGTATTCCAGACCGACGCGCTGCACGTAGTGCACCGTGCGCTCCAGGTAATAGCCTTCTTCGCGGTAGAGCTGGAGGAAGGCGGCGGAGTACTCCATGACTTCCTCGTCGGTCTTTACCTTGCAGAAGAACTGGGCGACTTCGGTCTTGATGCCACCGTTGCCGGCCACGTACAGTTCGTAGCCGGAATCCACGCCGATCACGCCGACGTCCTTGATGCCGGCTTCAGCGCAGTTGCGCGGGCAACCGGAGACGGCGAGCTTGACCTTGTGCGGGCTGTACATGCCGAAGAGCATCTTTTCCAGCTTCACACCCATGTCCATCGAGCGCTGGGTGCCGAAGCGGCAGTGCTCGGCACCGACGCAGGTCTTTACCGTGCGGATGCTCTTGCCATATGCGTGACCGGAGACCATGCCGGCCTTTGAGAGGTCGGCCCAGATCCTGGGCAGGTCGTCCTTCTTCACGCCAAGCAGGTCGATACGCTGACCGCCGGTGACCTTCACGGTCGGTACCTTGAACTTGTCAGCCGCATCGGCTATTGCGCGCAACTCGTCGGGTGTGGTCAGGCCGCCGAGCATGCGCGGCACGACGGAGTAGGTGCCGTCCTTCTGGATGTTGGCGTGGGCCCGCTCGTTGATGAAGCGGCTCTGCGCGTCATCCTTCGCCTCATGTGGCCAGGTCGAGATCAGGTAGTAGTTCAACGCCGGACGGCAGGAGGCACAGCCGTTTGGCGTCTTCCAGTCGAGCGTACGCATGACGGATGGAATATCGATCAGGTGCTGTTCGCGGATCGCCTTGCGCACTTCGCCGTGGGAATGCTCGGTACAGCCGCACACCGCCTTGTTGTTGGAGTCCGCCGGGGTGTAGGCGCCGCCGACGGTCGAGGCGATGATCTGCTCGACCAGCCCGGTGCAGGATCCGCAGGAGCTTGAAGCCTTGGTGTGCTTCCTCACATCGTCCAGCGTGAACAGGCCGTTTTCCTTGATGGCCTTGACGATGGTGCCCTTGCACACGCCGTTGCAGCCGCAGATCTCGGCCGTGTCCGGCAGGCTGGCAGCCTGGTTCTGGCCTTTGTGCCCGGCGTCACCGAGGTGGCTCTTGCCAAAGAGCAGATGGTCGCGGATGTCGGCGATGTTTTGGCCGTCTTTCAACATCTGGAAGTACCACGAGCCATCGGCGGTGTCGCCATAAGCCACGGCGCCAATGATCCTGTCATCCTTTACCACGACGCGCTTGTATACACCGGCGGACGGGTCGGACAGCACAATGTCTTCGGTGCCTTCGCCGCCGCTGAAATCACCGGCCGAGAACACGTCGATGCCGGTGACCTTGAGCTTGGTCGAGGTCACCGAGCCCTGATAGCGGCCGATGCCGTACATCGCTAAGTGGTTGGCGGCAACCTTGGCCTGCTCGAACAGTGGTGCGACCAGACCGTAGGCGATGCCGCGGTGGTTGGCGCATTCGCCCACGGCGTAAATGCGTGGGTCGAAGGTCTGCATCGTGTCATTCACCACGATGCCGCGGTTGCAGTGGATGCCGGCGGATTCGGCCAGTGCGGTGTTGGGGCGGATGCCGGCAGCCATCACCACCAGATCGGCCGGCAGCGTTTCGCCGCTCTTGAGTTTGAGCGCACAGACACGACCGGACTCGCCTTGCACCAGCTCGGCGGTGTGGGCAGCGAGGCGGAACTGCATGCCGCGCGCTTCGAGCGCCTTCTGCATCATGTTGGCGGCGGTGCGGTCGAGCTGGCGCTCCATGATCCATTCGCCCAGATGCACCACAGTGACGCTCATGCCACGCAGAATCAGGCCATTGGCGGCTTCCAGACCGAGTAGGCCGGCACCGACCACGACGGCGTGCTTGTATTGCCGGGCCGCTTCGATCATCGCGTCGGTGTCGGCGATGTCGCGGTAGGCAATCACGCCCGGCAGATCCTTGCCCGGCACCGGCAGGATGAAGGGGTTGGAGCCGGTGGCCAGCAGCAGGCGGTCGTATTCGGCTTCGCTGCCATCTTCAGCAAACACCTTGCGCGCCTTGCGATTGATCTTCACGATCTTCCTGCTGGTTATCAGGTTGATGCCATTGTCTTTGTACCAGCCCAGATCGTTGAGGATGATGTCCTGGATGCTCATCTCACCGGCCAGTACCGGGGAGAGCATGATGCGGTTGTAGTTGGGATGAGGTTCGGCACCGAAGACGGTGATGTCGTACATGTCTGGCGCGATCTTGCGCAGCTCTTCGAGCGTACGCACGCCGGCCATGCCATTGCCTACGAGAACAAGTTTGAGCTTATCCATGATCAGGCAGCCTTTTTGACTTGTTTTTGATAGAGGAACTCGATGATCGCTGCGCGACAGCGGGTGTATTCCGCATCGCTTGCAAGCGTCAGGCGGTTGCGTGGTTTGGCCAGATTCACTTCGAGGATTTCACCAATGGTCGCGGCCGGGCCATTCGTGAGCATGACAACACGGTCCGACAGCAGCACGGCTTCATCGACGTCATGCGTCACCATCACCACGGTAGCGCCGGTTTTCTGCATCACGCCGATGAGTTCGTCCTGCAGCGCAGCGCGGGTGAGTGCATCGAGGGCGCCGAAGGGCTCGTCCATCAGCAGGATTTTTGGTTCCATCGCAAACGCACGGGCGATGCCGATGCGCTGTTTCATGCCACCCGAGATTTCGCCGGGCAGCTTTTCGGCGGCGTGAGCCATATGAACCATTTCGACGGCTGCCATGGTTCGACTGCGGAGTATTGCCTTGCTTTCTTTGCTGCCAAACACCCGCTCCACGCCGAGGTAGACGTTTTCAAAGCAGCTCAGCCAAGGTAGCAAGGAATGATTCTGGAATACGACGGCCCGTTCCGGGCCAGGGCCGGCTATTTCCCGGCCGCCACAGATCAGTGAGCCATCGGTGGGCAAGGTTAGGCCGGCTATCAGGTTGAGCAGGGTTGATTTGCCGCAGCCGGAGTGGCCGATCAGCGAGACGACTTCGCCTTCATTGATCTGCAGGTTGATGCCTTGAAGTGCCACGAATGGGCCCTTCTTGGTGGCAAACTGCATCCCGACGTTTTCGATCTGTACCAGGGATTTCATGTCTGTTCTCCTCAACTGTTGCTGTCGTAGCTGAAACGTCTGGCGATCAGTAGCAAACCTTGTTCGAGCAGCAGACCGACAATGCCGATCACGAAGATTGCGATGATGATGTGTTCGACTTTCAGGTTGTTCCATTCGTCCCACACCCAGAAGCCGATGCCTACGCCGCCGGTGAGCATCTCCGCGGCCACGATCACCAGCCAGGCAGTCCCGATGGATAGCCGGATGCCGGTGAGCATGTAGGGCAGCACGGAGGGGAAGAGGATCTTGGTGATGACTTTCCATTCGGACAGGTTCAAGACGCGGGCCACGTTGAGGTAGTCCTGCGGCACGCGTTGTACGCCCTGAGCGGTGTTGAGGATCATCGGCCAGATCGAACAGATGAAGATCGTCCAGGTAGCCGCAGGATCGGCGCGTTTGAACACCAAGAGGCCGATTGGCAACCAGGCCAGTGGAGAAACCGGGCGCAACAGCGAGATGATCGGGTCCAGCGCCTTGTTCAGGAAATCGAAGCGCCCGAGCAGGAAGCCCATCGGAATGCCGACAGCAGCCGCAAAGCCGAAGCCGATCGCGACGCGCTTGAGCGAGGAAAGGATGTTCCAGCCAATGCCCTGGTCATTCGGTCCATTGCTGTAAAACGGATCAGAAAAGAGCACGACTGCCGCGTTCCAGACGACTTCCGGCGTCGGGATCCCCTTGTTCTTCATCGAGACAATGGCCCAGATACCGATCAGCAGGGCGAAGCCGATCAGAGGGGGCAGGATCGTCCTGATGGCACGCCCGGCGATCTCGCCCGCAACAGCGTTTTTCGGTACTGACAGGGCGGTGGCGGGAGGGGAGATTTTGGGCGTACTCATGTTCTCACTCGTGTTGCTTGGCTTGCTGGAAACGTTTTCGGCTGTCTCTACGCTGCCCAACGAAATATCTATTGATGCTATTGTCATTTGATTCTCCGGCGTTCAGCCTCCAGGCCAGCCAGTGGCTGACCTGTGGTGCTGTCTGTAGGGGTAGAGGAATCAGGCCTTGATCTTGAAGCCGGCTGCGTACCTGGCCGGGTCTTTACCATCCCACACCACACCGTCGATGAGTTTCGAGCTACGCATGTCGGACTTCGGTACTGGTGCTTTGACGATGGCGGCGGCTTGCTTGTAAAGATCGGTCTGGTTGATCTTCCTGGCTACGCCGAGGTAATCCACGTCTCCTTTGAGCAAGCCCCAGCGCTTGTGCTGGGTCAGGAACCACATACCGTCAGAGAGATAGGGGAAGTTCACCAATCCGTCGTTGTAGAACTTCATGTAGTTCTTTTCGGTCCAGGTTTTGCCCAGACCGTTCTCGTACTGGCCGATCATGCGACTGCGAATGACATCGGTATCCGTGTTGATATAGGACTTGGCAGATACGGTTTCGGCCGTCTTGCTGCGGTTCATCGGGCTGGCATCGATCCACATCGACGCTTCGAGAATCGCACAGATCATGGCGCGAGCCGTGTTCGGGTATTTGGCGACAAATTCAGCAGTGGTGCCGAGTACTTTTTCCGGGTGGTCGACCCAGATGTCCTGACTGGTAACCGCGGTGAAGCCGACCTTGTCGATGATGGCGCGCTGGTTCCACGGCTCGCCGACGCAGAATCCATCCATGTTGCCGACACGCATGTTGGCCACCATCTGCGGGGGAGGCACGACAATCGATTTGACATCCTTCATCGGGTTGATGCCATGGGCGGCCAGCCAGTAGTAGAGCCACATGGCATGGGTGCCGGTCGGGAAGGTCTGGGCGAAGGTGTACTCCTTGTCTTTCTTGGCGATCAGTTTGGCAAGCGAAGGACCATCGACCGCGCCTTTATCGCGCATTTCATTGGAGAGCGAGATGGCCTGACCGTTGTTGTTGATCGTCATGAGTACAGCCATATCTTTCTTCGGCCCACCGATGCCCAGATGAACGCCATAGACCAGACCATAGAGCACATGGGCGGCGTGGATTTCGCCATTGACGAGTTTGTCTCGCACGCCGGCCCAGGAAGCTTCTTTCGTGGCGTTGATTTTGATGCCGTATTTCTTGTCCAGTCCCAGCACGCTGGCCATGACGACAGAGGAACAATCGGTTAGCGGGATGAAACCGATATTCACTTCAGTGAGTTCGGGTTTGTCGCTACCGGCCGCCCAGGCTGCGCTGGTGGGGAGCAGGCCGCTGGTGGCCACGGCTGCAGCGCTGCTCATGGCAACACTTTGCTTGAGGAAGCTGCGTCGGCTGAGATGGGCATCAGGTTTCTCCGTCATGGTTTTCTCCAGGGAATTCGATTTATGTGTGAGGCTGAAAAACAAAAACGGCGTCGCAGCTTCCCGTGCCATGCAGAGCAAGGGAGAGCTGGACGCCGTTGTCCATACAAGCCGTCATTGACTTGACTTCATGGACTACATAGCAGGCTACGTGCCAGAGTCATGAAAACCTTGAAAACCAAAGGGATGGCGGATTAGACAGGGGAAGGTTCAAGCACGGATGAAGTAAAAACGGGCACTGCGGCAGTGCGAAAATGGAGGGCTTGCACCACTTTGATCTAAATCAAAAGCCATGCTTAAACAAAGGTTTTCAGGCACTTAGCCGATCAACAGCTCCGCTGCCGAGACTATTTGAGCAGCGGCTTCGCCAAGTTTGAGGCCGCGTTCCATCGCCATTTTGCGCAACGCGTGGTATGCCTCGTCTTCACTCATTTTGCGTGACTTCATCAGCCAACCCTTGGCACGATCAATGACAACGCGTTCGGAGAGCTTGCGCTGGGCAATGTTCCGTTCTTCCCGCAATGCCTGGTAATCATCGAAACGGGCCATGGCCACCTTGAGCAAGGCTTCCAGGCGGGAGGGGGCAAGCCCATCCACCACATAGGACGAGACGCCTGCGCGCATGGCTTGGCGGATTACGTCATCGGCGTCGTCTTCGGCAAACATCAAGACCGGATGCGGAAAGCTGCGGTCCAGCACGGCAAGGTTCTCAAGGGTGTCGCGGCTGGGTGAGTCGGTATGGATCAGGATCACGTCCGGATGCAGGCTGCACACCTTGTCGTGCAGGTCGAGTGCATCGGGCAGCACAGCTGCAACCATATGCCCGGCACGGGTCAAACCCTCGCAAATTTCCAGCGCGCGTTCCTGGACTTCGTCAATGACGAGGATCTTGAGCATTTTCTGAGGCAGCCTGGGTTCGTTTAGGGAACTTGAGCAAAAGTTGCGCCAAGTTTCGGGCAGAGGCGCAGTCTCAGGCCAAACGCTAGCGAGTGGAATGATGTATCCGCTTGCTCTGAAAGGGCTTAGGTATTAGAATCCTTGGTTCCCTTGCTCTACCGGTACGCATGCCGGGGAGCTGTCATCAACCCGTAAGGAGTCTGCATGCGACATTACGAAATCGTATTCATTGTCCATCCGGATCAAAGCGAGCAAGTGCCCGCGATGATCGAGCGCTACAAAGCCACTGTGGCTGCGCGCAATGGACTGATCCACCGTCTGGAAGACTGGGGCCGCCGTCAACTGGCTTACCCGATCCAGAAGATTCACAAGGCCCATTATGTTCTGATGAACATCGAAGTGGACCAGGAAACTCTCGACGAGATCGAGCACGCGTTCAAGTTCAATGATGCTGTGCTGCGCCATCTCACCATCAAGACGAAGAAGGCTGTGACCACTCCGTCGCCGATGATGAAGGAAGAGAAGTCCCGCTCGCTGACGGCTGCTCCGGTTGAAGAAGCCAAGGTTGAAGCGCCTGCTGCCGAGCAATCCGTTGCCGCAGCCCAGCCTGAAGCCTGATTGGAGTGAATGCAGAAAACACGCTTCGGATTACCGGGACCCTCGTTGCACGTGAAAACCTGCGATGGACTCCCGCCAGATTGCCGGTGCTGGAATTCCGCATCGAGCATATATCCCGGCAGATGGAAGCCGGTACCGAACGCGAAGTTTCCTGCGAACTGACCATCAGGGCTCTTGGCCCGGCAGCACAGCAGATCGAAGTGGTAGCACTGGGAACCGAGTTGTTGATTGAAGGTTTTGTCGCTGCAAAAAGTGCGAAAAACCGGTCTCCTGTGCTGCACATCAGAACATTTGAATTGTTGGAAGGAAATTGATCATGGCATTCAAGCCTGGCAAGAAAGACGAAAAAAAGGGCGGCAATCGCGGTGGTGGCTTGTTCAAGCGCCGCAAGTTCTGCCGTTTCTCCGCTGAGAAGATCGAAGAGATCGACTACAAGGACATCGAAATCCTCAAGGATTTCATCACCGAACACGGCAAGATCATGCCGGCGCGCATCACCGGCACCAAGTCCGGCTATCAACGTCAGTTGTCGACCGCCATCAAGCGCGCCCGTTTCCTGGCGCTGATGCCGTACACCGACCTGCACCAGTAATCCGGAGGAAAAACGATGCAAATCATTCTGCTTGAAAAAGTCGTCAACCTCGGCAACCTCGGTGACGTGGTCAAGGTCAGGGAAGGCTATGCCCGCAATTTCCTGATCCCGACGGGTCGTGCCAAGCGTGCTACCACTTCCAACCTGGCTGAATTCGAATCCCGTCGCGCCGAACTCGAACGCGTTGCCGGTGAAAAGCTGGCTGCCGCTCAAGCTGCTGCCGAAAAGATCAGTGGCCTTACGGTTCAGATCGTTCGCAAGGCGGGTGTCGATGGTCGTCTGTTCGGTTCCGTGACGACCGCTGATATTGCTGAAGCGCTGGTTGCTCAAGGGCAACAAGTTGAAAAGGCTGCTGTGCGTTTGCCGAACGGCGCGATCAAGCTGGTTGGTGACAGCCAGATCGAATTGGCGCTGCACACCGACGTGGTGGTGCCCATCACTGTTTCCGTGCTTGGCGAACACTGATCTTGCGGCACCCTCAGGGGTGCAGTGATCAAAAAAGGGCTGCGAAATTGCAGCCCTTTTGTTTTTCTTGACCCGTCCTGCCCTGAGTTGACACCTTTTCATGCCATGAAAGGGGAAGTCAGTTGGAGCCAGAGAAGAAGAGGACACCGCGTGACTACACGCTGGCTTTTAAATTATCGGTTGTCGATCAAGTCGAAAAGGGCGAGCTGAGCTACAAAGAGGTCCAGGCTCGCTACGGCATTCAAGGTCGTTCAACGGTTTTGAAGCGGCTACGCAAGCATGGCCGTCAAGACAGGGGTGGCTCACGTGCTCAATGACTGACGGCTATGATTGCTACCAGAACGCCTTGGCAGAGCGCGTCATGGCATCCTGAGGAACGAATTCCTGCTGCATCGACCCGCCGACATTGAACAGGCTCGACGCATGGTCAGTGATTCAGTGAAGCTCTATAACCAGCAAAGACCGCATTTGTCCTTGAAAATGAAAACGCCCGATGAGGTTCATCGGGCGTCTATTGAGGAGATCAACCAGAGCGAAAATCTACGCTCGCAGGTGTCAACCTAATTCAGGCGGGTCAGTATCAAGCGTGTCGCCAAGCGTGTACAGCGGTTTCGATGTGCTGCGTAGAGTGCCGGTCCAGACAATCGAATTCCATCAGCCCGGACCAGTTTTCGCGGAACTGGCGTAGCCAGGTGAGCTGGCGCTTGGCGAGCTGGCGCGTTGCGGCAATGCCCTTGAAGCGCAGCGTTTCCGCATCGATCTCGCCATCGAGGAATTCCCACATCTGGCGATAACCTACGCAGCGCATGGAAGTCATGGTGAGGTTGAGTTGATAACGCTGGCGCAAGCCGCGTACTTCATCTTCGAAGCCTGCCGCCAGCATTGCATCGAAGCGCTGTGCGATGCGTTCGTGCAGTACGCTACGATCCGAAGGCGCCAGAGCGAGCGGCAGATAATCAATTGCCGGTCCGGTTTCTGCCTCCCGGCGTGCATAGCTTTCCGCCAGTGGCCGGCCGGTGACGCGTACGATTTCCAGCGCACGTTGAATGCGTTGGGCATCGTTCGGGTTCAGGCGTGCCGCCGCGTCGGCATCCAGCGCTGCGAGCTCGGCATGCAGTGCTGGCCAGCCTTGTGCTGCGGCTTGTGCTTCGATTTCAGCACGCAAGCCCGCATCGGCTTGTGGCAGATCGGAGAGTCCGTCGAGCAATGCCTTGAAGTACAGCATGGTGCCGCCCGCCAGCAATGGAATCTTTCCGCGGGCGCTGATCTCGCTGATCAAACGCAGTGCGTCGGCACGAAAGCGTGCGGCCGAATACGCCTCTTCCGGCGAAACGATGCCGATGAGATGATGCGGGCAGAGGGCCAGCTCCGTTGCATCGGGTTTGGCTGTGCCGATATTCATGTCGCGAAACACCAGTGCCGAATCCACGCTGATGATTTCGATGGGCAAGCTGCGCGCCAGGTGCAGCGCGCAAGCCGTTTTGCCGCTTGCAGTGGGGCCCATCAAGAGAATGGCGGCGAGACGCATGTTGCTGGAGGTAGTCAGGATGCAGGGTTTCCGGAAGTGCTTGGTTTTGGTGTTCTGTGCGTGGAGCGTACTGGCGCAGGCCGCGAACGAACCCTTGCCGCTGTGGGAGGCGAGTCGGCCCGATGGGGGCACAGTGTATCTGTTCGGCTCTATTCACGTCTGCAACACAAGCTGTTTTCCCTTGCCGGATGCCGCTTTGAAACGCCTGGATGCAAGCAAGCTACTGGTGGTGGAGCTTGATCCACAGCGCCCAGAGGCCCAGGAAAAGCTCATGGCGGCCGCCATGCTGCCAGGCGGGCAACGCCTCTCTGCGCGTTTGTCTGATG
The DNA here is from genome assembly GCA_018262235.1 of Pseudomonadota bacterium. Taxonomy (GTDB): domain Bacteria; phylum Pseudomonadota; class Gammaproteobacteria; order Burkholderiales; family Rhodocyclaceae; genus Uliginosibacterium. The sequence continues at coordinate 23,357 of JAGTRY010000027.1, forward strand.
CCGACTGGCGGTCCGTGAAAAGTGCCGCTGCCGGGCTGGGCATGCCTGCCGAAAGCCTGGACGTGATGCAGCCCTGGATGGTCAGCATGTTTCTGAGTCTGCTGGGGGCGCAGCAGGCGGGTTACGACGTTTCGCAAGGTATCGATCTTGCCTTCATGCAGCGTGCCGGCGAACGTGGCCTGGCACTGGAAGAGCTGGAAAACGTCGATATCCAGATCGCAGCGCTCAGTGCCGGTTCTGAAAGCGAGCAGCGGGAGGCTCTGCGGCTGACAGCCAACCAGCTGCAGGCCGGGCGTATGCGAACTTATCTGGAGGCCATGGTCCTTGCATGGAAATCAGGCGATCTGGCGACGTTGAACCGTTTGATGCGTGAGGATATGCCGGCCAATTCAAAGCTGAGCCGGGCCTTGATCGAAGATCGGAATGCGACGATGGCTGCACGCATCGCGCAGCGCATGCAGGATGGCCGCACACGCTTCGTGGTCGTTGGCGTGGCGCATCTGCTTGGAAATGAGGGCATTCCGGGATTGTTGGCGAAACGTGGTTACCGTGTGCGACAGTTGCGTCACGATGACTGAACAGGGCGTTGCCTGTGCAAACGCAAAATCAGCTTTGAATATCGTGACGGATTCCGTGCATAGCCGCTTGCTGGTCTCGACTGACTCTGCGAGTCTTTAGCCTTATTCCGCGAAAGATGCTCATGAACGACAAGGACAACTCCGCCTGGCTATGGCTGGCGCTGACAGCCGCGGCGATGCTGGCGATCACCATGGGTGCCCGTCAATCACTGGGCCTGTTTCTTTCGCCCCTGAACACTGCAACCGGGCTGGGCGTGGCGAGTATCAGTCTGGCAATGGCGATCGGGCAGTTTGTGTGGGGCGCCGTACAACCAGTCGCCGGTGCGGTGGCGGATCGCTACGGACCGGGGAGGGTGTTGGTGGCTGGTTTGTTGGTCTTGTCCGCTGGGTTTGCACTGACCCCCTTCATGCATTCCACTTTTGGTTTGAGCATGACACTGGGTTTACTGATGGCGGCAGGCTCCGGTGCCGGGAGCTTTTCTGTGCTGATTGGTGCGGTGGCGCAGCGTTTACCGGCACAGCATCGTGGTATGGCCTCGGGCATCATCAATGCCGGTGGCAGTTTCGGTCAGTTTGTGTTTGCGCCGCTTGTGCAGGGAATGATTCTGCTGATCGGCTGGATGGGCGCGTTATGGGGCCTGGCGCTGATCGTACTGGGCGCCATGCCGTTGGTGCGTGTCCTGAAACGGCCTGTCAGTGAAAGCTCCACTGAGTTTCATGAAGACAAGCCTGCGGGGGAACCGCTCTCTGCCGTATTGCGTGGCGCCCTCAAGGATCGCAGTTACCTGCTGTTGCATGCGGGGTTCTTTACATGCGGTTTTCATATTGCTTTCCTGGTGACGCACTTGCCCGGAGAAGTCAGTCTGTGCGGTTTGCCGGCTGGGGTGGCGAGCTGGTCACTGGCTATCATCGGGTTGTCCAACATCTTCGGCAGTCTGGTCGCCGGCTGGGCAGTACAGCGTTATCGCAGCAAGATGGTGCTGTTCTGGATGTACGGGTCTCGCGCGGCATTGATCCTGATTTACCTGGCTGCTCCGAAGACGGCGCTAACCTTCTACCTGTTTGCCATCGGACTGGGGTTTACGTGGCTGGCAACCGTGCCGCCGACGGCAGGGGTCGTCAGCAAGCTTTTTGGCAACCGCTATCTGGGGACTTTGTTTGGCCTCACGCTGTTGTCCCATCAAACCGGCGGTTTTCTGGGCGCCTGGCTCGGCGGGCTGGCGTTGGCGTACTGGGGCAGTTTTACGCCGATGTGGTGGGCGGATATTCTCTTGGCCGCGCTGGCTGCCGTGTTGAATTTGCCAATCCGCGAGGCAAAGGTGCTGCGGCATGCGGTACCGTGACACAGCCTGCTTGAGTTTCTGGAAAAACCGCAATTCCCATCATGTGGAGTGGTGCGTGGCGTCTTAAGCTGTCTTCGGTAATAGATATTCTAGGAGACAAGCATGGTTAAACAGCGCAATTTTGAGGCATGGGTGGTTTGGGCCGCCATGCTTGGCCTGACAGGCTGTGCCTCGCTGGGGTCGGATAGCCGTCCGACGATAAATGGTGTGGTTGCAGTGGGAGGACCACTGGCTGCTGCGACGGTGACAGCGGTGGATGCGCGGGGCAGGCAGATTACGGTTCTGGCTGACTCACAAGGCATCTATTCGATCAATGCCGAGGGGCTGACTACGCCAGTGCTGCTTTCGGCTATCGAAGCTGGTGCCAATACCAATTGTCGTTACAACGCTACCTTGCGGGCACGTTGTTTGTCCTCTGTGCTGACCCGCATGCATGCGGGCAGGAATGTGGCGAACATCACCCCGCTGACGGACCGGATCGTCTCCGACGTGGCAGTGAGCCTGAAATACATCGGACCGCAGCAACTGGTCGATAGTGGCAAGACCACAGGAATCACTGAAGAGGCCGTGAACGTGGCAAAGCGCACTTCGCTGGCGGGGTTCAGCGCCGCCTTGCAGGCGGCAGGGGTGACCGATATCACGCACTTCGATCCGGTGAGCACGCCGATGCAGGCCAACCATCAAGGGGTGGATGCTGTACTGGATGTGGTCAATCACAACCGCAATTACGATAATCCGAGCAGCGAGTCGGCCTACACCGTGCTGACCGATATCAGTTTCCGGCCGATCATTGGTCTGACCGGTTCCGGGCCGTATGAACCGCTGGATTTCAATCGTGCGAAGCAGGAGCTTGCCGCGATCAAGGCAGCCAAGGTTCGCGTACTGGTGGTCGGTGACTCGACGGCGGCGACCTACGAGTTGGGGCGCTTGCCACGTATGGGCTGGGGGCAGGTTTTCGAGCAACAGTTCCGTGTGGAGGAGGGCGTGAAAGTGCTTAATGGCGCGCGCGCTGGTCGCAGCTCGAAGGATTTCTACATGGGAGGCTGGTACCAGCAAATGGCGCGTTTCCTTCGCCCCGGCGATCTGGTACTGATCAATCATGGCCACAACGACCAGAACTGCGATGCCACCAAGCCACAACGCGGTCCGGCAGATGTGGCTGGCCTGTGTTCCTATCCGAATGATGTGAATGGAAAGTTGCAATATCCTGTTGGCAAACCGGAGATGAGTTTCCAGAAATCGCTGGAACGTTACATTGAACTGGCCCGCGCAGCGGGTGCCACCCCTGTGCTGCTGACCCCGACTACGCGGGTATGGAACAAGGATCGCAAACCCGGTTTTCCGGTCGTGTCACAACATATGACCCGGCAGAATGTGACTCAGGGCTTTGCCTTCATTGGTGATTACAGCCGTACGGTGAAAGATACGGCCAGTGCCAATGCGGTGCCCTTGATTGATCTGGAGGCCAAAACCATCGCTTTTGCCAATGCGCATCAAGAGGACTGGAAGGACTATTGGCTGGCCATCTCGGATTTCAAGACCTATCCGTATTACGCCACGCAAAGCGCGGGGACTTTCATCAGCCCGGATACCACCCATTTCCAGCAAAAGGGTGCGGAAGCCGTGGCGGCCCTGGTTGCACAAGGTATCAAGGAAACCCCTGCGCTCAAGCATTATGCAATGCTGCTGAGATAACGCGTTGATTGGCATTTCTTGTCTTTCCGGCCCGGCTGGCAGCAGTTGGGCTTTTCATTTGTTACCTCTGTAGACCGGCTCCACAACCTCTGTGGGTAACACGGATGCCCCTTCGTATCGATCATTCAAGGTCAAGGGGCGTCAGGTAATGCCACTGTGTCGATGGATGTTCCACCTTCCCTTGTTTCTGATGTTCTAGAGCTAACCGGAGTTGGTCCGGAAGAGTTTTCTATTGCTTGGTAATAACAACGCGTTGTCATGTGGTTCATTTTGCAACAGCTGTTTATGAGTGGATTTGTTTTTATGATGTTTCCGGTATCATTGCTCTTGTGTTTTCGATACCATGATCAATTGAAGTTTCTGTTTGTCAGGCAAGGGCCCGCGTTGTGGTGAAAAACAGAGTGGCGCGTCTCGATGCTTGGTGGTCAGGCGTTTCTGCGGAATGCCTGTGGATATAACGAGAGGAGATGTAATGAAAGATATCTGGAAATACGGCAGTCTTGCCGTAACAACGCTGCTCGGCGCGCTGGCTTTGTCCGGCTGCGGCGGCGGTAGCAGCTCAAGCGATACGACCGCGACAACGACGACCGTCGTAGCGGCCACGCCGATGACCTGCCCGGCCACCAGCTCCACCCTTTACTTCTGTGATGATTTCCAGAGTGGCAACTCTGATAACTGGGATTTGACGAAAAATGGCACTGACGCCGCGTTTGCAGTGGTTGATGCCACCGACGTGAACGGTGCTACGACCAAGGCCCTGCAGTATACCGCTGGTACCCTCCTTGTAAGCAGCAAATATGCCGATGGCGTGGTCGCCCTGCTCAAGGATGCAGTCTGGACTTCCAAAGTAGGCAGCAAGAGTGACTACTATGTTGAAATGCGTATCCAACCGCAAACAAATTCCACTACCGGTAACAAGCAGCTGTTCATGATTGGGCGCTATCAGGATACTTCCAACTGGAATCTGGGCGGTCTGAATGTACAGAACAGCACTGGCAGTACTCAGGTAGAAGCAGGCTATACCAAAGCAGGGAGTTTGAACCGCGCTTTCCAGTCCAAGAAACCAATCAGCAACGGAACCTGGTACACCGTACGTCTTGAAATGATCGGTACGGCGCTGACGATGTATCTTGATGGGGACAAGATAGGTACCTATACAGATACGACGACAGGCTTTACTACCGGCAAGATTGGCTTGTTTACCTACAACAAGTCTTTCCTGATCGATGATGTGAAAGTGGGTGATCCGAGCGTCAAGCCGACTCAGCTTTCGCTGAGCACTTCCAGCACCAGCTACGTAGCCGAAGCGGGCGATACGCCGCTGGCCGTCACCGTGACGGCACTGAAAACCGACAGTACGGCAGACACCTTCACTGTCACTTCCGACAATTCGAGCGCGGTATCTGTTGCCACGAGTGGCAGCACTGTCACGCTGACTCCTGTTGCTGCGGGCACGGCGACGATCAAGTTCGTCAGTGGCTCCGATCCGACCGTCGTCAAGAAGATTACGGCCACGATCTCACCGAAGTATATCGACTCCACCACGACCTACAGCTTGACTGGCAAAGTGTCACCGGCGGTGGGCGATACCACGGTCTATCCTGATGACAAGCTGCAGTTGACCTTTGATTCGGCTCCGACGCTGGGGACTTCCGGCACAATCCGCATCTTCAACAAGGCCGATGATTCGCTGGTCGACAAGATTCAGCTGAGTGGTGAAACCGATACGATCGGTACAGGAAGCATTGTTCGTGGTGTCTCTACCACGCCGATCCAGATCAATGGCAACACAGTGACGATCACTCCGCACAGTGGCAAGCTCACTTACGGAACGACTTACTACGTTGGCATTTCGAGCACGGTCTTCCCGGGAGCTACCTTGGCGGGGACAAGTTTTAACGGTATTGGCAAGGCTGCTGGCTGGAGTTTCACGACCAAGTCTGCTGGCCCGGCTGCTGGTCTGTCATCCGTGACGGTTGCGGCAACAGGCACGACGGCTGATTTCCATACGGTTCAGAGTGCGCTCAATTACTACATGACCAACACCAGTGTCACTAATCCGGTCATTAACGTAGCAAGCGGTACGTACAATGAACTGCTATATCTCTACAACCGTGCCAATGTCACGATTAAAGGTGACAGCCGTACCGGTGTGGTGATCACCTACAACAACTATGAAACTCTAAATAGTGGTGGTGGTGCAGGTGCTGCCGCTGCGACCTCGGGTGGTGGCCGTGGTGTATTCCTGGCGCAAGATAGTGATCTGCTGACACTGGATACGCTGACGCTGAAGAATAGCCATATCCGTAGTTCGTTGTATTCGAACCAAGCCGAAACCATCATGTTCAAGTCGAGTACCAACGCGCATCGACTGATCGCGAAGAATGCTGACTTTTACAGTGAGCAGGACACGATATACGTGACCGGTTACTCCTGGTTCTACAACACCCGCATTTCGGGCAACGTTGACTTCATCTGGGGCCAAAACAACATCGCGCTATTCGAAAACAGTGTGATCGAAATGATCGGTGACTCGCAATACCCGTCTACTTTGTCAGCTTATGCCAATGGCACGGGTGGTTATTATCTGCAAGCACGTGTCAATGCCGGTTACAAAGGTTTCGTGTTCCTGAACAGTACTTTGACCAATGCGGATGGCCCTGCTTCTGTGAAGGTTGCTGTTGGCGCCAATGCTGCTTCCTATCTGGCACGTGCTGCTTCCGGTTCCTGGGAAGACAACATTGCCTACATCAACTGCCGGATGGATACCCACATTCCAGCAGTGGGCTGGGCTGCCACGGCTGATGCTGGTATTGCCGGGAATGCTGTACCCAACCCGAAGGTTGCTACAGCGACCAAGGGCTGGCGTGAATACAACAGCATGACCTTGGGAGGCGTAGCATTGGATGTTTCAGGACGGTCGACGAACAGCAAGCAACTCACAGCAGACGAAGTTACTTCGGCTGGTCTGGGTGATCGCGCCAGCGTGTTCTCGACGATCAGCTGGACTCCGGCTCCTTAAGCGTTCAGTACGTTTCTGCAACACAAAAAGGATGGCTTCGGCCATCCTTTTTGTGTTTTGGGAGACCGGTCGTAGTATGTTGACTTGATCCGGCGAGCGGCAGTCGGATCGCGTTCGACAACACGCCGCAGGAACCCCGACAAAATGAACCAAGCAGTAATTTTCGGCTTGACCGAGCCTGAGTTCGGCGAGTTGTGCCTCAAGTTTTTCCTCTCCGGCCTGATAGGCTACATGGTCTTCATCATCTGGAATCTGGCGCGTGAATCGAAAGCGGGCAAATACGGCATGATGTGGCTGTTTCTTGGCCTCGGGCTGGGCATGTTCGGGTTTGTTTCGAAAGAGCTGATCATCAAGATCCTTGCTTCACATTGACGTGCATTTCGGTCAAACGAGGGGCTCCGGCTATAATCCGGAGCCCTTCTCTTTTCTGGAATTCCTGCGATGAGTCAAGCTCAGTTCGACGCCGTTTCGGTCGTCACCAAAGCCAATGTGTATTTCGACGGCAAGTGCGTCAGCCACAGCATTGTGCTGGCCGATGGCACCAAAAAATCGGTCGGTGTGATCCTGCCGGCCAAACTGACCTTCAATACCGGCGCTCCCGAAATCATGGAGACGGTTGCTGGCGCCTGCCGTGTGCTGCTCAAGGGTGAAACCGAGTGGAAGCATTATGGTGAAGGTCAGCGCTTCAATGTGCCCGGCAATTCCAGTTTCGAGATCGAAGTTACCGGCGAGCCTTATCACTACATTTGTCATTTTGCTTAAAACCAGGACTGAGTAACGGGGACTGAGTGAAAGTAAGCGCTGGCGCAGCCTGTGGAAGTGTTTACTCAGCACTCAGTTCTCAGCACTCAGTTCTGTTGATCGGAGATCAACAAAAATGCCTTCATTTGATTTCACTTCCGAAGCCGACATGGTTGCCCTGAAGAACGCGATCGACGTGGCTTCGCGCCAGGTCGACAACCGTTACGATTTCAAGGGGACCAGTGCCAAGATCGAGCTGAACGAGAAGGATAAGCAGATCACCCTGTTCGGTGATTCAGACTTCCAGCTTGACCAGATCAAGGACATCCTGTTCCCCGCCATGGAGAAGAAGGAGGCCGAGAGCTCCAAGCGCCTGGATGCCCAGAAGATCGAGACAATTTCCGGCAACAAGGTCAAGCAGCTGTTCAAGATCAAGAGCGGTATCGAGAGCGAGCTGGCCAAAAAGGTCGTCAAACAGATCAAGGATTCCAAGCTCAAGGTGCAGGCTGCGATCCAGGGCGATGCGGTACGGGTTACCGGCGCCAAGCGCGATGACCTGCAGGAAACCATTGCACTGATCCGCAAGAGCATCACCGATTTTCCGATCAAGGCCGAAAACTTCCGGGATTGAACGGCATCATGGAGAGCCGCTTCACGCCTTGTTCTGCGGGGCCTTGCCGCGCAGATCTACGTGAGCTGCGGTTCTCCGTTCAGTCATGATCCTTAACCTCGTCTGGCTGTTCTTCTTCTTTGCGGCGTTTCTGGCCTGCCTCGTGCAATGGCTGGCCTTTGGCGATGCGGCCATCTTCAGCCGTGTGCTGCAGGAATCCTTCGGCATGTCGAAGACGGCCTTCGAGATCGCGCTGGGTTTGACCGGTGTGCTCACGTTCTGGCTCGGCATGATGAAGGTCGGCGAGAAAGCTGGTGCGGTAGCAATGCTCGCGCGTCTGGTTGATCCGCTGCTCCGGCGCCTGTTTCCGGGCATCCCGGCAGGGCATCCGGCGGCCGGGGCGATGGTCATGAATATCGGCGCCAACCTGCTCGGGCTGGACAACGCCGCCACGCCGATGGGCCTGAAGGCCATGCAGGCGATGCAGGAACTGAACACCGACAAGGACACGGCATCCGACGCGCAGATCCTGTTCCTGGTGCTCAACGCCAGCGGACTTACGCTGATACCCGTCAGCATCATGACCTACCGGGCGCAGCTCGGCGCGGCTAATCCGGCGGATGTGTTCCTGCCGATTTTGCTGGCGACCTTTTTTTCGACACTGGCGGGTTTGCTGGTAGTGAGTTTTGTACAGAAGATCCCGCTGCGTCACCCGGTGGTGCTGGCCTGGCTATTCGGGCTGTGCGCGGCAGTGTCCGGCACACTCTGGTACTTCGCACGCCTCACTGCTGCCGAGATGTCGGCGGCGAGTGCCTTTGTCAGTGGCTTCGTGCTCTTCGGCATCATCATCGCTTTCCTAGCGCTGGCCGTGTGGCGACGTGTGCCGGCTTTCGAGGCTTTTATCGAAGGCGCGAAGGAGGGCTTCAATACCGCGATCATGGTGCTGCCCTATCTGGTCGCGATCCTCGTCGGCATTGCCGTGTTTCGCGCCAGCGGTGGGATGGATTTGCTGATGCGTGGCGTAGCGGCTGCGCTAGGCTGGTTCGGCGTGCCGGCCGATGTGGTGCCGGCCTTGCCGACTGCGTTCATGAAGCCCCTCTCAGGCAGTGGCGCACGCGGGATGATGATCGACGCGATGAAAACTTATGGCGCAGACAGCTTCGTCGGGCGCCTGGCCTGCATGTTTCAGGGGGCGGCCGATACGACCTTCTACATCGTTGCGGTGTATTTTGGTGCGGTGGGTGTGCGCAAGACCCGCCACACGATTCCCTGCTGCTTGATTGCAGATGCCGTGGGGGCGGTTGCTGCGATCGTGCTGGCCTATCTTTTCTTCCCGCCTGTGTGAGCAGCGGCTAAATATTGTTACGCAAGGCGAGATGCTTCAATGGTGGACTAAGCTGGATAACTAACCGCGCAAGAAGCGAAGGAATTTCATCATGACCATCACCTCAAGCTCGTCAGCCATCAGCACCCAGAATCTGCAGGCTGTTCAAAGCGAAGCACAGATCAACGTGCTGAAGAAGGCGAATACCCAGCAAGCCGATCAGGTGAAGCAGTTATTGCAGGCTCAGGCCGATCAGCAGGCCCAGGCCCAGGCGCAAGCACAACAACAGCAGGCTGCAGCAGCAGGGCGGCCTGGCGGGGTGATCAATACTTACGCCTGATAGCTGTCGAAGTAATGCAGCACGCGTTTGGGCATCCACTCCAGGTTGCCGGGAAACGGCCCGCTGACGAAGCCGACGTGTCCGCCTTGTTCAGGCTGTTCAAGCCGCACATTGCTTGAGACTTGCTGTTGCGTAGGCAAAGCCGAGCGTGGGAGGAAAGGATCGTTTTTTGCGTTCAGCACCAGGGTCGGTACCACGATGCTTGTCAGCAGTGGTTTGGCAGACGCCCGTCGCCAGTAGTCTGCCGCTCCTTTGAAACCATGCAGGGGCGCAGTGTAGGCATCATCAAATTCCGCCAGGGTTCTTGCACGGCAAGCTTTTTTCGCATCAAAACGGCCCGGGAATTTTTTGGCCTTCTGTGCCGCATGTCGGCGCATGGTGTGCAGGAAATAGCGCGTGTAGACCTTGTTGAAGCCCCTTGCCAGATGGTTGCCGGATTCGGTCAGATCAAGCGGCGCGGAAATCGCTGCAGCGCGTGCTATCAGTCCCAGGGCTTCATCACGGCGGGAACCCAGCCAGCACAGCAGTGCATTGGCACCTAAGGAGACGCCTGCCGCATAGCGTGGCACGTTCGGGTACTTTTTCGCGAAGCGGCGCAAGATCCAATCCACCTCGTTGGCGTCTCCCGAGTGGTAGGCACGGGGTAGCAGATTGGGCTCGCCCGAACAGCCACGAAAATGTACGACTGCGCCGTTCCAGCCACGCGCCGAGACTTCACGCATCAGCGAACGGGCATAATGACTGCGGCTGGAGCCTTCCAGTCCGTGAAACAGGATGACCAGTGGCTGGTCCTCATGGCGCGGCAGGAAATCCACGTCAATGAAATCTTCGTCGGGTGTCTTCCAGCGTTTGCGCCGCATGGCGGGCTTTTCGCCCTTGATGGCGAGCGGCCAGATGGTCTGGGCGTGGCCGCCTTTCAGCCAGGCAGGAGGGATGTATTGCATGCTCCGGACTCTCTTTGGGGGTCGAAGCCCTGACTCTAATGCACCGTGCGGGGAGATTCCTGCATCATCAGACCATTGGTGTCCGGTGCCGGCGACGTATGGTGCACCAGCAACTGCCAGCCGCGCGGACCGCGTGTATATACGTTGGTGGTGATCAGCGGCGGCGCAATGGTGTCGTCACCTTCCACGCTGACGTGTTGCAGCAGACTATGTACGGCAACCAGTGCCGAATGGGTTTTGATCGGGTTGCTGACGCGTACGCGGAACTTCATGCCGGTTTCGAACAATTGCTTCCAGGATTCGCGAATGGCGCCGATGCCGGTAAAGCGCGAGCCGCCCGGATGCACGCAGATGGTTTCTTCGTCTTCCGCCCAGACCGCCATCAAGGCTTCCAGATCGCCACGCGTGAAAGCATCATAAAAAGCCTGTTCGGCATCGTCGGGCGTCGGGTAAGAAACAAGGGTGGGGGATGCTGGGCTCATGGGCTGCGAGTTTACTCTTGAATACCGGCAATAGAACGGCCGGCGTGCCTTTGTTACGTGGCAAAGTGCCTGTGCTTCAGGCCAGCGCGACGAACTCGCCACTAAAGCGCGCCGCGACGACATCGCCTGTCAATACTTCGGCGTCCAGCTTCAGGCGTGCGCGTCCCTTGCTGGTGTAAGCCGCTTGAAAACGGGGCCAGTCGACTTCTGCCGGGAAGCGTACGATGGCGCGGAATCCACCGAGAATGGGGGCCTCGTACTCCATGCTGTTGCGACGAACGACCAGATGTGGTGCGGGCTGCATGCCATCGGTACGCACGCGCAGGAGGCTCCAGCACGCCAGCGTGGCAAGTGTCGAGATGCTGCCGCCAAAAGCTGTGCCGCGATGATTGATGTTCGGTGCCAGGGGGGCGGTAAGTTCGACCACGTCTGGCGTGGCTTGTATGACTTCGACCTGCATTGCCGCCGAGAGCGGGATGTGGGTCTGGAGGTAGGTCTGGAGTTCAGAAGGGGTCATCGGGTTTTGTTGGAGCGGCCAGTGGCCGCGAAGCTGTTTTGCTTTTGGGGATCGACATGGATGTCGCTCCCACCGCCCTCATTCGCGGCCAATGGCCGCTCCTACGAAAATCGTCTCCAGGACGCGCTCTGGCGTGATCTTGTTCAAGCAATCCAGGTGACCCAGCGGGCACTCGCGTTTGAAGCAAGGGCTGCAGCTCAGATTCAGCGAAACGACCTGCGCCTTGTCTGACAGTGGCGGGGTATAGCCGGGGCTGCTGGAGCCGAAGAGTGCGGTGAGCGGCGTACCGAGGGCGGCCGCTACGTGCATCAGGCCGGAATCGTTGGTGACCACATGCCGTGCCATCGACAGGATCTGCACAGCCTGGGCCAGATTGGTGACGCCACACAGGTTGCGCGCCGTTCCCTCCGACAAGTGTGCGATTTCCTCGCCGACTGCCGCATCCTTCTTTGAACCAAGTAGCCAGACCGGGACGTCCTGCGTGGCAAGGCTGCGCGCCAGCGCTGCGAAGTGCTGCTCCGGCCAGCGTTTGGCCGGGCCGAACTCGGCGCCGGGGCAGAACACGACAGGCGCTGGAGACGCTTTCAAGCCGAGCATTTCCAGCGTGGTTGCCGTGGCTTTTGCATCGACATGCAACGCCGGCAAGGGATAGGGACGGGGCAAGGCCGCGCGCGGTTCTTCGGCCAGAATCGCGTAGCGCTCCACCTGCAGTGGCGTGGCGGCAGTGTCCAATGTGTGGCGAACATTGATCAGGCCGTAGCGTGATTCGCCGGTGAAGCCGACGCGCCGCGGAATGCTGGCGAAAAAAGGTATCAGCGCGGATTTCAGCGAGTTGGGCAATACGTACGCGGCATCGTAGCCACGCGTCTTGAGCGTGCGAGCCAGTCTCCAGCGTTCCTTCAGACGGAGCTGGCCGTGGGCGAAAGGATTGTCCAGCACTTCGCCGCTGATTTCCGGCATGGTGTGGAGGACGGCCGCGACCCAGGGCGGTGCCAGCGCGTCGATGATCGCCTCCGGGTAGTAGGTGCGCAAGCGCATGAACAGGGTCTGCGCGGCAACCGTATCACCGATCCAGGAAGGGGCGATGATCAGCAGGCGTTTGATACTTGGAGGTGTCAGGCGCCGGGAGTCGGGAATCGATGGCACAGCGGCTCAGTGCCCTTTAGGCGCTTCGCCCCGCAGTACATACAGTGCGCCGCAATATGGGCACTTGGCTTCGCCGGTGTGGGCCACATCCAGAAATACGCGCGGGTGGCGTGCCCACAGTGGCGCGTCCGGCTGCGGGCAGTGCAACGGCAGATCGGCCGCAGTGACGGGGATGGGCTGGTCTTTGTTGGTGTTCTCGGCCATGGGCAATACCTCTCTGTCGCTATTTGGCAGAGGCGTCACCCCGGCGGAGGCCGGGGTCCAGTTTGCGTGAAACCCTGGATTCCGGCTTTCGCCGGAATGACGTCCCCTATAGGAAGCTGTGCTTATACGTAATGCAGCCAGGCGTCGTGCTCGGGCAGCTTGCCACCGACGAGTTCGAAGAAGCGGGTCTGGATCGCTGCGGTGACCGGGCCACGTTTGCCTTCACCGATCTGGCGGTCGTCCATTTCGCGGATCGGCGTGATTTCGGCGGCGGTGCCGCTGAAGAAGGCCTCGTCAGCGATATAGAAATCGTCGCGGGTCAGGCGCTTGGAGCGTACTTCGTATCCGAGTTCGCGTGCCAGGCTGTGGACGGTGTCACGGGTGATGCCGGTCAGCGCGGAAGCAATCTCGGGTTCCCAGATCACGCCGTTCTTGACCAGGAAGAGGTTTTCGCCGGCGCCTTCGGCGATGAAACCGTCGGTATCGAGCAGCACGGCTTCATCGTAGCCGTTTTCGGTGGCTTCCATGTTGGCAAGAATCGAATTGGCATAGGTGCTGGCGAGTTTGGCGCGCGGCATGGTCACATTGACGTGGTGACGGGCAAATGACGCAACCTTCACGCGGATGCCTTTTTCCATGCCTTCAGCGCCCAGATAGGCGCCCCAGGGCCAAGCGGCAATGGCGACGTGAACTTGGGCGCCGCGCGGGCTGACGCCCATTTTTTCCGAACCATAGAAAGCGATCGGGCGCAGGTAACAGGACTCGAGCTTGTTGGCACGCACGACTTCCTTCTGGGCTTCGCTGATGGTTTCCTTGTCGAAAGGAATGGCCATCCGGTAGATGTGGGCCGAGGCAAACAGGCGGTCGGTATGTTCCTTGAGACGGAAGACTGCTGTGCCGCGCTCGGTCTTGTAGGCGCGCACGCCTTCGAAGACGGCCAGACCATAGTGCAGAGAGTGGGTCAGAACGTGGGTGGTGGCCTCGCGCCAGGGCACCAGTTTTCCATCCATCCAGATGAATCCGTCGCGATCAGCCATCGACATTGCAAAACTCCGTAGACCATTGATTGAAGCTGGCGATTTTAACGCATGCAGCGCCTGAACGCGCATTGCAACTCGCGACAGGCTGGCTCGGGGCGCTACAATCCTTTCTTTTTGCAGCGCTGCACAAAATGTCGATCTGGAAACCGCATGTCACTGTTGCCGCCATCGTTGAACGCGAGGGGCGCTTCCTGATGGTCGAGGAACATACCGTGGAGGGTGTCCGTCTGAATCAGCCGGCCGGCCATCTGGACGAAGGCGAATCCCTGATTGCGGCCTGTGTCCGTGAAGCACTGGAAGAGACCGCTCACCACGTTCAGGTAGATTCGCTGGTCGGGATCTACCAATGGCCGCGTCCGAGTGGCGACATCACCTATCTGCGCTTTGCCTTCGCCTGCAGCGATCTGGGCGAAGAGGCCGGGCGCGCACTGGATGAAGGCATCATCCGCGCCGTGTGGTTGAGCCATGCGGAGCTTGTGGCACAGCCCGAGCGGCATCGCAGCCCGATGATCATGCGCTGCATCGAGGATTATCTGGCCGGCCGGCGTTTCCCGCTGGATCTGATCCGGCATTACGAATGAAAGAAAGCGTCGGGCACTGTGTGTTGAGTTGAAATTTGCGCTGGCCTTGCCTGCGGCAATGTTTCCTCAGCATTCAGTCCCCGGTCTTTCGCGAAAGGATTGAACGATGATGGATGGACAAGGCATGAAGGTCGTGGTCGGCATGTCCGGCGGTGTCGATTCGGCGGTCGCTGCGTTGCTGCTCAAGCAGCAGGGATACGCGGTGACCGGCTTGTTCATGAAGAACTGGGAAGACGACGACGACGACGAGTACTGCTCCACCCGGCAGGATCTGGTTGACGTCGCCTCGGTGTGTGATGTGCTGGGTATCGACCTGGAAGTCGTGAATTTCAGCAAGGAATACAAGGATCGCGTCTTTGCCGATTTCCTCGCGGAATATGAGGCCGGCCGCACACCGAATCCGGATATCCTGTGCAACAGCGAGATCAAGTTCAAGGCTTTTCTTGATCATGCCATGGAGCTGGGCGCGGACAAGATCGCCACCGGCCATTACGCGGGGGTGCGTGAATGGACCAGCGATGGGCGTACCGAG
>JAGTRY010000188.1 GCA_018262235.1 Pseudomonadota bacterium
GGTTTTTCGTTTGTAGCTGCACGGCAGCGAGGGAGGCTTGGCAGTAGCGGCGACCCTCTCGGCTTTTCTTGGTGCTTTTTTTGGCAGAAAGTTATTGAAGAAAGTTACGCTGCGTGCAGTGGAGCTTACCGTTGCATGCATGATGGGCCTGGTTGGCCTCGCACTCATTGCCGGCTTTCTCTAACACTCTGCTTTTTCAATGCACGGCTGGCGCCACAAATTCGGGTGCCTGGACGCTTGCACCGACAGAACAGTCAGCGCCCCCAGCGCCAGATTTCTGTCTGGCGTTTCATTTCGCCCTCTTCCTGCTCAATCGTGTCGGCGGTGGAATCTGTCACGCATTTCACCTGTTCGTCATCCGTCTCGGTCGTCGTTTCCTGCACCGTCGGACGCTGCACCGGCACCTGCGGTGAGGTGCCATCCCAGGCAAAGGGGTTCTTGAAGGCCGGCGGGTCCGGCAGGCAATCCAGAGTGTAACTTGGCGGCCAACCGGTCTCATAAGGCATGAACGAAATCGTCCGCTCGAATATCAAGGACTTGCCCGTTGGCGTAGGTGGCAGTGGCGGCAAGGATTTGATGGCCTGCCAGGCTCGTTCTGACGCGGTTTTCGAGGTCGACCATAGCTCCGTGGCCTGCGCCAGTGTGCCATCGGGGGCGATCTCGATACGAAAACGCACCATGCCCTGCTCGGGCCCTTCGACCGCCGTGCCCATCATGCTGCGTACCTGCTGCCCCCAGTTGTGGCGGTAACGCTTGCTGTTCTTCAACTTGTAGGTCGATGCCAGTTGCCACTCCTCCGCACTGGGCGCTGGTGGTGCAGTCAGCGATGCCGGCGTCTTCGGCGCTGGCCCAGCAGCAGGACGCGGGGCTGGCGATTTGTTCGTCTGGCGCGGGGGGGCTGTCGCTGTCGATGCCGGTGGCGCAGCTTTTTCATACGCTGGTGGAGGCGTATCCGGCGGGATCTCCCGGGCTTGCCTGACTATCCGAATTTCAACGATCTCGGGATTTTTCATGCTGCGCAATGCGTCGTACTGCCAACCCACGATAACTAGGGCATGCAACACCAGTGAAAACAGCAGCGGAACGCTCAGCTTCAAGCGCGCACCTTCGCCTCAGCGCGTACTGAGCCATGTCGATTTAGCAAAATACTTCCCTCGGGTGCGTCAATATCTACAAACAATCTAATTATCTTTAGATTTTAATCGTTGAACAGTCGTACCGTGCGGCTGCTCAGTCTGATACCTGCCGTTGGACCATCGAAGCAACGAACGGCTGTAGAAGGTCGGGAAGAGCCAACCACTCACCTTTACGGTGTGCGTCACTTCAACTTCACTTGGCGGCCCTTGGCATCGAACCACCGGTGAGATTCTTCATCCACAGTTCGAGTTCCGGTCGCTACAAAGAACCAACCACGATCGTCGTTGTTTTTGTAAGGACGCCGGTGTCGATCAGCCATTATCGCTTGACTGGCAGCCCTCGCTCCAGTTGCCGCCCCATCAGTACCCAGATCAACGCCACCGGAGCAGCGGCCAGGGCAATGGCCCCAAGTGTCATCCCCAAGGCAGCAAATCCGGCGTATATCCAGCCGCTGATCAAGTCGCCGCCACGATACACGGCGGCATCGATGAAAGCCTTCGACTTGTAGCGCTGCTCGCGGTCTAGGTTGGTGAATAACACTTCGCGAGCCGGCTTGGCGAGGGCGTGACGAGTGCTGTCGTAAAGCACGCGGACAACAAGCAGTACGGCCAGTGCCATCGATGCTTGGGCCGACCCGAGCGCGACAAAACCAAGTGTTGCCACCGCGGGCAATAGCGAAAGCGTGAGACCGACGCCAAGGCGCTGGAGGATGCGTGCGGTGAGCAGAGTCTGAGTGAAGATGGTGACGACATTCACGGCTAGATCGATGCGTGCCAGAAAGGCCCGGCGCAGTGCGCGATCGGGGATCGCCTCGCCGATCAGGTGCGACTGGACGAAATAAAGCATCGTCGAGGAAAAGGTCATCAACAGTATCCACAACGCGATCGTTCGCAGTTGCGGTGAGCGAAAGACCAGACCGATGCCGCTCCAGGCGCTGCCACCAATCAGCGCCTCGGGTTCGCGGTTGAGCGTTCCGGGCGCGCCTTCGGCACGGCGGTCAAGTCCACGGGCAAGCCAGGCAGCGGCTTCGAGTGGCAGTACTGCGAGCAGCAGGAGCAGGAACACCGGAACATGGGGAGCCAGTACAGTGGTGGTCGCCGACCCGACGATGCCGCCCAGCGATGACCCAACAGTGATGAAGCCGAAGAGCCGTTTGCCCTGATCCTCGCGAAACAGGTCGACTATGAGGCCCCAGAACACGGTGACGACGAACAGCGCGAACACGCTGAGCCAGACATAAAAGACACGGTCAATCCAGATGCGCGCCGATTCCGGCAGCAGTACCAGCGCAGCGTAGAAGGCGATCAGGTTGAGCGCGAAGAAGCGGTTGGCGAGCGGGACGAAGAGGCTCCGCCGCAACTTCGCCACGACGACGGAGTAAAGCGGCACGGCCAGCAGCATGACGAAGAACACGGCGGTCCATAGCAACTGCAGGTTGCCGCGATCCGCGGCACCAATTTCGTCACGGACTGGTCGCAACAGGTAGAAGGCGAACAGGACACAGAAGCCATAGCAGGTGGCGAGCAGCATCGGCGCCATCTCGCCGGGACGTACCGGAACGACCTTGTCGATGAACTTGGCGAGCAATGCTCAGCCGTCCACGATGGCGTCGAAGTAGCTTGCAATGGTCCGCCGCATGCGCGCGTCAGGCAGCCTGCCACGGGCGGCACCGAGGTTGTCCTCAACGTGCGCGACCTGAGTGCTGCCGGGGATCGCGCAGGTCACCGCCGGATGTGCACCGACGTACTTGAGGAACACCTGGGCCCAGGACTGGCAATCGATGTCGTCTGCCCAGCCGGGCAGGCGCCGGCCGCTGACCGCACGAAACTGGGCGCCGCGCCCGAAGGGCAGGTTGCGCCCGAAGGGCAGGTTGACCAGCACCGCCATGCCGCGATCCGCGGCCAGTGGCAAAAGTCGTTCGCCGGCACCGCGATTTCCGACGGCATAGTCCACTTGGATGAAGTCGAGACGCTCACGCCGCATGATCGCCTCCATATCGGCGTACTGGCTGTCGTTCGAACTGGTAATGCCGATGTGGCCGATGGCGCCGGCGGCCTGCTGCTCGCGTAGCAGGGGCAGCAGGGTTTCCGCTCCGCGCAGGTTGTGTAACTGGACCAGATCGAGACGCCGGGAGCCGAGCGCCGCGAAGGAGGCGGCGAGGCGCTGGCGACCGTCGGCGATGCTGTCGCGATCGAGCTTGGTGGCGAGAAAAATTCGTTCGCGTAGGCCGGTATCGGCGAGCAGGGCGCCAATTGCCTGTTCTGAATCGCCGTAAGAGGGTGCCGTATCGATGACCTTGCCGCCTAGACGGGAAAACGCTGATAGTGTATCGCGCAAGCGCGCGGTCCAGACTGGGTCGCCGGTACGGAAGCGATTGGTGCCGATGCCGATGATCGGCAGCTTGACTCCAGTCGACGGAACCATCCTTGTTAGGAGTTCCCCTGAGGCTTGCGCCAAGACCGAGTGCGGCATGATCGTTGTGGTAGCGACGGCAAGACCGGCCTTGAGCATTTCCCTGCGCGAAATGCTTACTCTGTCCATGTTTCGGGTCAGGCGCCGCGGATCGTTGCTGGATCGGTTCATTACATCCTCCTCAGAGATCGAGTGGATGACGACGCCAGAAAGCGGCATCGGGAATTGGAACGGTGCCAGCGCGTGCATTGTCGACCATGTGCTCGGGCCGGCCTGTGCCGGGAATGGTGCAGGTCACCGCGGGGTGGCTGAGGACGAACTTGAGCAGCAACTGAGCCCAACTCGTGACGCCGATCTCGGCGGCCCACGCCGGCAGGGGGCGGTCGCGGAGCCTCCGCAGCAGTCCGCCACCGCCGAAAGGACGGTTGATCAGCACAGCCATGCCCCGGTCGGCAGCCAGAGGCAGAATCACTCGTTCGGCTTCGCGCTCATCGAGCGAATAGTTGATCTGCACGAAGTCAAAGCGCTCGGCACGCATGATCGTGGCGAGTTCGTCATAGGCGCCGGCGCTATAGTGGGTCATGCCGATATAGCGGATGCGTCCGGCCGCCTTCCATTCGCGCAGCACCGGCAGATGAGTGCGCCAGTCCACCAGGTTATGCACCTGCATCAGATCAATGGGATCGGCGTGCATCAGGCGGAGCGAT
>JAGTRY010000189.1 GCA_018262235.1 Pseudomonadota bacterium
TGCGCAGCATCTTGTTGACCTCATCCAGGTGCAGTTCTTCCGCCACGATCATTTCGCGCGCATATTCTTCGAGCAGTACCGATTTGCCCTCCGCGATTTTCAGCAGGGCGTAATAACCGGCGAGGGCGTTCTTCTCGTGCTCCAGGCTCTCGCGCAGGATGTCGCCGATGTCGTGCTTCTCGGTTTCCAGCAGAGCGCCGATCTTCAGTGACGGGTGCCCTCCCATGAGGGTGACCAGCTCGCCTGCCTTGTGGGCATGGGCGAGACCTTCAGTCGCATTGTCCTTGAGCCAGGAGACGATCGGGATGCGGTTGTAGCCATACACCATCAGCGAGTAATGGGTATAGCGCACCACGCCGGCAAGCTCGGTTTCCATGATGCGGTTGAGTGCCACGATGGCATTCTGGGTATCGGTTTCGTTCATGTGGGGCTCTCCAGTCAGGTTTGTTGAAGTCCGGTGGTCATTGTGCTGCCGGTCGTTGCATTCTGGACGTCGTCTGTGGGTACCACAAGGACATCTGCAAGAAGCCGACGCAAACCACGTGCCAGACCCGCGACACTCGGCGTTTCAACGAAGGAACAGCGTTTGCCGGTGCGCTTGCAGTGGTCTTTCACCCGCCAGTAGGCGTTGTGGCTGATGCAGCCGGTCTGGCAGATCACCAGATCGGCCGCACCCAGTGCAGAGTCGAGCTGACCGAGGCGGTCTTCGACGCCGCCATCGTGATGCAGGAATTTGCCGCCCGCTTGTTCGATGAGCTGGCGATAGATCACCACAGCATGTTCGCGCCCGCCGACGCAAAGGATGCGCTGGCCGGAGAGGGAGGCTTCCGGCGTGTCTGCTGCAACAGGGATGCTTGCCTGTGCGGCGTGCACGGGCGCGGCCGGGCTGAGGAGCGGCGTAGCCAGTGCCTTGGTGAGCCGGGCATTTTCCAGACTCAGGCGTGCACAGCGTTCTTCCTGATAGCGCAGCTGACGCTCCAGGCGCAGACGTGCGGCCTGATCCGGCTGGCTGCGCCGCAGGGTTTCAAGCTCGGTTTGCAGCGTGGTCAGTTCGCTGTCGCGGCCGATGATTTCGGCACGCAGACGCACCAGCTGGGCCTCCTGCTGCGCGATCTTCGTGCTTTTTTCCTGCGTGATCTGCTCGCAACGCTGCTGAGCCTTGGCCAGGGCATGTGCCAATGCTGCGTTTTCTTCCTGCAGGGCATGAAAGCGCGCGACATCCAGGTGCATGCCTGCACCGGCCTGATGCTGCAGCATGTGCATCTGCTGACCGACGGCTTCGCTGAGGCCGGCGTCACACGCGGGGTGGCTGAGAACGGCCCAGAGTGCGCCCGCGACCTGACCGGTGGCGACAGCCTCCTGCCATGCTGCAGCCAGTGCGGGTGCGTCTGAGCATTTGCGCAGGGCCTGGATCTCGGCAACGTAGCGCGTTTCCAGTTCAGCCTGGATCACTTTCGAAAACGGATTGCGATGCGTGGCGATCTGCACGGCCTTGGCGTGCAGGGCATAGTCATCCACCGCCGCGGGGTTCACCAGTACCTTGCCGGCGAGGCGGCGCAAGACGCTGATGGGCAGACACACGCCAATGATCGCGCAGTGGCAGGCGCTGGAGATTTCCCACAGACGCAAGCGGCGCGTCCCCGAGCGAGGCGACGCGGAGGCCGGCTTGAAGCTTTCCTTGACCAGGGTAATCGGAATCATGTGCTCATCCTCCATTCGGGGCGGGGACCAGGGCCGGGTTACAGACGCTGGGCGTAATACTCGACGACCAGTTGCATTTCGAGCGGGAAGGGGATGTCATTGACATCGGGAAGGTGATTCACGGTGGCTGCGTAATTCGCTTCATCGAAGCTCAGCCATTCTGGCCGGCTCAGCGCCAGATCTGCCAGGCTGGCTTTTACGACCAGCAGTTCCCGGCTCTTGGTCCGGATGCTGACGACATCGCCAATACGCGTGCGGAAGGACGGGATGTTGACCGGCTTGCCATTCACCAACACGTGGCCGTGATTGACGAGCTGGCGGGCCGCCGGAATCGAACCGGCAAAACCGGCGCGGAACACCACGTTGTCCAGCCGCCGCTCAAGCAGCTCGGCAAGTTTGGCCCCCGCCGAATCGTGCGAGCGACGCGCATCCTTGACCAGGATGCGCATCTGGCGTTCGGACAGGCCATAGTTGAAGCGCAGCTTCTGCTTTTCCAGCAACTGCAGGCCATAGCCTGATTTGCGCTGCTGCTTGGCGCCGTGCTGGCCAGGGCGCTGGTTGCGCTCGGCAATGGTTTTGCGCGACAGACCGGGCAGGTCGATACCGAGTGCGCGCATGACTTTGAGACGGGGTCCGGTGTAACGGGACATGTTGTTGTTCCTCAGTGAGTGATTGGGGGATGAAGCGAGGTGGGGGCAACGCCCACGTCGCGAACGGTATTTCGCGATGCGGAGGTCGATTCCTCAAAATCCAGTGCGTGGCCCGAGGTGCTCCTGCAAGTCATTTGGTCAGGATCAGCTTGCCATTACGCGTGGCGCGCAGCGTGTAGTGCATGCCCTGGTGCTCGATGATCAGGGTGTTGGCATGGCCCAGCAGGCTGCGGCTGGAGATGCTGTTTCCAGCGGGCGTTTGTGGCGCGGCACTTGTCGGGGTGTTGCGCGGCAGAGGGATGGCGGGGGCGAGTGCGGTGCTCATGGTCTTCTCCTTAGTGCAGCACGGTGTGCGGCGAGCGCTCGGCCAGCGCTTTGCGTTGCGCGGCGGCTTCCTGCTGGCGGGCTTCCAGCTCACTGCCCAGGCGATGCCAGACATCCGCCAGCTCGTCGCAGGCGCGTGCCAGCAGCGGGTCGGTGTCCGGCCGCTCGGCCAGGGTCGTCAGGTGCTGGACCAGTGCGTGCGCTTTGGCGCTGCTCATGCCATGTGCCGCAGAGCAGGTCAGCAGATGCAGGGCTGCGGCCATCAATGTGGCCGGGCGGGCCTGCGCGAAATCGGGATCGATATTCATCAGCGTTC
>JAGTRY010000190.1 GCA_018262235.1 Pseudomonadota bacterium
CCGATAGCATTGGTGCTGCAACCTGAAAACCGCTGGCCACACTGTCCGGCTTGACCGTCCGGTATTTGGCTCAGTCGCGGATGTCCGTTCTTGTTAAGGGTTGTCCGATGCCTGCCCATACGCGCTGGTGTCTCCGGATGTGCTGAAGCCGATGGGCAGGCGTTGGAGAAGCCCCGAGGGAGGAAACCGCGGGGTGAACCGGGATGGTTATTGCAGGTGATCCTGCTATGGGGATTTGAGTCTTTGCCTGCTGGCCGGACGTAATATTCCGGCTGACTCGGAGAGCATTCCGCGACTCGGCCTGCCGTTCCTGGTAGGGAAACCTCGTGTTTTAGGGTGCTGCACTAGGTAAAAGCCGGGACGTTTACCCCAGAAGGCAAAGCTGGACCACATCGGCGCAAGCCAATGAATGCTCATGAAGAGGATGCGACGTCGAAAGACGTTCATGAAGAACCTTGCCGTAATGGCGGCGCGCGGATCGGTTGCCCGCACAGAAAGATCTCGATAATGACCATAGCTGCCCCGCACGTCGGGCAAACGAAGGTAGGCTGAACCAGCGCAGCGGAGACCTCAGCATCCGCCGTTTCCGGCAGGGGCGTCGGTGCCACCTGCAACAACTCGCGCACCTTGGCCAGATTATCGCGGCGCCCGCCATTCGCAAGTAGCCCAAAGTGGCGAATACGATGAAAGCCACCAGGTAGCACATGCAGCAGAAACCGGCGCATGAACTCTGCCGGGCCCAGTGTCATCGTCTTGATGCGCGTTCCCTCCTTGCTCCGATAGTCTTTCCAACGGAAGGTGATACCACGCTCATCCATCGCCACCAGGCGCTGATTAGAAATCGCCACCCGGTGGGTATAACGCGACAAATACGCCAGGACGGCTGCCGGTCCGGCAAACGGGCGCTTGGCATAGACTACCCATTCACACTTCCTGAGTGGTCGTAGCCAATCGGTGAATGCCGTTGGATCAGCCAGATTGGCGAACTCACCAAAGAACTGCAACTGGCCAGCGCCATGTGCCAGGGCTAACTCTTCAAGGAAACGTCGGCGAAACAGCCGCGAGAGCACCCGAACCGGCAGGAAGAAGCCCAGCTTGCACGCCACCCAGCGCTTGCCATCGGCCGATAAGCCACCACCGGGAACGATGCCATGGACGTGCGGATGGTGTGTCAGTGCCGAGCCCCAGGTATGCAGCACCAGTGTCACGCCGATTTGCGCGCCCAGATGCCGGGCGTCACCGGCAATCGTCCGCAGCGTCTCGGCAGCCACCTCGAACAACAGCCGATAGATCAGGGCCTTGTTGGCATAGGCGAAAGCACTGATCGGCGCCGGCAAGGTAAACACCACGTGGTAATACTCCACCGGCAGCAAATCCGCTTGACGTGCTTCCAGCCAGCGTTGCGCTGCACGCGCCTGACATTTCGGGCAATGCCGGTTACGGCAGGAGTTGTACGCAATGTCGAGGTGGGCGCAGGCATTGCAGCGCAACACATGTCCCCCCAGCGCCGCTGTGCGGCACTGTTCGATGGCCGACATGACCTTGAGTTGCCCCAGACTCAGGTGGCTGTGCTGAGATTGGCGCCAGGCCGGCCCATGGGCGCGGAAGATATCCGCGACCTCCAGGGCAAGACGCCCCATGGACGTGACCTACGAGGGGTGCGGACTCTCCAGAGGACTGATCACTTCGCGCAGGAGGTCGGTGGCGACCTGGGCATACAGTGCGGTGGTATCGAGCCGCTTGTGTCCGAGCAGAACCTGGATCACGCGGATATCCACTTTCTGTTCCAGCAGATGGGTGGCGAAACTGTGGCGCAGGGTATGCATCGAGACGCGCTTGTCGATCTGCGCGGCCTCTGCGGCGGCATGGATGGCGCGGTTGAGTTGGCGGGTGCTGAGCGATTCGATCGGGTTCAGCCCGGGGAACAGCCAGCCGCCGTCGAGCATCTTGCCTTGGGCACGGGCGACCCGCCACCAGGTGCGCAGGCGTTCGAGCAGCACCGGCGGCAGCATGGCGTAGCGATCCTTGTGGCCCTTGCCCTGTTCGATGCGCAAGGTCATGCGCTCGCTGTCGATGTCGCCGACCTTCAGTGCAACCACTTCACTGACGCGCAGTCCCGCACCGTAGGCAACCGACAGCGCCGTCTGGTGCTTGAGGTTGCCGGCTGCGGCGATCAGACGGGAAACCTCCTCACGGCTTAGGATCACCGGCAGCGTCCGCGGCACGCTGACCGGCTGCATCCTGGCCATCAACTCGGCACGATCGAGCGTAATGTCGAAGAAGAACTTCAGCCCGGTGATGGTCGCATTGAGCGTGATCGGCGAAACCCCGTGATCCACCAGGTGCAACTGAAAGTTGCGCAGGTCCTCAACGTTGGCGCTGTCGGGCGATCTGCCAAGATAGCCGGCAAACTTCCGCACAGCGCGGATATAGCTAGCCTGTGTCTTGTCGCATAGCTTGCGCATTCGCATGTCCTCGATCATGCGCTGACGCAACTTGCTGGTGGCCTGTGTGGTTTGGCTCATGGCTCTGCTCCTGTCGAAAAGCGAGGCGGATTGCCTCGTTCTTCAACATAAACAGATCTACTGCCTCAGCGACCCTCCGACGTCAAATCAGGGCGCCATTACCGCGCGAGCGGTTTAGTCCTCTGCGGGTAATCGGCCGGCCATAGGTAGATCCGGTTGACCTGCCGGTTAGGCCCGGTACTCACCATCATGGAGTTGCAGGGTCCATTCCCTTCGCCTTGATCACCGCGGCCGCCTCCGGCGTGCGCAGGAAATCGACGAACGTTTTTCCTGCCTCGGTCTGGTTACCATTGGCCATGATGGCCGCCACAAAGACGAGGGTGTCCTGGAGATCACCCGGTAACGGGCCGACGATCTCGATGCCCGGGATCGCAATAAGGCCTTGGAGTGTGCCCACGCCGATCTCGGCCTCGCCATTGGCAACCGTTTGGCCAGGGAAGCCGGATTTGGGAAGAATC
>JAGTRY010000118.1 GCA_018262235.1 Pseudomonadota bacterium
CCGAACAGGGCCTGGGCGTCCTGGATGACCTCGGCGTAGGGGGCGCTGCGGGACATGATGCCCTTGAAGTCGATGAGCGTGATGCCCAGGCTGCGGCAGGCTTCGGCTTCCAGTGCGTAGCGGCGGGTATCGTCGGCACCCCGCAGGTTGATGATGGTCTTGATGCCGTACTGGCGCTGGTATTTGCGGATCTGCCCAGGGCTGGGCTGGCTGCTCCGATACAGGCCGCCAGGCAAGGCGTGCAGGTTGTTGTAGAACACGCGGAAGATGCCGTGATCGACAAAGATCATGTCCAGATAGGCCAGTAGACGGCCAGAAAAGCTTGTTACATCACGTGCCACGGAAAAGTACCGATCAGCCCGGCAGGGCAAAGGCGGGGATTATGCTTTAAAAACGGCACCGAGTTCTGCGCTTTGCGTGCCAGGCCGGGCATGTCGCTCCTTTGTCGCTCGTGGTCTTGTGCCAGCGCAGGTGCTAGCCCAGCTTCTCGTCCTGTGCTGGGGGGGCGACCCGCAGGACTTCCTCCAGACAGGTTTGCCCCTTGGCGATCTTGAGTGCGCCAGATATGCGCAGCGGTTTCATGTCTTCGCGGTAAGCCTGCTGGCGGATCAGGGCGAGGTCGGCCCCGTTCTGGATCT
This sequence comes from Pseudomonadota bacterium, assembly GCA_018262235.1. GTDB lineage: Bacteria > Pseudomonadota > Gammaproteobacteria > Burkholderiales > Rhodocyclaceae > Uliginosibacterium. The sequence continues at coordinate 639 of JAGTRY010000118.1, forward strand.
GGCGGCTGATGGCAGGGGACATCAACAGGGTTTCGTAGATGCCCATGCGTCCCATGTAGCCGGTGTTGCGGCACTCCAGGCAACCAACCGGGTGGTAAAGCTGCTTCGGGACCGGAGCCTTGAAAGGAATGGTCAGTTGGGCCCAGACCGTGGCTTCTTCTTCCGTGGGTGCAGCGGCTTCCTTGCAGTGCGGGCACAGGGTGCGCACCAGGCGTTGTGCCATCACGCCGAGGATGGTGGCGTTGAGCAGGTAGGCCGGAACACCCAGGTCGAGCATGCGGGTGATGGCCGAAGGCGCATCGTTGGTGTGCAGGGTGGAGAGCACCAGGTGACCGGTCAGCGCGGCCTGGATGGCCATTTCGGCGGTCTTCAGGTCACGGATTTCACCAATCATGATGATGTCCGGATCTTGCCGCATCAGGGCGCGCACCCCATCGGCAAAATCCAGATCGATCGAGGCCTGGACCTGCATCTGGTTGAATGCCGATTCGACCATTTCGATCGGGTCCTCAATGGTGCAGACGTTGACCTCTTCAGTGGCGAGCTGCTTGAGGGTGGAATACAGCGTGGTGGTCTTGCCCGAACCGGTCGGGCCGGTTACCAGAATGATGCCGTTGGGCTGGCGGGTCATGTGCCCCCAGCGCGAGATGTCTTCGTCGGTGAAACCCAGCTCGACGAAATTACGCACCAGCACATCCGGATCGAAAATCCGCATCACCAGCTTTTCGCCAAACGCGGTGGGGAGCGTGGACAGGCGCAGCTCGACTTCCGTGCCTTGCGGCGTGCGCGTCTTGACGCGGCCATCCTGCGGCCGGCGCTTTTCGACCACATCCATGCGGCCGAGGATCTTGATCCGGCTGGTCATCGCATTGATCACGCCCATCGGTAGTTGATAGACCTGGTGCAGCACGCCATCGATGCGGAAACGCACGATGCCGACGTCGCGCCGCGGCTCGACGTGGATGTCAGATGCGCGTTGCTCGAAAGCGTATTGCCACAGCCAATCGACGATGCTGACGATATGCTGCTCATTGGCATCGAACTGGCGATTGGTCTTTGAGAGCTCGACCAATTGCTCGAAATTCGAGATCGAATTGCCTTGTTGCGCTTCTTTCTGCGTGGCTTTCTTGACCGAGCGGGCGAGGTTGTAGAACTCGACCTGGAAGCGTTCGATATCCAGCGGATTGGCAAATACCCGGCGGATCGGCTTGCGCAGCACCGGCGTCAGCTCGTGTTCCCATTCGCGGATGTAGGGCTCGGCACTGGCTATCACTACCTCATGAGCGGTGACCTGCACCGGCAACACCTGCAGGCGCGATGCGTAGGCGGCCGTCATGATTTCGGTGACCGCCGCAAAATTGATCTTGAGCGGATCAATATGGAAGTATTCCAGCCCGAGTTTGCCGGCCAGCCATTCGGTCAGGGCTTCCAGATGCAAGGCTTTGTGAGGTGCTTGCTGGCTCTTGAACTGGCGTTCCGCAATGATCGCCAGCGGGTGCACGGCTTTGCTGCTGTGACGCTCGGTGTGCACCAGCTCAGCCTCTTCGCGGGTGAGGAGCTGGTCTTCAAGCAGCAGGCGCAAGACTTCCTTGAGCGTGAGTTTGTGCTCTGCCTGGGTAATGGAGACGACGGAGGCTTTGGGATGAGTGGCGCCGGAAGCGGCTTTGGGCATGTCGATGCGCCTCAGAGAATTTGTTACCGACTTTAGGTGTCCCGAATCGCTGGAGCAATCCGCCTCGCGGATTTTTGCACAGCTTTGCACACATTAACGATCTGCGGGGCAGGATGCTGAGCATGCTACCATCGTCAGGCTTTTTCTCCGCCTGCCCATGCACGACATCGCCGCTCATTTTGCCAAAGAAGGTTCGCTTGCCCGCGTGGTTCCGGGTTTTTTTGCTCGTCCGCAGCAAGTCGAAATGGCCGAGGCGATAGCCCGGGCGATCAAGGGCAACCGGGCGCTGGTGGCCGAAGCCGGAACCGGCACTGGCAAGACCTTTGCCTATCTCGTGCCGGCCTTGCTGTCAGGTGGCAAGGTGATCATTTCCACCGGGACCAAGACCCTGCAGGATCAGCTCTTCCACCGTGATCTGCCTGCTGTGCGCAAGGCGCTCAAGGTGCCGGTCAGCGTAGCCTTGCTCAAGGGGCGGCAGAACTATGCCTGCCACTATCACATTACGCGGTCGATGTCGGAAGGGCGTTTCCTCAATCGCGAGGATGCGGTGCATATCCGCACCATCTCCAAGTGGCTGTTGCACACCATGACGGGGGACAAATCCGAATGTGCCGGTGTGCCCGAGGATTCGACGGTGTGGCTGGCGGCCACGTCCACGCGTGACAACTGTCTGGGCCAGGAATGCCCGAACGCCAAGGAATGCTTCGTGATGGCCGCGCGCCGTACGGCCCAGGAATCCGATGTGGTGGTGGTGAATCATCACCTGTTCTTTGCCGACGTGATGCTGCGCGACGAAGGCATGGGTGAACTGCTGCCCGCCTGCAACACCGTGATCTTCGACGAGGCCCATCAACTGCCGGAAACCGCCAGCATGTTCTTTGGTGATTCGGCTTCGACCGGGCAGATGCTCGATCTGGCGCGCGATACGCGAACCGAGGCCTTGATTGCTGCGCGTGATTTCGTGCCTTTGCAGGACGCCACGCGGGCGCTCGAAAAGGCTGCCCGTGATCTGCGTCTGGCCATTCCTGGCGAGAACGCGCGTCTCGGTTATGAACAGGTTGCGGACAAACCCGATTTTTCCAGCGCACTGGACGTGGTCGAGCGCGAGATGGAGAGTTTCGTGGGCCTGCTCGAGAGTCAGGCAGAACGCTCCGAAGGCCTCGAAAAGTGCTGGCAGCGGGCTACCGAATTGCATACACGGGTTGGTAACTGGCGGCGCCTGAACCAGCCGGACACGATCCGCTGGGTCGAAGTCTTCAGCCAGTCCGCGTCGCTGAACACCACTCCCTTGCGTGTGGCCGAAATCTTCCGCAAGCAGATCGAAGGTCAGGCCAAGAGCTGGATCTTTGCTTCGGCAACGCTGGCCGTCGGCAAGAGTTTTGGTCACTACTGCGGCGAACTCGGGCTGGACGTGCTGGACCCGCCGCCCGAAACGGGCATGTGGGGCAGCCCGTTTGCCTATGACGAGCAGGCCATGCTGTACGCCCCGGCCAACATGCCGGACCCGAACAGCCCGGATTACATCGACGCGGTGATCGAAGCCGCCATGCCGGTGATCCGCGCAGCACAAGGCCGTACCTTCGTTCTGTGTACTTCGCTGCGTGCCATGCAGCGCATCCATGAAGGCTTTGAATCGCGTTTCCACCGCCAGGCGCTGGACTTCCCTTTGCTGCTGCAAGGGCAGGCGTCACGCAGCGAGCTGCTGGAGCGCTTCCGCATGCTTGGCAATGCGGTACTGGTGGCAAGCCAGAGTTTCTGGGAAGGCGTGGATGTGCCGGGTGATGCGCTCTCGGTGGTGATCATCGACAAGCTGCCTTTTGCGCCGCCCGATGATCCGGTGCTCAAAGCCCGTGTCGGCTGGCTGGAAAAGCAGGGACGCAATCCGTTCATGGAATACCAGTTGCCGCGCGCCGTGATCAGCATGAAGCAGGGCGCGGGACGCCTGATCCGCAGCGAGCGCGACCGGGGCGTTCTGATGGTGTGCGACCCGCGCATGATCACCAAGCCTTACGGTAAACGCGTCTGGCAAAGCCTGCCGGCGATGCGTCGTACGCGGGTGGAAAATGAGGTCGTAGCCTTTCTCGAAACCCTGCCTGCGCCTGCAGAAATCGTTCGCTGAACAAACAATCGGGGACGTGTTGCTGCAAGGCAACGGGGCGCTGTAACAATCCGAAAGTAGTATGTATGATTGAATCAGTTACCGGCGTTACTGGTAACACTTTCTGGTCATACGCTATCCCGGGGCAGACATGGACGGAGTGGTTTTCGCCAAAACCGTGTTCGGAGTCGATGAGTTGCAGCAGCGGCAGATGCGTTTGCATCCGCGCTTGCGTACCTTGTTGGTCATGGTGGATGGCAAACAGACCGCCAGCCAGCTGGTGAAGACCTTGTCGGCAGCCGGAGTCACCGAAGAGCATCTGCAGCAGTTGCAGGACGCCGGCTTGATCCAGCCCGTGCAGGTGCCGCCGCCCGCGCCAGTCAGCAAACCGGTTTCGGCATCGCTGCTGACAGTTTTGCCGGATGAAGTCCCCAAAGATGAATCCAGTCGCCTGATGAGCCTGTACCGGATTTACGGCGAAGTGATCCGTGAATCCTTCGGCTCCCGGGCCAATGCCTATCTGAAGAAACTCGACAAGGCCGCGCGGATCGGCGATTACATCGCCCTGGGCAACGAGATCATCACCGCCCTGAATCAGTCCATGCGGGTCGAGCAGGCCGTTGCCTTCAAGACCTGCGTTAAACCCTATCTGCGCTGATACAAACCCCGGCAGGTGCTAGCCGGGCTGGATCGGAATCACGCGCTTTTTGAGCGGTCTGCCGGGTATTCCGCCTTGCAATTGGCGCCGACGTTCGCGTTCGCGCCATGCTGCGCGGACCCCCAGCAGCAGGGCGAGGATCAATGCGTAGATCAAGGGCTGCGTGATATCACGCTTGACCAGCCACCAGTAATGCAGGACCCCGATGATCGCGATGGCATAGGCGCTGCGATGCAATGCCTGCCAGCGTTGCCCGCCGAGCGCGCGGATGGCCGCGTTGAAGGATGTTGCTGCAAGTGGAACCAGCAGTACGAATGCAGCGAAGCCTGCCGTGATGAAAGGGCGTTTGAGGATATCTTTGGCGATGCTTCCCCAATCGAAAAACTGATCCAGCCACAGATACGTGATGAAGTGGAGCAGGGCATAGAAAAACGCGTAAAGCCCGAGCATGCGCCGGGTGCGGACCAGCCAGTTCAGCCCGCTGAGTTTGCGCAACGGCGTGACAGCCAGTGAAACCAGCAAAAGGCGCAGTGCCCAGTCACCCGTTCCGCGTGTGATGGCTTCGACCGGATTGGCGCCCAAGCCATCGTTGAAGAAACCCCAGCCCAGATGTATCAAAGGGATCAGGCAGAGCAGAAAAAGGCTCAGCTTGATCCATGCAATGCCGTGCGAGGAAGGCGTTTTCAGCCAGGCCGGTGCCTGCATCAGAAGTTCTTCTTCAAGTCCATGCCGGCGTATAGCCCGGCCACTTCGTCATAGCCGTTGAACAGCAGGGTCTTGCGCTTGGTGAGCTCACCGATGCGCCGTTCCGTTTCTTGTGACCAGCGCGGGTGATCGACATTCGGATTCACGTTCGAGTAAAACCCGTATTCATTGGCAGCGGCTTTGTTCCAGGCCGTGCCTGGCATCTTCTCGGTCAGGCGGATATGCACGATGGATTTCGCGTTCTTGAAACCGTATTTCCAGGGCACCACCAGACGGATTGGTGCCCCGTTCTGTGGCAGCAACTCCTCGCCATATAAACCTACGGCCAGAATCGTCAGCGGGTGCAAAGCCTCGTCCATGCGCAGCCCTTCTGTGTAAGGCCAGTCGAGTATCGGGTACTTCACGCCCGGCATCGTCTTTTCGTCCAGCAAGGTCGTGAATTCCACGAACTTCGCGCTGCCTTGTGGTTCTACTGCGCGCAGCAAGGCACTCAGCGGAAAGCCTACCCACGGAATCACCATCGACCAGCCTTCCACGCAGCGCATCCGGTAGAGGCGCTCTTCCAGCGGAGCGAATTTGAGCAGATCCTCAATGGCGTAACGACGCGGCTTGTTGCACAGCCCGTCAATCGTCACCGTCCACGGGCGGGTTTTCAGCGTACCGGCATTCTTTGCGGGCTCATCCTTGTCCACACCGAATTCGTAATAGTTGTTGTAACTGGTGACATCCTTTTGCCGCGTAGGTTTGTCGCTGAGCGCCATTCTGTTGGGCTGCACGTTGGCCAGAACAGCCGCGTCGGCGCTCGTCCAGGGCAGAGCCAGGCCGGCAGCGCCTGCCAGCGCGAGGCGACCGCTACGGGCCATGAAGTCGCGACGGGCGCGGTACAGCTCGCGCGGGGTGATTTCCGACGGGGCAATGTCGGCTGGGCGGCGGATCAGCATGCGGATTCCTTTCGGAGCAACGTGGCTCCCGGGTGGGCTCTCTGTCGGGCGCTGCGCGCCTCTGTTACGCAAGCTTAGGGCAAGATCGGGGCAGGCGGGTTCCCCGGGACAGACAATTTGCGTGAAATTTCTGTGTAGCATTGCCCAGAGGGGCAATGCTGGCTATAATCGCGCCTCTTCGCGGAGAGGTGGATGAGTGGTTTAAGTCGCACGCCTGGAAAGCGTGTTTAGGATAATATCCTAACGCGGGTTCGAATCCCGCCCTCTCCGCCAGTCCTTCTTTAAGTCTTTGAAGGGCTGGAGAATCAAGTCACACAAGGGTTTCAAGGTAGTCGTCTTGGGAACTTTTCCGGATACGTCCGGTAAAGTCCAAGCATGATTACCAGGAAAATGCCCGTCATCAAGCTCAAGCCTCATGGCAAGAAGTTACGCCAGCGCTTCAGAGTTCCCGAAGAAGTCGTAGGCCTATTTGGCCGCGAATTCATCCATTTCAGTACCCCCAAGCAAGACAGGATCGCCGCCGAGGCTGAGTGTGCCGAGTGGCTCGCGGCCCATTGGGCTGAGTTTGCACGTCTGCAACAGGCTCCGAGCGGAATTCAGGCTGTACTCTCGTCCTACTTGAAGGATGTCCCGGAAGGCGAAGCACTCAGCGAGAAAGCTCGGGAAGGGGAATGATCGGTGCGGCTGTTGGCATAGCTGCCGCCAAACTCTTGGCAAATGCCGACGCAAGCGACTCCATCTAAGCAGGCAAGAAACCGAAAAACGAGAGCGTGGCTATCTTTAACTTGGTTTGTTGGGCGGATTTCTGGGTGCTTCGTTGGGCGGGGGTTAGAGTTTTCTACAAAGGAAAAACGGGCAGACCGGGGACGGAATCGCTGTGCCGCAAGCACTTTCATTCCGTTATGCGGTGGAGCATTTTGTCAGTCTGCGTCCCCTGGCGGTATGAGGTCGGGCTGACGCCGACGAGGCGCCGGAACACACCCGAGAAGTGCGCGTGGGAGGAAAAACCGAGGCTGTTGGCGATGTCGGTCACACTCTCGCGATCCATGCGAAGGCGACGCTTGGCGTTCTCGATGCGGCGCGCCAGCACGTATTGATGCGGGGGTTGGTTAAACGCGTCACGGAAGGCTTGCATGAAATGCGAGCGTGACAGACCCGCCAGACTCGCCAGATCGGCGATGCTCAGATCGCTTTCCAGGTTCGCATCAATGTGTTCGGCTATCCGGCGCAGGCGCCAGTCGGCCAGCGCGTCACAGCGCGTGATGGCGTTCCCGCCCAGCCGTTCAGCCATTTTGGCGAATGCCCCCAGGGCCAGTGACTCGCAATACATCAGGTTGCGGTAGGGCCGCTCCAGCTCCTCGGCCAGCATGACGCTCAGGCGGCTGATCGCTGTATCCGAGCCGGGCAGACCCGGATGCAGCAGGCTTGGCTGTATGCAGTGAGCATCGGCCACTTCTTCCCACAGTTTCACCGGCAAGTGCAGCGACAGCGTATTGCTCGGTCCGGTCCAGCGGTTGCGGCTCGGAACATGGGCCGGCAGCACGCTCATGTCGCCGAAGCGCAGCTGGCCGGTGTAGCGGCGGTCGGTTTCCAGCTCGAAGCGCGCGCCGCGTTCGGCCAGACAGACCGCGATCAGGTGGTGATTCAGGCCCGGATGACTATGTCCGTCCGGATTGCTGCCCAAGCACCAGCGACCGACCATGAAATTGTCCGCGCCCAGGATCTGGGTACGGTCGTGGGGTTTGACGAAGATGGGCATCGGCCCGATATCGAACTCGAACAGTTTTCCCGGTCGGAACTTCATGCACAGCCCCTTCTATGCGTCCTGTTTGTTGTCAGGCAGACGATTATGTACATCGTCGGCGGATTGTGGAAGCGCCATTTGGCAGACCCTGCGATAGTCCCCACGACGCTGCGCCAATGGGCGCACGCATGGACCATCCGAGTGGGCAGACGATATGCATCTAGTGAAATGGGCTGTGACCCTGTTGTTCGTGGCATCCGGAATCTCCACCCCGGTCCTGGCGGCCTGCCTGTTGGACAAGCTGGGCGGGGCACTGCGCTCCGGCGCCGAAAGCGCCACCCAACGTACCGCGCCCAGCGGTGCCGAGGCCAGTGAAGCTACTGGGGCCACCACCGGCAAGAGCCAGATCGCCGGCGCCGAACTGGTGATCAGCAACGTGAAGCCGTCCTCGCTGGCGGATGCGTGGGCCCATCGCGTCACCAGGGTCAAAGACGGCGAGCCGGTCTACCTCTATCTCAAGCTGCCCAAGCCGGTGGAGCAGTACGTCTTCACCTGGAACCTGACGGGCACCAGCCAGTTCGCCAATCGCAAGGCGCTGGGCATCCAGATTGTTCCCATCGACCAACCGGACGACGTGCCGGCCACGCTGGAAGAGAATTTCCTCCCGACCGATGCGGAACTGAAGGCAACCGAGATCTTGATCGAAATGGCGCCGGGCGAGCTGCGCCCACTGTCGGTGGATGGCTGGTTGCGCCTGGTCGGCGGCGGGAGGGCGGGCACCTGGCCGAACGAGTTCCGCATCTATTCACGCGACATGAACAACTTAACCACCACCATCCTGGCGCGGGCTCCGCTCACCGCTTCCGTCGAAGGCGGCGTCGCCAAATACAAGGCGCAGCTCGATGCCTTCAAGGCGCGCCAGGCTGCGGGCGACCCCTCGTTCAACACCATCCCGTCACGTGGCGCGCTGGTGGACGTGGCGGCCGAGAAGAAGGCGGCCGAGTCCGCGACCAAGGTATCCGGGCAGAAGTACGACAAGTTCTTCCTGACCGGCGACGTGTGGTGGGAAAACCGCAACGCGCTGGGTCAGCTGGAAAAGCACAACACCTCCGCGCTGGGCCTCTACAAGGCGGGCGCCAAGTGCATGGCGGCCATCGTCAATGTCAATCGCTGGGCCGGCAATCAGAACATCACCAGCGAGATCACCAAAACCTTCGAGATCAGTT
>JAGTRY010000119.1 GCA_018262235.1 Pseudomonadota bacterium
TCGTGCAATGCGCGAGTGAGCGGGGCATGTCTCCCCGCAGGATGAGCAACTCGGCCACGCGCGAAGGCGTGATCTGGTCGCGATAGACCTTGCGGTAGATCTCGAAAGCCGAGACCGAGTGCAGCAGCGCACTCCACTGGTAATACTCGCTTGCGTCATCATGGCGCGGTGCTTCATTGATGAAGTTGAACTTCACATCAAGGATGCGCGCGGTGTTGTCGGCGCGTTCGATGAACGTGCCCAGACGCAGGAAGCAGTTGGCTTCGTCGCGCATCATGGTGGCGAAGCTGACGCCGCGAGACTGGTGCGAGCGCAGCTTGACCCACTCGAAAAAGGCGTCGAGCTCGTCGGCGCCCAGCTTCTCGATGTTGTATTCGCGTAGCTTGAGCCAGGTCGTGTTGATGGTCTCCCAGAGTTCGGACGTCAGTGTGCCACGCACGGCGTGGGCATTTTCGCGAGCGCTGCGCAGGCAGGAGTAGATGCTTCCCGGGTTGTTGCGGTCCAGCGCCATGAAATGGACGACTTCCTCGGAAATGATTTTGTCATGCCCTTTGCTGTAGGCTTCGAGCAGACCGATGGAGTCCAGCGTTTCGCGCCACAGGCGTTCGACTTCGCGCGCGCTTTGCGGAAGCAGCAGCATGCGGTTGTTGACGTCGAGCATGCGGGCAAGATTTTCGGCCCGCTCGATGTAGCGGGCCATCCAGTACAGGTGATCGGCGGTACGGCTGAGCATGCTTATTCCTCCAGAACCCAGGTGTCCTTGGTGCCGCCGCCTTGCGACGAATTCACCACCAGCGAGCCTTCTTTCAATGCCACGCGGGTCAGCCCGCCGGGGACGAAGCGCACTTCGTTGCCGGAGAGCACGAAGGGGCGCAGATCAATGTGGCGTGGGGCTATTCCGGCATCGACGAAAGTCGGGCAGGTTGATAAGGACAGCGTGGGCTGGGCAATGTATTTTTCGGGCGAGGCCAGGATGCGCAAGCGGAAATCCTCGATCTCGGCGTGGGTTGAGGCCGGACCAACCAGCATGCCGTAGCCGCCAGCACCGTGCACTTCCTTCACCACCAGTTCTGCGAGATGTTCAAGCACGTAGGCCAGGTCATCAGGTTTCCTGAGCATGTAGGTGGGTACGTTGTTGAGGATCGGTTCTTCGCCGAGATAGAAGCGCACCATTTCACCCACGTACGGGTAAATTGATTTGTCATCTGCTACGCCGGTGCCGACGGCATTCGAGACGGTGACGTTGCCAGCGCGATAAGCCGAGAGCAGGCCGGGGACGCCGAGCATGGAATCCGGGCGGAAGGCGAGCGGATCGAGGAAGTCGTCGTCGATGCGGCGGTAGATCACATCCACGCGTTGCGGCCCCTGGGTGGTACGCATGAAAACTTGTTCGTCACGCACGAAGAGGTCGGAGCCTTCGACCAGCTCCACCCCCATTTGCTGGGCAAGGAAGGCGTGTTCGAAATAGGCGCTGTTGAAGCTGCCGGGCGTGAGTACCACCACCACCGGATCGGGAACGCCCTTGGGCGCCACCGCACGCAGGGTGTCGAGGAGCAGATCGGGATAATGCTCGACCGGTGCCACGCGGTTTCTGGCGAACAATTCCGGGAAGAGCCGCATCATCATCTTGCGGTTCTCGATCATGTAACTCACGCCGGAGGGCACGCGCAGATTGTCTTCCAGCACGTAGAACTCGCCGGCGCCGGCCCGCACGATGTCCACACCGGCAATCGCCGCGTAGATGTTGCGGGGCACATCCACGCCCTGCATTTCGGGCCGGTACTGGGCGTTGGCGAGCACCTGTTCGGTCGGGATACGTCCTGCCTTGAGGATTTCCTGACCGTGATAGATGTCATGGAGAAAGGCATTGAGCGCTTTCACCCGCTGGCGCAGGCCGTCGGCAAGTGCAAGCCATTCATGCGCCGGGATGATGCGCGGGATCACGTCGAAGGGAATCAGTCGTTCCGCACCGGCTTCGTCGCCATACACGGCAAAGGTGATGCCGGAGCGATGGAACAAGGCGTCCGCTTCATGGCGCTTGCGGGCCATGCGGTCGGCGGGCATGCCGTCGAACCAGCTGACGTAACCCTGATAGTGAGGGCGGACTTCGCCGGCAGCGTTGCTCATTTCATCAAAGAAACGGGCGAGTGCCGGATTGTCAGGGGTGTGATCTTTGATCGGGGCCACTGTTTTCTCCTGATGGAGCTGTTTTATCGGCGTGAGACCAGTTGCGAGAAGTGTGCCAAGTACGCAAATCCCGGATTTGCGTTGGCCTGCGGCCTTGTTCGGTCCAGATTGGTGCATGAGTGCAGAGGCCTGGCCAAGCTGGTGCGGCACGGTGCGGGTCCCTCCAGCATGAGTATGGCGTAACAATCTTTCATGACCGTGAATGCCGCCCGGATGATCGAGACGGATTGACAAAGTTGGAAGTCTGAACCAAAGTATCAACTTAACTGCCTAGGCAGTAATTGCTATGGCAATAGTTGCCATGGCAATGTTTAGTTGACAGGGCTGGATGAGGATATGGACAAGACGTCTGACGGACATGGCGCAATACCGGCTGGAATCTACTGCTTTGAGGACTCCCTTGGATTCCTGCTCGGGCGGCTCAAAGGGCGCATGGCTGCCGTGCTGGATGAGGAATTGACGGCGCTCGACATCACGCATGCGCAGTGGGTGATCCTGATGCGGATTGCCAACGGGGTGGGGCGTACCTGCGGCGAGTTGTGCCGCCACATAGCCTATGACACGGGGTCGATGACCCGCATGCTGGATCGCCTGGAAGAGAAGCTTCTGATCGTGCGCGAGCGCTCTGCCGAGGATAGGCGGGTGGTGGGCGTCAGCCTGACCGAGCATGGCCTGGCGCTCTATCCGCAATTGCAGGCTGCTGGATTCCGCGTACTGGCGCGCATGAGTGCCGGCTTCAGCAAGGATGAAGTCGAGCAGGTGAAGAGCCAGCTGCGCCGCATGCTGAGCAATCTGGACGCGCACGAGGTCGCAGCATGATGATCAGGAAAATCGTCTCTCTCGGGCTGTTCGCCTGCCTGGCCGCATGTGCCACGCATCGCGACATCCAGCCGCAGGCACGCTTGCGCGAAACGGATCAACTCGGCGCGCTGCCAGGGGCCGCACCGGAGGGGGGGCAAATCGAGGCCGGGTATTGGAAGGCGTTTGGAGATCCCCAGCTGGATGCGCTGATCGCCGACGCGCTGGCCGGATCGCCTTCACTAGCGCTGGCGGATGCCCGCATCCGGCGTGCCGCGGCGCTTACCGATGCGGCCAACAGTGCGCTGTGGCCGCAGTTGTCTGCCGGTCTGGATGTCGTGGATCAGCGTTTTACCGAGAAGGGCATGGTATCTCCCACCTATGCCGGGAAGATCCGCACCAACAACCGTCTGGCGCTGGATGCAGGGATTGAACTGGATGTGTGGGGCAAGTACCGACGCGCGCTGGAAGGCGCCCAGGCACAGCGTCAGGCTAGCGAATTGGAAGCCACGGCGGCGCGGGTGGCATTGTCCGCAACGATTACGCGTGCGTATCTGGAGTTTGATCGCGAATACCGCCAACGGGCCTTGCTGGACCAGCTGCTCGCTTTGCGCAGCGAGACCGAACGCCTGCAGGGCGTGCGCGTGAAAGCCGGGCTGGATGCCGAGACGGATCGTAATCTGCAGCAACAGGGCATTGCCCAGTTGCGCAGCGAACGTGCCCAGCTTGAAGAGCGGATCAGCCTGCAGGCGGATGCCCTTGCGGCACTCGCCGGGCAGGGGCCGGAGCGTGGCGCGCGCCTGAACGCGCCGGCGATTCGTGCCGAGCTGGATGCCCGTCTGCCGTCTTTACTGCCGTCCGATTTGCTGGCCAGGCGACCGGATCTGCGCGCGGCACGTCTGCGGGTGGAAGCCGCCAGCAAGGATATCGATTTTGCCCGGGCACAGTTTTATCCGAGCGTGAACCTGAATGCCTTTCTTGGCTTCAGCTCGATCGGCCTGGATAACCTGCTGGTGCCCGAAGCGCGCATAGCCGGGCTCGGGCCGACGCTGCGCCTGCCGATCTTCGAAGCCGGTCGTTTGCGTGCCGGTCTGGCCGTGAAAGTGGCGGACTATGACGCGGCTGTCGAGCAGTACAACGCCAGTCTGGTCGATGCCTTGCGGGAAGTCTGCGATCAGGCGCGCAGCCTGGAAGGTGCCGCCCGCCAGGGTGAGCGTGTCGCCGAAGCCCGGGCCGCTGCTGCCAAGGGCGTGCAACTGGTGCAGGCACGCATCGGGCAGGGGATGGCCAACCGCGTCAATCTGCTTGCTGCCCAGATGCAGGAACTGGCACAGGAGCGCGCGGCACTGGATGTGCGTGCCCATCGACTGGATAGCGCTGTGGCTCTGGCACGAGCACTCGGCGGTGGTTTCAACCCAGAACAGACCCCCTTCACGTCGGCCAGTTCGCCGCGTATCTGAAGCAGACATGACGAAGAAGAGTTGAGCAAAAATGACTGAAAACAATCCCTCCCCCGTAGTTACCGACAATCTGGCCAACCAGCGCCGTCGCAAGCTTGGCCTGACATTGCTTGGAACCGTCTGTGTCCTGGCTGCGGCAGCCTGGGGCATTTACTGGCTGGATATCGCGCGCTGGATCGAGAATACCGATGACGCCTATGTGAACGGGCGCGTCCTGCAGATCACCCCGCAGGTGGGTGGCACCGTGCTGGCTGTGCGTGCCGAAGATACGGACGACGTGAAGGCCGGCCAGGTTCTCGTCGAGCTGGATCGTGCCGATGCGCGGGTTGCGCTGGAACAGGCCGAGACCGCGCTGGCCCAGGCCGTACGCGAGACCCGGACCGTGTTTGCCAACAGCAATACGCTGGTGCAGCAGATCAAATTGCGGCAGGCGGAAGCTGAACGCTGGCGTCAGGATATCGCCCGGCGTCAGGCGATTGCCGAGACCGGTGCGGTCTCCATGGAAGAGATCTATCACGCGCGGGATTCACTCAAGGCCGCCGAAGCTGCATTGGCGACGGCCCAGGAACAGCTCGTCGCCAGCCAGACCCAGACCGATGGCATCAAGGTGGAAAACCATCCTGCCGTGCAACGTGCTGCGGCACGCTACGAGGAAGCCTGGCTGGCCTGGTCGCGGACCAGCGTGACGGCGCCGGTCAACGGACAGATCGCGCGGCGCAATGTGCAGATCGGCCAGCGTGTCGCACCGGGTACCCCGCTGATGACGGTGGTGCCGCTTGATCAGGTGTGGGTGGATGCCAACTTCAAGGAAGTCCAGTTGCGCCGTATGCAGATCGGGCAGGCCGTGAAGCTGCACGCCGATGTGTATGGCAGCAGTGTGGAATATCGCGGCCGGGTGCTGGGGCTGGGGGCGGGAACCGGTGCAGCCTTCTCCTTGCTGCCTGCTCAGAATGCCACGGGCAACTGGATCAAGGTGGTGCAACGGATTCCGGTACGCATCGGGCTCGATCCGCAGGAGCTGGCGGCCCATCCGCTGCGTATCGGCCTGTCCATGCAGGTCGAGGTCGACACGCATGAGGGACATGCTGCTTCGATCAGCGCCCCCGCCGCGCCGAACGCCGCCCGCTTCGAAACGGCGGATGCCGGCATCGAGCAGGCCCGGGCGCGTGTGCAGGAGATCATTCGCCAGAATCTGCACGCTGCGGCACACGGCTGAGCGAGGCTGAAGATGGCTGCACCGCAGGCTTCACATTCGCATCCCCCGCTGGAAGGGCAGACCCGTGTCATCGCAACCATCGCGCTGGCGCTGGCGACCTTCATGAACGTGCTCGATACCACGATTGCCAACGTGTCGATTCCGGCCATCGCGGGCGATCTGGGCGTCTCGCCCAATCAGGGCACATGGGTGATCACTTCCTTTGCCGTGGCCAATGCCATTTCGGTTCCGCTGACCGGCTGGCTGGCCCAGCGTTTTGGCCAGGTGCACGTTTTCGTGTTGTCCGTGCTGCTGTTCGTATGCGCCTCGGCGCTGTGCGGGATGGCGGGCAGCATCGAGATGCTGATTGCCTTTCGTGTCGTGCAGGGTCTGGTGGCTGGGCCGATGATTCCTTTGTCATCAGCTTTGCTGCTGCAGAGTTATCCACCCGCGAAGTCTGCCGTGGCCCTGGCGATCTGGGCGATGACGACGCTTGTGGCGCCTGTGATGGGGCCGATTCTCGGCGGCTGGATTTCCGACAACATGAGCTGGCCGTGGATCTTCTACATCAACATCCCGACCGGGGTGTTCGCCGCCTGGTTGTGCTGGCGGGTGTTCAAGCATCGTGAATCGCCAACACGCAAGCTGCCGGTCGACTATGTCGGGCTGGGCTTGCTGGTGGTATGGGTCGGCTCGCTGCAGATCATGCTCGACAAAGGCAAGGAGCTGGGCTGGTTCGATTCCGCCGAGATCATCACGCTGACCGTGGTGGCGTGTGTCGGTTTCTGCTTTTTCGTGCTCTGGGAGCTGACCGACGAACATCCGATTGTCGAGTTGCGACTGTTCGCCAAGCGGAATTTCCTGGTGGGGACCGTGGCGCTCTCGCTGGGCTACTGCCTGTTCTTCGGCAATGTCGTGATCATGCCCTTGTGGTTGCAGCAGTACATCGGCTACACCGCGACCTGGGCCGGTCTGGCGACCGCACCGGTCGGCATCCTGGCCATCATGATTTCCCCCATCGTGGGCAAGAACCTGCCGAAAACCGATCCGCGCATGGTGGCCTCGGTGGCGTTCATCATCTTCGCGGGCACGGCATTCATGCGCTCGCACTTCAACGTCGGCGTGACCTTCTGGGATCTGGTTCTGCCGCAGTTCCTGCAAGGGGCGGCGACGGCCACGTTCTTCGTGCCGCTGTCGGCAATCAGTCTGGCCGGACTGAAACCGCAGCAGATCGCCAGTGCGACCGGATTGTCGAATTTCGTGCGGATCACGGCAGGGGCTTTTGGTGCGTCGATCTTCACCACGCTGTGGCAGGATCGATCCACCCTGCATCATGCGCAACTGACCGAAGCCATCAATCCCTACAATCCGATTGCCAACTCGGCACTCGATGGTTTGAAGTCGCAAGGCTTCACGCTGGATCAGGCCTTGGGCACGATCAACCGGCTGATCGATCAGCAAGCGGCCACGCTGGCGGCGACCGAGTTCTTCTGGTTCTCCGGCTATCTCTTCGTGGCGTTGGTAGCGGTGGTCTGGCTGGCGCGTTCACGGCAGGCCGGCGGGCCGGCTCCTGCAGATGCGGGCGGGGCACACTGATCGGCTCAGGGTTGGCGACGCACCTGGCCGAGGCGCGCATGCGTGTCGGCCGCGCGGATCTGAATCTGTGTCCAGCCCTGTTTGCGCAGGGTCAGGAACAAACACGGCTGGGTAATCACCTGCGCCGTCATGGCGCCCGCTGGTGGCGTGTCCTCGGCGATATCCAGTACCAGCGTCTTGCCTTGCAGGTGCTCCGCCTTGAGTGAGAGTGCGTAGCCGGCACTGGGCCGCACGCCGCGCGTCAATACCAGGATCGTCTGTTTCTGCCAGTCTGGCTCTGTGACAAACTCGGGCAGCGGACCTTCTGCGCTCAGGGCCTGCCAGGCTGTAGCGTCTCCGATCAGGCGCAGGGCAGGCTCGCGCGAAGTCAGGACGCACTGCGCGCTGGCGTGTGCTGCGTCAACCAGGCTCGCTGCCTGTGCAGGCAGCGTCAGACAGGTCAGCAGGGCATAGAGCAGGGATGCTGTTTTCATGGGGATAGGCGATCGCTCGCCGTACTGGTTCCAAGCGTTGGCGCAATCGAGAAACTCAGCCCGCTCAGACTGCCAGTGATCTGGATGCTCTGGCTGCTGTTAGCATAGCCACCGCAGGCTTCACCGGATTCACACAGCACGCCGTCATTGTCCAGATCGGTACTGGCGGTCACGTAGACATTGCCCGCCGGAATGCCGGTGAGGCTCCAGGTGTAGCTGCCGCTGCTCGGATTGAAGCGTTTGCTGGCCAGCACGGTTCCTGTGGTGGCATCGGTGACCTTGACCCAGACGCCCCCGTAGCTGGCCGTGGTACTGCTGCTGGTCGAAAGCTTGACGATCGTGACCGGCACGCTGATGACCTGTGCCGAGGTGGTGATGGTCAGCGTCGGATTCGTGGTGCCGACAGACAACAGGCTGCGGTCAACGCTGACGGTATAGGTGCCCAGCCCGGCCGTGCTGATGCTGCTGGCCGTGACCGTGACGGCGGAGGAGCTGGAGACGATGCTCGTGACGGTTTCTGTGGTGCTTGAGGTGGCCGACAGGGTCAGGGTTGCACTGGTCAGGGTGCTGCCGAAGTCGAGCGAGGTCGGGCTGGCGACGATGACGCCATTCACCGTGCTGCTGGAGGAGGCCAGCGATATCGCCGCAGTCACTGCCTTGTAAGCATTGATCAGACCGTAGCCGGTGGCATTGTCGCGACCTGTCGTGCCGATGTCATCGGTGAGCTGGCTGCTGGCTAGCAGGGAATCTACTTGTGCCGGGGTCAGGGCTGGATCGGCATAGCGCATCAAGGCCATCACGCCGGCGACGTGCGGGGCGGCCATGGAGGTGCCCGCCATCTTGCCGAAGCTCGCAATCCGGGTGCCGGATGTGTTGAAACTGCCCAGCGTGCTGTAGACGTAGTCGCTGGTGGTGCTCAGCCCGCCACCCGGCGCAACCAGGCTTAGCGCGCTGCCTTGATTGGAATAGTAGGCGCGCGTTTTTGAGGAGTTGGTGGCGCCAACAGAAATCACCCCGGTGCAATTGGCGGGTACGGTGATGGCCTGGTTGCCTGTGGTGCTGTTGCCGGCGGCAGCCACCACGATGACATTCTGGGCACGTGCCTGAGAAATGACGTCCGTGTAGGCGCTGGTGCAGGTGCCGCTGGCGCCCAGACTCATGTTGATGACATCTGCCTTGCGTGCAGGATAGGTGCCGGAATTATTGGACAAGCCCGAGGCGTAGCGGATCGCCTGGATGATGTCGTAGTCTGTCGCGTAGCTGTAGCCAGGCCTGAAGACGCGCAGCGGCATGAGTTTGGCGACGCTGGCTACGCCGATGCCATATAGGCTGTTGTTGCGGATGGCGGCAATCGTGCCGGCCACGTGGGTGCCGTGCCACTCCGGCGAATTGCTCGAGGTACTGGGGTCATCGGGGCTGGATGTATTCCCATCGCCATTGCTGCTGATGGTGATGAAGCTGTATCCGCTCACGATCTGGTCGGCCAGATCCGGGTGGTCGCTGACGATCCCGTCGTCAATCACTGCCACGATCGGCAACTGGCTTGGCGCGGTCAGCGCCAGGATGCTGTCCATGGCGCTGGGCAGGTTGATCTGCTGGTAGTGCCAGTTCTGGCTGGTGGCGTAATAGGGGTCGTTGGGCGCAAAAGTGGCCATCTTTTGTCGACGATAATTCGGCTCGACGTACTCATAATTTCCTGTGGCTTGTAGTGCCTTGGCCTGGCGCAGGGTACCCAGCGCACGCCAGACGGCATCGTCGCGAGCGTCACTCGTTTGACGGCGGATGCCTCCGGCTTCAGGACGCATGGCACTGGTCGGTACGGCGAGCAGCTCCGGTTTGCCGGCACTG
>JAGTRY010000120.1 GCA_018262235.1 Pseudomonadota bacterium
CGTGTCTGATGCATCTCGGGGTCACGCGCTTTGTCCGCATTCTTCGTGGAGGCTGGCGCTGTCGTACAGCGTTTCTTCGCAGGCCAGATCGGTCAGGTTGAACCAGTGCTGAATGAAGTGAATGCGCAGCATCCGCTCCAGCCCAATGGGCGAGCGACCCTTGCCAGTCTTCGGGTAGTGCGGGGCGATCTCTTCGCACAGCGCCGACCACGGCACCCGCGCGTTCATCGTGCGCAGAAATTCGTCGCGCCGCGTCGGCTTGCGATACTGCTCGAAGCCCGATTCCTGATCGGCGACCATCGCCAAGGTCTGCTGTTTCATCATGGCCTGAATTTTACCGAAGGTAACCCTATGACAAAGACTTGTTCAGCGTTGCCTTAAAACAAAATCATGCCGTACCTGTAGTAGGTATCTATGCGCATCAGGCCGACATCGTAAACCAGCAGTCGGACCCGTCTGGAATCTCCAGTCTGTCGTGCTCCGTGCAGTGTTTCAGGCCGCCCTTTGCAGACTCGATTCAAACGCTACGCCATCGTTCACATTGCAGGTGCTGTCCATCTTGTCCATGCAGGTCTTGGTGACGGTTGGGGCATAGGCGGTGGCGTAGGCTTGATCCGGGGTGCCGGCTCAAAGCAATCAGCGCTTAACTTGACGGCATTACAGGCTGGGGTGGTTTTTTGGGAGGGGCGCTCAGCGCTCGCAACGCGAATTGCGGAAAGGGCCGTTGCCGCGCTCCCAGCCTTCGCCGGGCGAAGTCTGGCTGCAGACGCGTTTGCCGCTGATCTTGCTGGTCCACCAGTACCAGGGCGCGGGGGCTGCGTGGGTGGCGAAGCTCAATACTGCAAGGAGTGCGCAGAGACTGCGTTTCATAGTGCGAATTCTGCCCATATGCCAGCGTGATCCGAGGCCTGGGTGGCACGGTCGGTGACTTCCGCAAAGCGTTCGTCCTGTCTGCCGGAGGGCGAGAAGATGCCGCGGCGCTCGATGCCGGTGGCCGCGAGGCGCTTGCGCAGTGGTTCGGAGACCAGAATGTAGTCGAGCCGGTTGCGTTCGTCGCGGAAGCGGTGGGTCCAGGTTTCGGCGGGGGCGAATCCGGTGGTCAGCACGTCGGTGAGGCCGGGCTTGGTGAGGAGCGCCGCAAGGTTGCCGCGTGCCGGGTCTTCGTTCAGGTCGCCGGCCACGACGACCCAGTCTTTGTGCAGATCGAAGCGATCCAGAATGGCCGCGACACGTGTGGCTTGCGCACGGCGCCATACGTCTTCCGGGGCTGGATCGCTGGGGCGGCCAGGGCCCTGGCTTTTGAAATGATTGACCAGTAACCACAGCGATTGGCCATCGGGCAGGGCGAGTTCGTATTCTGCGCAATCCCGCGCGAAGATGGCGTGCGGCTCACCGTTGCGCGGCGCGGTGAAGGTGTCGAAAACGTGTGTGCGCATCGAGATCAAGGGCAGGCGCGAGAGCATGGCAACGTCGATGCCGCGTGAGTCATTGCCGTCCAGGCACATCTGGTAAGGGTAGGGCGGCAGGAATTCGCTGAGTACGCGGGTATTGAAATGCTGCAGGGTCGGGCGGTTTTCGACTTCGGTGAGGGCCAGCACATCGGCGCGCAATTCGCCGATGACCCGTGCGGTGTTGCGCACGCCCTGATCTTCGACGGGCGCCTGCTTCCATTGCAGCCAGCCGACCCAGTCGGCCGCGCCCTTGGCACGCAGGCCGAAGAGCCGGCCATCGCGTTGGGCAAGCAGGCCGCCCCGGATTTCGTTGAGATCAAACCAGGGGTGTTCTGCGTCGCGACGGTGCAACCGGTATTTGCGCACCAGCTTGAGGATGCGCTCGCCGACCGTGCCGTCGTAGCTTGGCCGGTTGAGCAGGGCCGCAAGTTCTGCACCTTCACGCAGCACTTCGTTGCTGTTTGCGGCATTCAGGGCCGCCGGTCGGGCAAACAGGTTCTGGACGTTGTAGCTGGCGATGCGCAGGTTGGGCATGGCTATTTCTCGTTGCGTGGGTCGGCCAAGCATATCAGTCTGGGTGTGACGGGCGTTGGCATGGCAGAATCGGGCTTCCTGATTGCACGCAAGAAGTTGGCGCATGAGCAGCAGTAACCATTTCGACATCCTGATCGTTGGTGGCGGCCTGGCCGGGGCGAGTCTTGCCTGCGCGCTGCGCGGCAGCCGTTTCCGCGTGGGCCTGATCGAGCGTCAGTCGCCGGTCCTGGCGAGCGGCTGGGATGCGCGGATCTATGCGATCAGCCCGGTGAATGTGGCGTTCCTGCAGCGCTGTGGCGCCTGGGATCATCTGCCGCGTGAGCGCATCGTGCCGGTCGAGAAGATGGATGTGCGTGGCGATGCGGGGGGCGCGCTGGCGTTCTCGGCCTACGAATGCGGTCTGCAGGCGCTGGCCTGGATCGTCGAGAGCGGCCGCATGGCGGAGGAGTTGTGGCAGACCGCACGTCGCCAGCCCAACATCAGCGTCCTGTGCCCGGCCTCACCGGTAGCGCTGAGCATCGATGCGGAGGCGGCTACGCTCAGGCTGGAGGATGGACGGCAGCTCAGCGCGGGGCTGGTGGTGGCGGCCGATGGCGTGAATTCCTGGGTGCGCACACAAGCCGGCATTACGACCGAAATGCGTCCCTATGGCGAACTGGGTGTGGTGGCGAACTTCAAGTGCGAGAAACCGCATTTCGGCACGGCCTTCCAATGGTTCCGCCCGGACGGTGTACTGGCTTATTTGCCGCTGCCAGGAAACCAGATCTCGATTGTGTGGTCCACCCCGGAAGCGCATGCGCAGGAACTGCTGGCATTGGGGCCGGAGGATTTCTGCGCACGGGTCGCCGAGGCGGGCGGACAGCAGCTTGGCTCGCTGGAACTGGTGACGCCGCCGGCGGGGTTCCCGCTGCGCTGGATGAAGGCGCAAACGCTTGCTGCACCGCGCCTTGCCCTGATCGGTGACGCGGCGCACGCTGTGCATCCCTTGTCGGGCCATGGCATCAATCTGGGCTTTCAGGATGCGCAGGCGCTGGCTGATGTGCTGCTGGCGCTGCCGGCGTTCCGGGATTGTGGCGATGTGACGGCCTTGCAGCGCTATGCGCGGGCACGGGCCGAAGAAACCCTGCTGGTGCGGGGCGCAACGGATGGATTGCAGCGCCTGTTCCGGACGGATCTGGCGCCACTGAATTTTTTGCGCAATGCCGGCATGAATCTGGTCGGCGCGATTTCACCCTTGCGTAGCGTGTTGGCACGTTACGCGGCGGGCTTGTTCTAACCTCTTGCCCGTGTGGCTGTGGAGAGTATTTTGAAAATGACATTCCGGCGTGCCCTGGTGGCCGCAAGTTTTTTTGCCCTGAGTCTGCCTGCATTGGCGGGCGAGGCCGAAGTCCGCAAGGCCATCGGCAACATCCTGCGTGACGAGGGCGCCATCGTCAGCATCCAGAAAGCCGGCTATGGCGGGATGTATGAGGTTGTCATGAGTAATGGCGACATCGTGTATGTCGACGACAAGGGCACGTACCTGCTCAGCGGGCAGCTGATCGATCTGAAGTCGAAGAAGAACGTGACGGCTGCGCGTGAGAGCGAGCTGAACCGCATCAAGCTGGCCGATCTACCTTTGAATCAGGCCGTCAAACAGGTGCGCGGCAATGGCAAGCGGACCCTGGTGACTTTCGAGGATCCGAACTGTGGCTACTGTAAGAAGCTGGCGAAGGATCTGAAGGAGCTGAAAGACACCACGATCTATACCTTCATGATCCCGATTCTGGCGGCGGACTCCATGGACAAGTCACGCAACATCTGGTGTGCGAAAGACAAGGCGGCGGCCTGGAATGACTGGATGGTGGAGGGCAAGAACCCTGCCGACGCGCAATGCGACAATCCGATTGCCAAGAATGCCGAAATGGCGCGCAGATACCGGATTACCGGTACGCCGACGATGTTCCTGGTCGATGGCAACCGGCTGGGTGGTTACCTCCAGCTTGCTGAACTGGATCGTCGCATCACCGAGGCAGAGGCCAAGTCGGGCAAGTAATCCGCCACGCAGCTGACTGCGATATTGGGGCCGCCGGCAGGGCTTGCAGGCGGCCTTTTTGCGTCTACTTGAGCGGATCCGGATTGAGGCCGCGCCCGGTCAGCGAGAGCTGGTTGCGATATTTTTTCTTGAGCCGGTACAGCTGCGCCGGGCGGTTGGCGCGGCCGGTTTCCATGGCGCCGGGGATCGGTTCCAGGATGTCCAGTTCATCCATCTTGCGGCGGAAACTGACCTTGTTAACGGGCTCGCCGAGCAAGGCCTCATACACCCCCTGCAATTGCGGCAGGGTGAAACGCTCACCGCACAGATAGACCGGCAGCGAGGAGTAGGTGCTTTTGCTGCGTACCCGCTCGACTGCCGCTTGAATGATCTCGCGGTGATCGAAGGGCTGTCCCTTCAGGTGATCCACCGTGAGCAGCTGCAGTGCGGGGTGGCGGGCAAGGTCCATGATGTGGGCCGGGACCAGCGCGTAGTACGCGACGGAGATCGACCAGCCGCGCGGATCGCGGCCCTTGCCGGAGAAGGTTCCCAGTTGTTCCAGATAGGGACTGACGATGGCGGCCTTCTCTCGCAGGATGCGCACGGCTGCATCCTGGGCATCGCGATCCTGCTCCGGGTCTACATAGCCATCAGGCAGGGCGAGCGCTCCGGCAAAGGGGGCGTGATCGCGTCGCAGCAAGGCGACATGCAGTGCTGCGTCTTTCAGACACAGAAGGACAACGTCTACCGTACAAATGATGGGGGGCTGCGCCACGCCGACTCCTTAGTGACGAATTTGAACTAAGACTACACGAATTTTGCGGGATTCTATTTCACTCTTTGAAATTCCGGGATTTGTCTTGATTTGAGTAAGTTGCAATTTGCGACGAACGGACGTAATGTGCATCTGTACATGCGCCCGAGCCTGCGCATCCCGGATTGGAGAAAGACTGTGACGCATCGCCCGCTGCACCTGCTGATCATTGATCCGCAAAACGATTTCTGTGATTTGCCGCCGGAATATTGCCCGCCTGACCCCTTGCTTGGCGAGCGGGCCCAGCCAGCTTTGCCGGTTCCGGGCGCGCATGCCGACATGCTGCGTCTGGCGGCGCTGATCGATGCGGGCCGTAGCGGACTCGGCGCGATTTCGGTCACGCTGGATTCCCACCATCACCTGGATATTGCGCATCCCACTTTCTGGGTAGATGCCGATGGGATGGATGTCGGGGCGTTTACGCAGATCCATGCTGCCGAGGTGCGCAGTGGCCGATATCGTCCGCGTCTGGCCGGATCGACCGAGCGGGTGCTGGCCTATCTGGATGCCCTCGAAGCGGCGGGGCGCTATACCCACATGGTCTGGCCGGTGCACTGTGAGATCGGTACCTGGGGGCACAACATCCATCACGATTTGCGCCTGGCGCTTAACCGCTGGGAAGAACAGCATCTGGCGGTAGTCGACAAGATCACGAAGGGCAGCAATCCCTGGACCGAGCACTACAGCGCGATCATGGCCGAAGTACCGGACCCCAACGATGCGGCGACCCAGCTCAATGCGGGATTGATCGCACAACTGCAAGCCGCCGGGCGGGTGTTCATTGCAGGAGAGGCGGGCAGTCACTGTGTGAAGGCCACGACCGAACACATCGTGGACCATTTCGCTCCCGCGGATCTGCACAAGCTGGTACTCATCGAAGACTGCATGAGCGCGGTCAGCGGTTTCCAGGAGGACTATGCCGGCTTCCTGGACACGATGCGCAAACGCGGTCTGCAAACGGCAAGCGCGGCAGAAGTGCTTGCCGAACTGCAAGCCAGCGCCCACTGAGAAAGCCTGATATGCACGAGCAAGCACCGATTGTGCGCAGCCTGCTGGAGAACGATCTCTACAAGTTCACCATGTGGCAGGCGCTGTTGCACAGCAATCCCGGTACGCAAGCGGAATACCGCTTCGTTTGTCGCAACACCACCGCATTTCCGCTGGCCGAGTTGAAGACCGCGGTCGAGGCCGAACCGGCGCGGCTGTGCACCTTGCGTTTCGAGCAGGATGAGCTGGATTACCTCTCCAGTCTGCGTTTCATCAAGAGCGATTTCGTCGACTTCCTGTCGGTGTTCCGCTTCCAGCAGCGCTTCATTGAGGTGAGCGTGCAGGGCGAGCATCTGGCGGTGGTGGCCAAGGGGCCGCTGGTGCACGTGATGGGCTTTGAGATCTTTGTGCTCTACATCATCAACGAGCTCTACTTCCGCCGTCTGGGCCATGATGATGTGCTGGAGACGGCACGTGCCAGGCTGGCCGGCAAGATCGCGCTGCTCAAAGCGGAAGCGGGTGAAGCGCCCGCCGGGCAGGAGCCGTTCGTATTCTTCGATTTCGGTCTGCGGCGGCGTTACTCCGGTACCTGGCACGAAGAAGTCGTGCGAACCTTTGCACAGGCGGTGCCGCTGAATTTCCGCGGGACGTCCAACGTGTATCTGGCCAAGAAGCTCGGCTTGATGCCGATCGGCACCATGGCACATGAATATCTGCAAGCCTATCAATCTTTCGGCTCCCGCTTGCGGGATTTCCAGAAGGCGGCGCTGGAAGGATGGGTTCAGGAATTTCGTGGTGACCTGGGGGTGGCACTGACCGATGTGGTCGGAATGGATGCATTCCTGCGGGACTTCGACCTGTATTTCGCCAAGCTCTTCGATGGCTTGCGCCATGATTCGGGGGATCCCTTCATCTGGGGTGAAAAGGCCATCGTGCATTACCGCGGCCTGCGGATTGACCCGGCGAGCAAGCGCCTGGTGTTCTCCGATGGATTGAACATCCCGCGTGCGCTGGCGCTTTACCGGCACTTCAACGGCCGGATCCACACGAGTTTCGGGATCGGGACGGATCTGACCAACGATACGCCGCATCCTCCGCTCAACATTGTCATGAAAATCACGGCCTGCAATGGTCAGCCGGTCGCCAAACTCTCCGATTCACCGGGCAAGACCCTGTGCGACGACGAGACTTTCCTGGCCTACTTGCGTCAGGTCTTCCATCATCCCGCTTGAGCCCGGATTGCCGGTACCGGTTCTCTCTGGCTCGTGTTGTCGAAAGCGTTTCATGAATACGCATCCTCCCTTCCGGATCACCCTGGCCCAGATCAATCCGACGCTGGGCGACATTGCCGGTAACATCCTCCTCATGCAGGCGGCCGCTGACACGGCCGTGGCGGAGGGGGCCAGTCTGGTGATATTCCCCGAACTTTCGTTGACCGGTTACTACCCGGCCGATCTGCTCGACGAGCCTGCCTTCCTGGCACGGGTCGAGCAGGGTGTGGCGGAGCTGCTCGCGTGTACACGCGCCACGCCTGGCCTGCATTGGGTGGTCGGTGCGCCCATGTCCTGGCAGGGGCCGGGCAAGCACTTGCAGGATTGCCTGCTGGTGATGGCGGATGGCGAATTGCGTCTTCGTTATGCCAAACAGCTTTTGCCGACGTACAACATTTTCGATGAGCGGCGCCACTTCGAGCCGGGGCCGGATGTTGCCAAGGTGTTGCGGATTGGCGCGATGCAGATCGGTTTCCTGATCTGCGAAGACGGCTGGAACGACGCTGGCCGCGAGTACGCCGTCAACCCGTTCGAACGCCTTGCTGACGCTGCGCCGGATCTGGTCGTGACGATCAATGCCAGTCCATCGAACATCGGCAAGCGTGAGCAGCGGCATGCCTTGTTCACCGCCGCCAGTGCGCGTCATGGTCTGCCGCTGGTATATGTGAATCAGGTGGGCGGACACGACCAGCTCGTTTTTGACGGGGCATCGTTTGCGGTGCAGCCAGAGGCTGGTGTGGTCTTCGAGGCCCAACGCTTTTGCGCAGACATCCAGACCCTGGGTTTCGTGCAGGGGCGCTTTGTGAGTGCTGCCGGCGAAGCCTTGCCGGCGGTGTCGCACGAGGGCCTGCCTGCGATGGAGTTCTATCGTCGCCAGATCGTGCTGGGGCTGCGTGATTATGCGCGGCGCTGCGGTTTCAAGCGCGCCGTGGTGGGCTCCTCGGGCGGCATCGACAGTGCGCTGACCCTTGCCCTGGCAACCGAGGCGCTGGGGGCGGAAAACGTGGTGGGTGTGACCATGCCGTCGCGGTTTTCGAGCGCAGGCAGTGTGGATGATTCCGCAGACCTGTGCCGTAACCTGGGCATCCGTCTGATCGAACATCCGATCCGAGATCTGGTTACGCAGTATGCCAAAGGATTTGAAGAGGCGTTTGCCACGGCCTTGCAAGGGCTGACGCTCGAAAACCTGCAGGCGCGGATTCGCGGCACCATCCTGATGGAATACTCGAACGCATTTGGAAACCTGCTGCTGACCACCGGCAACAAGAGCGAGATATCGGTAGGGTATTGCACCTTGTACGGTGATACGAATGGGGGTCTGGGCCTGATCGGCGATCTCTACAAGACCGAAGTGTTCGCGCTGTGCCGGCATCTGAATGCATCGGCCGGACGGGAACTGATCCCGCAAGCCATCATCGACAAGGAACCTTCCGCCGAATTGGCGCCGGGACAGAAGGACATCGACAGCCTGCCACCTTATCC
Source organism: Pseudomonadota bacterium (assembly GCA_018262235.1). Lineage (GTDB taxonomy): Bacteria > Pseudomonadota > Gammaproteobacteria > Burkholderiales > Rhodocyclaceae > Uliginosibacterium. The sequence goes on from JAGTRY010000120.1 coordinate 8,554, forward strand.
GGTGCTTGATGTGATCCTCAAGCAGCTGATCGAGGGGCCGCGCCTGGCCGGCAAGGAGCGTGTGGAGGTCGAACGGGAATATGCCAGTCAACTTGGTAGCGAGAGTGGCCAGGCGCTGATCGCGCGGATCAAGAAGATGATCGCGCGCAACGAATACAAGCGTCGTCAGGCTCCGCCCATCCTGCGGTTGCGTGACCGGGCCTTCGGCAGTGGCCGGCAGATGCCGATTGCGGCGCATGTCGATTTCTGAAAGGACGTGAGCGTGCCGGACTTGCGGGCTGCCCGATGAGCCCATGGCGTCAGTGGTCCGTGTACTACAATCCCTGCAAGCCCTTACGATTCATCGCAACCCTGCCCATCAAGGAAATTTCAATGCGCACGCTTTTCCTGATCACGCTGCTGGTGAGTGGCGTAGCCCTGTCGCTGTCTGCGCTTGCTGCGGAGTCTGCCGGCAATCATCTGGAGCGGGTCAAAACCAGCAAGACAGTGCGCGTCTGCATCTGGCCCGATTATTACGGCATTACCTACCGTAACCCGAAAACCCAGCAGCTTTCCGGCATCGATATCGATATGGCCGGCGAGTTGGGCAAAGACCTCGGTGTGGCAGTCCAGTTTGTCGATAGTTCTTTTGCCAGATTGATTGATGATGTCACGCAGGACCGCTGCGATGTGGCCATGTTTGCTGTTGGCATCACGCCCTCGCGTGCCGAAAAGCTGCGATTCACCCGTCCGCATCTGGCCAGTGATATCTACGCGATAGCCACCAAAACCAATCGACGCATCAAGGACTGGAACGACATCGACAAGCCGGGTTCGGTCGTGGCTGTGGCCAAGGGGACCCTGCACGAATCCGTCATGAAAGAAAGATTGAAATCAGCCCAGTTGCTGGTGCTTGATACGCCGTTTGCCCGTGAGCAGGAAGTGGAGTCGGGGCGTGCGGATGTCTTCATGACAGACTACCCCTACAGCCAGCGGTTTCTG
>JAGTRY010000121.1 GCA_018262235.1 Pseudomonadota bacterium
TCCTCTCAGCAACGACAGTTACACAGAGTTTCGCGGTGACAGCCTCTGTGCCGGGGGCACCAACAGCAGTGACAGCCAGCGCAGGAAATGCCCAAGTCACAGTAAACTTCACTGCTCCAGCATTTACCGGCGGCACCAGCATCACGAACTACACAGTCACAGCCTCCCCCGGTGGCCAGACAGCGACCGGCACTACCAGCCCGATCACAGTGACGGGCTTGACCAACGGAACGACATATACCTTCACGGTTGTTGCGTCCAACAGTGCCGGAGCCGGACCTGCATCGGCCGCCTCCAACAGTGTCATGCCGGTACCTGCCGTGCCAGTTGCGGGCGCAGTCAGCGCCACAGTGGCCTATGCCAGCAATGCCAACGTAATCACCCCCAGCTTGAGTGGTGGCCCCGCCGCCAGTCTGGCAATCGTCAGCCAGGCAGGACACGGAACAGCCAGCGTCAGCGGGCTGACCTTGATCTACACACCCGCAGCAAATTATTCGGGCAGCGATAGCTTCACCTACACCGCGACAAATGCAGGAGGCACTTCGGCTGTCGCGACAATAACGCTCACGATTACGCCGCAAATACCGGTCGCGAATGCAGCATCGGCTACGGTGGCCTATGCCAGTGGAGCGACCACAATCACACCGACACTGTCCGGAGGTTCTGCCTCCAGCCTCACCATCGCCAGCCAGCCAGCACATGGCACAGCCAGTGTCAGTGGTCTGAGCTTGATCTACACACCCGCAGCAAATTATTCAGGCAGTGATAGTTTCACTTATACCGCCACGAATGCCGGCGGGACTTCGGCTGCAGCAACGATCACACTCACGGTTACACCACAAATACCGGTCGCGAATGCGGTATCGGTAACGGTAGCTTATGCCAGTGGCGCAACCACGATCACACCGACACTGACCGGAGGTACCGCCACCAGCCTCACCATCGCCAGCCAGCCAGCTCATGGTTCAGCCAGTGTCAGCGGGCTGACCTTGATCTACACACCAGCGGCAAACTATTCGGGCAGCGATAGCTTCACCTATACCGCTACGAATGCCGGCGGTACTTCGACTGCCGCTACGATCACTATCTCCGTGAATGAGCAAATCCCGCTAGCCGGCAATGTGAGCTTGACGGTTGAAGCAGATAGCAAAGATAACGCTGTGCCACTCGCACTCACCGGAGGAACAGCCACCAGCGTTGCCATTGCCAGTGCTCCGTCTCATGGCAGTACGGTCGTAACCGGCACCCACATCACTTACACGCCAAGCACAGGCTATTCCGGCACAGACAGTTTTACCTATACCGCCAGTAACTCGGGAGGCAGCTCGGCAGCCGCCACCGTGAGCATCACGGTACAGATGCGGCCAGACCCGAGCAAAGACCAGGAAGTGATTGGCTTGATCAACGCTCAGGTCAATGCCGCCAAGCATTTTGCGCTGACCCAGACGAGTAACTTCCAAAGCCATCTGGAAAGTTTGCATCGGCGGAAGGAAGTGCAGAACGACACCGCCGCCAACAAGGTCCAGATTCCCGGCTCACGCCAGAAACCGGCGCCAGACACAGATTCAAACACCACAGCGAGTGACACATCAAATACGCGCCGCACCGCACGGACGATGACCAGCAGCACCTCAACCCAGACCAGCCAGATCCTGGTTGACAGTACGCGTCTCGATCCATTTACACCGCAAGTGAAGACGTCATCTGGCGCACTGAGTTTGCCGTGGTCGTCCTTGAGCCTGGCTGGCACACAGAAGGATTTTCTCGGGACAGGGCTGGAGGTCTGGAGTGCCGGAGTAATCAATCTTGGCAATCAGGGCAACACCGATACGCGCTTTACCACTTCGGGACTCTCCATCGGCACCGACAAACGCATCGATGACACGCTGGTACTCGGTGCCGGCGTAGGTTTCGGTCATGAACGCCAGAAGATAGGTGACAATGGCACGCGCAACACTGGTGATCTCTATGCCGTGACGGTGTATGGCAGCTACCAGCCTGCCGATGGTTTCTTCATCGATGGGTTGCTCGGTTACGGCCATCTTCAATTCGATGCGCAGCGCTACGTCACGACCACAGGCGGAATCGCAACTTCATCACGCACAGGCTCGCAGTGGTTCTCGTCTTTGAGCGGAGGCTACGAATACGAGCCAGGAAAACAACTGCTGATCTCACCTTACACACGCCTGGACTTGGTTTCGACCCGACTCGATCAGACGACGGAGAGCGGCGCAGATCGCTATAACCTGAACTACTCGGCTCAAAACGTGCCGACGACCAAAATCTCGTTCGGCTTGCGTACCGAGACCTACTTCAGGTTGGGCGATGGCATAACCAAACCGTACTTCCGCCTGGAGTACCAGCACGATTTTGAGAAGCCAGGCATTGCCGAAATGCGATATGCAGACCAGTTATCAGGCCCCGTCTATCAACTCGAAAGCACCTCCTCCGACCGCAACACCACGGTCGTTGGGCTGGGCAACAATTATGTGTTTCACAAGACTTGGGCATTCGGCATACGCTATCAATTCAGTTACAGCGCAACCAGCTCGACGCGAACAAACTCCTTGAGCCTCAATCTCAAGAATACGTTCTGAGTCAGGCATCATGTGGCGGGCAGAAATGTCCGCCACACTCCTATCCGCCACCTATTGGCCCGCTCAGTCGTAACCTGGATGCAGCCAGGCCCCCTCAAGCCCCCATTTTCTCAAGTGCTGCAAACGCCCAACAACCTCTTCTTGTGAGTGGCGAACATTCAAGCCTGGGCCGCCAACAATGAGGGAGATGCGACGGTACGACTGTTTGGCTGTACGTATCCGCTAAAGGCCACGCGCCGCGAGTACCAACCAGCAGTTGCCATCAGAGCTCCGTGAAAGCAGGGACGTAGTCGACCTTCCCCGTAATGCCCGTAGCTATTGAACGAGTGCGTAGAGCTGCCTATCTGGAACCACACAAATGCCAGTCGTAGAATGCAGAACCTAAGTATGCAACGACTGAGATTTGGCACATGTCAAATCCCCCAAGAACAGTGCTTTGGTAGCCACCTTTGCAGAGGACGTACGCCAGCTCAGGCTAGAACAAGGCTTGTCTCCGGAACAACTTTGCCGAACAGGCAGGCGTTCACCGCACCTACGGCGGAATGCTTGAGCGGGCAGAGAAAAACGTAATGCGCTGGCGTTTGGTTGCTAGCTACGTATATAGATCCCAAAATTTTGGCCCAGCGTCGACCAATGGGCCCGCAAAACAGTGCTATTCAACGCAATCTATCGCAAACATGGACGACCACAATTCCATGTTTACTATGAAAAAAATGGTGCCGCTTATCTGACTCGAACAGATGACCTACCGCTTACAAGGCGGTTGCTCTACCAACTGAGCTAAAGCGGCACTTTGTCACGACCCCGGCACTGACTGCACGAGATCCTGATTAATCAGGGCGCGGATTATAGCGTATCTCAACGCCTCAACAGCCATCAGTACATGATATCTTCAGTACCTCATTCGGGAGGCTTGATTTTATGCTGTCAGCGCAACGCTCGATCCCTTTGCGCGTCCTGTTCGTTGAAGATGATGAAAACGACGCTTTACTCCTCGCACGCCATCTGCGCAAAGAGGGTTACATGCTGGAAAGTCGTCAGGTCAACGCCTTGCCGGATCTGGAAGCTGCGCTTGGAGAAAGAGACTGGGATGTAGTGATTTCAGACTACGCGCTGCCGGGCTTCTCGGCATTTGAAGCACTCGAGACCGTACAGGATTACCGGGCAGATACGCCGTTCATCGTGGTCTCGGGCATGCTTGACGAGGCCACGGCTTGCGCAATGATGCAAGCTGGCGCGCAAGACTATCTGAGCAAGGACAAGCTGGATCGTCTCGCTCCGGTCATTGACCGGGAACGCAGCGAGGCGCAGATCCGGCGCGAGCGTCGCATGGCGCTGGAAGCCGTCCGTGCCAATGATGAACGGTTCCGTGCACTGGCAGCCAACGTGCCGGGAGTTCTCTTCCAGATGCAGGCCAGCCTCGCCGGGAATCTGCGCTTCCTGTATGTCAGCGAGGCCAGCCAGATGCTGCTGGGGGTGCCCGCCGAAGAATTGCTGATCCGCCCGGATCCTTTGCTCGGCTTGATCCTGGAAGAAGACCGCGCCGGGTTCTGTCAGGCACTGGAACACGCAGACGCCCGCAGCTCGACACTGAACTGGGAAGGGCGCGTGCAACTACCGGGGGGCGATCTCAAGTGGATCAACATCCGCTGTTCTCCGCGCTATCTGGATGAAGACATCACCTTGTGGGAAGGTGTGATGTGGAACATCACCCAGAGCCGTTGTGCCGAGGCTGAATTGCGCGACTCGCGCGCCCAGCTTGCCGAACTTTCAGAACACCTGCAACGCGTCAAGGAAGATGAGCGGGATCGTATCGCCCGCGACATCCATGACGTTCTGGGCGGTACTCTGGTGGGTATCAAAATCTCTGCCAAGCTTTTAGCAGGCAAACTGGAGCAGGACGAGGCGCTGAAGAAACGGGTACATGACATCGAAGCCATGCTGGATGATGCGATTACGACAGCGGGCCGGGTCGCACGCGAGCTGCGTCCCGGCATCCTGAAAGAATTCGGTCTGGCAGCAGCGGTTGAAAGTTTCGCAGAGGACTTCACCCATCGCGTTGGCATCCCCTGCTCGATTCTGTGCGCCGATCACGATATCGAGACGGATGAAGACACGGCACTGGCTCTTTTCCGGACCTATCAGGAAGCCCTGACCAACGTAACCAAACACGCCATGGCCAGCCGAGTAGAAGTGCGCCTGATGCAGGAATACGATGAAATCGTGCTGGAAGTAAGTGATGATGGGCGCGGCCTGCAGCCTGAAGATCTGCGCAAACGCAAATCCTTCGGGCTGCGCGGTATCCGTGAACGACTCAAGGTTCTGGGCGGCAGTATGGAATTGATGGGGCGCGAACCTCACGGTACAACCATCGTACTGCGCGCACCACTGAGGGTACGACGCGCCGAAATGGATGCGGAATTGACCGCGGTTTCCGATGAACAGGCAAGAGCCTGAAGGAATGGAGTTTATGACAGAAAAGATTCGCGTACTGATTGCCGATGACCATGCAATCATCCGTCAAGGCCTCAAACAGATACTCTCGGACACCGAGGATCTGGAGGTGACCGGTGAGGCCGATGGCGGCATCCCTGCAGTGCAGATGATTCGCGACCATCAGTATGACGTGGTTCTGATGGACGTCTCCATGCCGGATCGCAATGGCATCGACTCCCTCAAACTGATCAGAAAAGAAAATCCGCGCCTGCCAGTGTTGATGCTGAGCATGCATCCGGAGGAACAATATGCGATCCGCGCCCTGCGCGCAGGTGCCGCAGGCTACCTCTCCAAGCAAGGCGCACCGGAACAATTGGTCACGGCCATTCGCCAGGTCGCAAGCGGCAAAAAATTCGTCAGCGCAGCCGTCGCGGAGGAACTGGCCAATGCCATCGGCGAAGACTTCGACCGCCCGCCGCATGAAAAGCTCTCGGATCGTGAGTACCAGACCCTGTGCATGATTTCTTCAGGCAAGACCCTGACGCAAATTGCCGAACAGCTGAATCTAAGCGTGAAGACAGTCAGCGTATATCGCGCCCGCCTGCTGGAAAAAATGAAACTGCGCAATAATGCGGAGTTGACCCACTATGGCCTCAAGCATGGGCTGGTCGAGTAAATTGATTGTCAAAGCGGAGAATCCACTGCGATTCTCCACCATTTGTTGCAGCGAAGACCGGGGTTTTCTCGAGCATGGCTGACTTCACATCCCCTTCCGAAGTAGCCCGTGAGGTATTTCGGCGTCTGACAGCGCGGCGCATCCAGCCGACACCTGAAAATTTCAGCGAGCTCTATCACCAGATAGCGGGCATCCCGCCGGAAGAACCTTTTCCCGAACGTCACCTGCGCCAGATCGCCGTCGCGTTGCCACGAGCCACCCCGGAACAATTACGCCTGGCACGCCAGTTCGAAGCCACCTTCGCCGACCACAACTGGCAGACTTTCAAACAACAACTGATCGCCCTGCTCTCTGCCCAGGAAACCGAACCACTGGCTTGGGGAGCTTTGATCCGGGACCTGCAGGCACAGACCGAGCGCCGTCAGCTCGGCATCAACAGCGTCACCAAATACGAAGCGCTCAACCGCATTCTGGAAGGCAGCACAGGGGATCCGGCGACCCTGTTCACCCGACTTCAAGGACTGGTCAAAGGCTGGAGCCAACTCCCTTCGGCAAGCAACAACATCGAGATCGAGCCGGATGTACCGGCCACGCCCTCTGCCCCGCTGTCCGCGCTCGTCGCCAGCCCGCCAGCCGGCCTCGACAAGGCGCCGGAGCTGTGGCGCGATCTGCTCGCCGATGCGCTTGAAAGCGCCGTCGGCATGCTGCTCATCGACACCCCGGAATTGGCCAAGGAAGCCAGCGCGCTAGCCAAGCTCCTGCGCGACCCGGGTACCGGTGAAAGCGAAGACTTCTCGGCGCGTCTGCATCAGTTTGCCTACAAGGTTCAGTGGGTAGCCCAGGACCAAAGCTACATCCGCAGTGCGCTGCTCAACCTGCTGCGGCTGATCATCGAAAACATCGGTGAGTTGGTGATTGAAGACAAATATCTGCAGGGCCAGATGGCCGTGCTGATGGAACTGTTTTCCCGCCCGCTCAGCAAAGGGGTCCTTGAGGAACTGGGCGAGCGCTTGCGCGATGTGATCTACAAGCAAGGCTCCCTCAAACGCAGTCTGAACGAGGCCCAGGAACGCCTGCGCGATATGCTCGCGCACTTCGTCGACAGGCTGGGAGAACTCGCGGATTCGACCGGGGCCTATCACGGCAAGGTCAGCACCTTTGCCACCCAGATCGCCAAAGCCACCAACCTCTCCGATATGGCCCAGTTGGTTGATGAAATCGTCCGGGAGACCCGTGTCGTCGAGGAAAGGACCCGTCATTCGCAGGAAGAGCTGCAAAGCCTGCGGATCACCGTCGATCAGGCCCACAAGGAAATCGCCCGCCTGGAAGGCGAGCTGGAACAGGCCAGCGAACTGGTACGCCATGACCCGCTTACCGGCGCACTCAACCGCAAGGGGCTGGATGAAATGCTGGCCCGTGAAACAGCCCGCATGCTCCGGCGTGGCAGCAAGCTGAGTCTGGCCATGCTGGACGTGGATGACTTCAAGCGGCTCAACGACTCGCTGGGGCACTCCACCGGTGACGAAGCCCTCAAGCACCTCGCCCTGGTCATCCGGGAAAACATCCGGCCGCAGGATTCCGCCGGGCGTTACGGTGGAGAAGAATTCCTGATCCTGCTCCCCGACACGAATCTGGAGGACGGGGTGACGGCCATGCGTCGATTGCAACGCGAGCTGACCAAACGCATCTTCCTGCACGACAACCAGAAACTGTTGATCACATTCAGTGCCGGCGTCACCGAGATGCAAACAGGCGAACCAGCCCAGATCGCCATTAATCGCGCCGACAAGGCCATGTACGCGGCCAAGAAAGCCGGCAAGAACCGCGTCGAAGCCGGCTGACCCCGCGCGCTAGACCGCCTGTTCGATCAAGCGAGCCACCGCTGGCGCGGCAGCGCCTTCTATCCGGACAATTTTCTGGCGCGAAGACTCGCCTGCCAGCAGGCTCACCGCCGACTTCGGCACGCCCAGGAATTTGGCCAGAAATGCCTGCAGGCAGATATTTGCCTTGCCATCGACAGGCGGCGCGGCCAACCGGATCTTGAGTGCCTCGCCATGCAGTCCGGCAAACTCGGTCCGCTTGGCGCCCGGCTGTACGTGCAGACTCAGTGTCAGCGCGCCGTCCGCTTGCTGCCGGATCGCCGCATTCAGCGGATTGAGCACGGCATCACCTAGAGCCAGAACAGAAGGATCTGCAGCAGCAACAGCAACAACAGGGGCGAGAGATCCACCCCGGCCACCGGCGGCAGAATGCGCCGGAACGGCGCCAGGAACGGACGCGTGAACGCGTTCAACGGCCCTGCCAGTGGCGAATAGGGATTCACCCAGGACAACACGGCCCCCAGCACCACGACCCACATCAGCATCTGCAAGGCCGTACGCAGCAAACCCAGCGACCCGAAAGCCAGCGCGGAAACCAGTAGGCTCACGGGCTCGCCCACACCACCATTGCCGATCAGCGTCACAACCAGCACCAGCAGAACCTGAATCAACCAGGCCGGCAGCAAGGCGCTCAAATCCAGTCTGCCGATGCCAGGAACGATCCGCTGGAACGGCAGGACCGCCCAATTGGTCGTTGCCAGCACAAACTGGCCGATCTGGCTGACGAACGAAATCCGCAGATAACGCATCACCGTACGAACCAGCAGCAAAGCGGTAAAGAAACCCGCAACCGCCTTGAGAATCAGAACAAGGGTTCCCGTCAGCATATTATTTCCTCACGCTTCGTTGCGGCCAAGCTGTTCACCCATTTCCTTGCCGCGTGCCGCTGCAGCTGCCAGCGCCTGTTCAATCAACGCAGGAAAGCCTCCCGCAGCCAGCACATCCAGGGCGGCAGCCGTCGTGCCTCCTTTGGACGTTACCCGTTCCCGCAGCACCGCAGGCGCTTCAGGACTATTGGCCGCCAGCGCCGAAGCCCCCACCAGTGTCTGGATGGCCAGCGCCCGGGCTGTATCCGCCTGCAAACCCAGCGCTTCACCCGCAGCCTGCAAAGCTTCGATGAAATAGAACACGTAGGCCGGTCCGCTCCCCGACAAGGCAGTCACCGCATCCATCTGCGCCTCATCTTCGATCCAGACACTGGAGCCTACCGCCGCCATGATGCGCGCCACGGCATCACGCCCACTCTGCGGCACACTGGCATGGGCACACAGACCAGTCACGCCTTGTCCGATCAGCGCCGGCGTATTGGGCATCACCCGTACCAGCGTGGTGTAACCGCCCAGCCAGGAGGCCAGATCAGCCAGGCGCAGGCCCGCTGCAATGCTCACCACCAGCTGCGTACGCAGTTGCCCGTGGAAAGACGCCAAAGCCTCACGCATCTGCTGCGGCTTGACGGCCAGGACCAGCACGTCGCAGGCCAATGCCGCCGCGTCAGGCTGCACCACCGCACGCACGCCGAAATCAGCCTGCAGCCGTTCGCGTGCCGCCTCAAACAGCTCGACGACCTGGATGTCCGATGCCGCGAAACCTTGCTTGAGCAAGCCGCCGATGAGTGCGGAAGCCATGTTGCCGCCGCCAAGAAAGGTGATTCTCATGAATGGGTTCTGTATCCGCTA
>JAGTRY010000191.1 GCA_018262235.1 Pseudomonadota bacterium
GCAGCGTGTCGCGCGCCGCGCGCCGCCTCAACCAATCCCAACCCGCCATCAGCACCGCGCTACGCCGTTTGCGGGATCTGACCGGGGATCCACTGCTGGTCCGCAGCAAGAATGGCATGACCCCCACCGAACGTGGCGAAGCCTTGCTGGAGCCGGTCAAACAGGCGCTGGAGAACATCGAGGCCATCGTCATCGGCCAACCACGTTTCGATCCGGCCAGCTCGCGCCGCATCTTCAACGTCGCCACCCCGGATTATCTGGATCCGGCACTGCTCGGCCACATCATGGCGCGCTTCCATAGCCTCGCCCCACTGGCCCAGATCGTGTTCCACTCATTCAGCCCGGATCAGGATTTTGCCGGCCTGCTCGCCGATGGGGCACTGGACGTGGTGATCGGCAACTGGCCGCACCCGCCCGAACAACTGCGCCTGTCACCACTGTTTGAAGACGAGGTGGTCTGCATGATGCGCGAGGACCACCCGCTCGCCGGCCGGCCCATGACCATGAAACATTATCTGGACGCCGAACACCTCGCCCCCACACCGTATGCCGTCGGCCAGCGGGGCGTCGTGGATCTGCATCTGGCGCGTGAACGCCTCAAGCGCAACATCGTGGCCTGGGTGCCCTACTTCAACCTTGCACCCTACATGCTGATGGAATCGGACATGATCTTCACCTGTCCGCGTTCGTTTGCCGAACACTTCGCGCGACTCCTGCCGGTGGCACTGGCCCGCTCGCCCATTGAATATCCACCGATGGCCTTTTACCTTCTGTGGCACGATCGGGCGCATTACGCCGAGGACTGCCGCTGGTTCCGCGAACAGATTGTCGCAGTGGCCCGGGCCAGTACGACACCCCACATCCGCGCGCTCTCCAGCACGCCGACCGAGTTCAGGATGCCGGCACTCGTCGGCTAGATCGCTTGCGCGTCCTCTCCAAAACGCTCATGCAGACGCAAGCGGGCGATCCGCGCGATCTGCTGCAAAGCCTCGGCGAACTCCTGCTCGGGCGTATGCCCGATGCGCTCGGCAAACCGGGCGATGATTGCAGCCCGATCCAGGCCGCGCACGGCAAGGATGAAGGGGAACCCGAAGCGCGCGGTGTAGGCCGCATTCAATTCCTGCAAGCGCGCAAACTCGGCCGGGCTGCACGCATCGAGCCGCGCGCCGGCCTGCTCACGTGTCGACTCGGCAGTCAGCTCGCCGGCCACCGCAGCCTTGCCTGCCAGCTCGGGGTGGGCGCAGATCAGCGCCCGCTGTTCCGCCGGAGATGCGTTCAGCATACTCTCGACAAGCGCCTGTTCCAGCGCGGCAAGATCGGCAAACGGACGACGCAGCCAGGCTCGCTCGGCAACCCAGGGCGAATGCTCGAACACGCCATCGAGTGCAGCCACAAAAGCGGCGCACGCCAGACCGGAAAGATGTTGCAAGGACGGCTTCTGCTTGGGGGAACGGATCGTTATCAGAATGTTTGTATCAGCTTAAGCGGCAGCTTTCCAGAGCGGCAAGGCCCACTCATTTATAAGCAGTTTGCGTCCAGCCATATAAGCGTGCCCGGCAAGGCGTACACCCGCAGATGTGGTTTGACGCATAGAGGCTATGCGGCTTTCGTGCAGCCAGCCTCCCTATAATCGATTCGCACCTTCACGGAGAAAATCATGGGCCGACTCAGTACCCACGTTCTCGATACAGCACACGGCTGCCCCGCCGCAGGCATGGCCTTTGCATTACATCGATCGGGTGAAGCGCAGCCACTGCTGACCGGTGTAACCAATGCCGACGGTCGCTGCGATCAACCCTTGCTGAGTGGCACAACGCTGACCGCAGGCCAGTACGAACTGGTGTTCGCCGTGGCCGAGTATTTCCGGACACGTGGCGTGGAATTGCCGGAGCCTCCGTTTCTGGACAAGGTCACGCTAGCCTTCGGCATCGCAGATCCGGCCGGGCACTACCACGTGCCACTGCTGGTTTCGCCGTGGAGCTATTCGACCTATCGGGGATCTTGAGTCGGGAGCAGTGGCTGAAAAACCTCGCGAAACGAGGCGCTTCATTCAGATAGACCAGTAATAAACCCGCAAAGGGAGCGGGAAGCGTAGCGAGCGGTTCAAGGCTGCAAGGAGAAGCGCAGACGTACTTGCGTACGTCGAGCATCGCAGTCGCAGGATTGAATTGCGCAGTAGCTTCACGCCCCTTTTGCAAACGTGCACGACGAAATCGACATCAAGGGCGGGTCGTGCGGACTCCGCGTCAAAAGGAGTCCAGATTCACTGGAGCATCATCATGGAGTTTTCTTACCTGATCGACGCGAGCAGCATGCTGCTGCGCTGGTTGCACCTGATCGTGGGCATTGCCTGGATCGGTTCATCCTTTTACTTCGTGTGGCTCGACAACAGCCTGAAAACGCCGACCGATCCGAAGCTCAAGGAAGACGGCGTCGGTGGCGAACTGTGGGCCATGCACGGGGGAGGCTTCTACAATCCGCAGAAATACGCCGTCGCGCCCAAGACCCTGCCGGACGATCTGCATTTCTTCTTCTGGCCCAGTTACACCACCTGGATCACCGGCTTCTTGCTGATCTCGGTCCTGTACTACTTCCAGGCGGCCACCTACATGGTCGACCCGAGCATTTCCGCGATCACGCCGGCCCAGTCGGTAGGGATCGGTCTGGCCACCCTGGTGATCGGCTGGATCGTCTACGACCAGCTCGCCCGCTTGCTCATCGAGCGCAGCCAGCTCCTTTTCGCGGTGATCTACGTCGCCTTCGTCACGGCGGTGACCTATGCGCTGTGCCATCTGATTGCAGGCCGTGCCGCGTATATCCACGTCGGTGCAATGATCGCCACCACGATGAGCGCCAATGTGTT
>JAGTRY010000122.1 GCA_018262235.1 Pseudomonadota bacterium
CTTGCGCCGCGATGCCATTGCCGCGCTGGATGCCGAACGCGCCGCCGCTTACGTTCGGCCACCGCGTGCACAGGCAGTCGAGCCACCCGCTACCTACCCGGAAGACACGCTGAGCTATCTCGCCAACGTCTACAACCACAAGGCGCGCGATTTTTATGCCAGGCACGGCGTGCAGGTCATCGCCGCTGCGTATGAAAGCCACGAGGAAACCGGCGAAGTCTCGCTGATGATCACCAAGCACTGCGTGCGCTATTCACTGAGCCTGTGCCCCAAGCAGGCCAAGGGCATTACCGGCGTGCAGGGCACGGTGCGCGCCGAGCCGCTTACGCTGATCAACGGCAGCGAAAAACTCACGCTGCGCTTTGACTGCAAGCCATGCGAAATGCATGTGGTGGGCAAACTGAAACCGGCGGTCGCCAAAACTGCTGCGCCGCTGACTTTCTATCAAACGCGACCCGGTGCCTGATTGCGTCCTTAGATGGGATTTGCCAGTAGGCTGAACTTGTATTCAGCGACGTGATGGAGGCTCGGGATGGCGATGCGAGAGGGGCAGAGTTCGGCCAGGAAGAGAAGGTTGAATCCGAGCTACACTGGCGCCATTGAGCGTTCGCGCCATTCTTGGTAGCTGCCATTCGAAGCGGTACGGGCTGCGACCGCCCCTAGGTCTTTTTGCCGGTCGACGTATGTTGATAATAGCGATTGAAGCCAAGCTTTTTAATCGTACTTGTCTTCGTACGGTCAGTGAGGCACCCGCGGCCTACCCGAAAGTCCAGCATCGAGGTGAGCACGAGAGATGACAGCCACTGATCGGTCGGCCTATATCGCTTATATCGACGGGATACGAGCACTAGCGGTGCTCGCAGTGATGCTTTACCACCTTAAGCCGTCGCTACTCCCAGGTGGGTTCGTGGGCGTGGATATCTTCTTCGTCATCTCCGGCTTCGTCGTCACAGCCTCGCTGGCGAGTCATGGCCAGGAGAACCTCGGCACGTTTCTAGGAAATTTCTACGCAAGGCGTCTGGTGCGACTGATACCTGCGCTGGTCACGATGCTTGTGACCACAACGCTGGCGTATGTCCTGCTGGTACCAAAGGCATGGTTCAACCGCGCAGCGGAGAGCGTGGGGCAGGCGGCGTTTTGGGGACTGAGCAACTGGGTTCTGGATCGGCAGACCATCAATTATTTCGAGCCACGGGCCGAGCTGAACCCTTTCACACACACTTGGTCGCTGGGCGTCGAGGAGCAGTTCTATCTGATCGCCCCGTTGCTGCTGTTCGTGGCACTACGCAGACCAGCGGCACACCGGCACAGGCAGGTGGTTGTCTTGACCATTGGTGGGCTGGCTGCGTTCTCGCTGCTGTCCTGTTATTACTTCGGCGTGACGAAGGGCGCGAGGTTCGTGTTCTACCACCTCGCTTTCCGGTTCTGGGAACTGGCCTTCGGCGCCTTGCTGTTCTTGGGCTTGCCGGGCATCAGGCGCCTGTCTGCGCACTTCAGCACGCGAGGTTGCCTGTCCGGCGTGGCGGGCCTGCTGCTGGTTGTCGTGGCCATGCTCATGCCGCATTCGAGCACGTATCCCTTCGTGCGGGCCAGCGTGGCCGTACTGGGCGCACTGCTGCTCATCAGTTCGGCGCACGCGAGCCCGCAGGATGCTGTCCGCAGGGCGTTGGCCAGCCGTACAGCGGTCTGGATCGGCCGGCGTTCCTACGCGCTGTATCTTTGGCACTGGCCCGTCTACGTTCTCGCGCGATGGACCGTGGGCTTGACCGTGTGGCCCTTCAACGCAGGCGCCTTGGCCGTTACTTTTCTACTGGCTGCGGTCTCTTACCGCGCAGTCGAACAACCGTTCCGAACGAGTGTATGGCTGAAGGCGTGGCCACCAAGTTTGAGGATTGGACTGTGCCTCCTCATGATGGCCGCCGGGTGGTTCGCGGGTCGCGGCCTGCTGGAGCAACAGCCACGCCTCGGACTCGGAAAAGTCACCCAAGAAGCCTCGGACTGGTATGGCGACCGGCAGTTCATCAGGACATCACTTGCGGCGAACAGAAGGTGCGACCCCGTGGCAACGGCCGTTGATATCGGATCACTGACGGGAGCCGGCAATCAGTTCGACCCCAAGGACTGTCCATCGAAGGCAGCATCGCGCTTGTTCGTCATCGGGGATTCGCACGCGACAGTGTATCTGCCGATGCTGGAGCAACTGAGCGCCGAGGATGGGCGGACGATCACTGTGCTGCCAACACCCGGGTGCAGCTATATGGACTTGCAGGGTGCACTGGATGAGGCGGCAGACCCCCATTGCTACCAAGTGGCCCGCGACGCCTTGCGCACGGTGCTGGATCAGGCGCGACCGGGAGACACCGTCTTCCTGCCGTCATTGCGACTGCCTCGCTTGATTCACTTGGGCGGCGAGCGTCGTCAGGTGCCTCCGAACTTGGCCGGACAGGAAGGAGACCTCTTCGATCTGACGGAGCTGGAGCTGGCGGCTCTGACACGCGCCAAGTCTGATGCGCATCGTTGGATCGAACCGCTGGTCTCTGCCAGGCTCCAGGTTGTGCTGGAGGCTCCGAAACCGATCTTCAGGGCACATCCCTTCGCCTGTGTCGAATGGTGGAACCGATGGAACCCGGAATGCTCTGCGGGTCTGGATGAACGACGCCTGGACTTGGAGCGGTATCGTGCCCCCATGATGGACGCGTTGAGGGATCTTGCCACTACGTACCCCGGCGTGACAATCTGGGATCCACTGCAGGTGCTGTGCGGAAAGGATGTCTGCAGCGCAATGCAAGCGGGGCGGCCGTTATTCTTCGACGGCGATCATCTGAGCCCATACGGGAATTTCGTCTTGCTTCGGTCCTTCCAGAGGGCGGTCCAGCGAGCGGAAGCCCCGCGAGGTCAAACGCAACGTCGGCGGATGACCCCGAGGTGAGGGCCCGCGACGCACGTGCCACCAATCACTTTTAATTCCACTAAAGACATGATGGAGACATGAAACCGCCGCCACAAGCAATATGTGCTCAGACTCGAGTTCGAGGCCAGCTTAATGCCTACGTATCATCATACGTCGACCCGCAGCAAAGGGGCCGGATCTGTTGCATCCACCGGTTGAATCCACAGTCGAACTCGGCCATCCATGGAGCGCTTCAACACAATTTCAGTCAATCACGCCCCTGCTTGCTGCTCACTTGAGCAAGCGGGTCCGTTTTTACGTGCAGCCTATTCACGCTGTCCCTGGTTGCGCGGCGGCTTCGCCGACAGGCCATTGGCGAGTTGCGACAGGAAAGTCGTGTGCTGGGCCTCGGCCTGCTGGAATTCGGTGATCAGGCGTTCTGCGTCTTCTGTCAGGCGGCTGCCGGCCGGGCCGCTTTCGACCAGAGGCAAGTACCACGCACTGTTCATCGCATCCACCGCGTCCCACGCGGCCTTGTAGCTCATCTTCATCGCCTTGGCGGCTTTGGAAATGGAACCGGTTTCGCGGATGCGCTGCAGCAGTTCAACCCGGCCGCGTCCAAGAAAGTTTTTGCCGTCGAGCGTGAGCCAAAAGCGGCCATCGGCCTTGAGTCTGTAATCCATTGGCCGAGTGTAGCAAACGATACTTGCGTGCCTGCGCGTACATGGCCGAAAATCAAGACTCTTGTACACGAGATTCTGCCATGAAAAAAGTGCTCGCCATTTGCACCCTGTTTTGTCTGTCATTGCCTGCTCTGGCTGCGGAGTCTTACTCTGTGCTGTTCAAGACTCAGGGGGATTTCCAGTACGTACGCGATTCGGTGGAGTCCGCGATCGAGGGCAAGGGGCTGAAGATCAATCACACCAATCTGATCGCCGGAATGCTGGAGCGCACTGGCAAGGATCTGGGCATGACCAAACAGATTCTCACCAACGGTGAACAGTTCGAGTTTTGCAGCGCGACGATCTCGCGCGCGATGATGGAGGCCGACCCGCATGCCATCGTCATGTGCCCCTACATCATTTCGATTTATACCGTTCCCGGCGACGCCACTGTGTATGTCGCCTACCGCAAACCCATCACCACCAGCAATCCGGCGCTTAAAAAGGCGCTGGACGATATCGAGAAGCTGTTGACCGAGATCATTCAGGATGCACTGCTGTAAAGCGCTTGTGCAGGGGGGCGGTCTTGCCTTGATGCGCGCGCTTCAGCCCGGCTTGCCGTCAACCCGCGGGCGCAGCAGGATCGGCAGATAGATCACAGCGAACAGGCCGAACGCGGTCATCCACAGCAGTCCGGCGGCGGTCATGCCTGCTGCGTAGGCGGCCGGAACGAGCAGCGGCAGCGCGACCCGAAGCAGCGCGGCGAGATTGATTGCGATGAAGGCCCATGTCATCAGAGGTGCGGGCTCCAGCATGCGGCCACTGTGGCCGAGCGATACCCGCGCCATCATGCCCAGTGTCAGCGCGCCGATGGCACCTGCGGTGAAGGCATGCAGCGCATTGCTGGCAGTAACGGCCAGTCCTGTCGCCGACAGTGCCAGCAGGGCGAAGCCAAGCACGATCCAGGCATAACCCAGATGCAGGATCCACAATAAAGGCACCGACCAGAGTTTGCCGGTGTACCAGCCTGCCAGGCGGACGCCATGCGCTCCCGCAGCGGCAGCGGCGAACAGGGCGGTGACGGGCGAAACCGGCGCAATCAGCGCGGCGATCAGCGCGCCGAGGGTGGCGACCGGCACCAGCCATTCGATGGTTTTCCAGCGACTGGCGCGACTGCCGAGCTTGTTGTCGGTGAAGCTGGGAATCACCCGTCCGCCCATCACGCTAATCATCGCCACCACCGCATAGACCGCAAGATGCAGCCCCAGTTGCGCCGTGCCGGGTGTCCAGCCCAGCGCATCGCCATGCACCAGCGCATTGGCGAACGTGAGCGCCAGCAGCATGAGGGGGAAAGGATAGTTGTGCAGTTGCTTTGCCTTGAGGATGGGCACGGCCAGCACCAGCGCAAGAACCGGCAGAAAAGCCAGGTCGAGCAATGCCACCAGCCCCACCGGCAGACCCGGAACCAGAAACCCCAGTCGTCCCGCCAGCCACAGCAGGAACAGTGCCGCCAGCGGCGCGCCGGAGGGCATGCGGATGCCGGTCCAGTTTTGCGTGGCGGTGAGCAGGAAACCGGCGATCACCGCCACGGCAAAGCCGAACAGCATTTCATGACCGTGCCAGATGGGCGGCGTCAGTTCGCCGGGGGCGAAGCTGCCGCCCAGCACCAGCACCAGCAGCCACAGCCCCATCATCAGCACGGCATAGAGTCCCGCCGCCAGAAAAAACGGACGGAAGCCCAGCGCGAACGGTGCCCAGCCGGTGAGCGGCGGACGCGACTGCAGGTCTTTGATGGGCAATACCGCCATGGTGTTTTCCGCTGGGTGGGTGGTCGTTAGAGAGATGCGTTCAGCCCGTGCTCCAGGCACGTGGTCGCCGCATGCCGGCGATCTTGCAGGCCTGTTTCACGTAGCCGTAAGGGTACAGCTCGAACAACCTTTTCTGTGCTGTTTTCCCCACGCGCTCGGCCAGATGCTTGATGACAAAACGGGCATCGGCGATGACCTGGTGCTCCTCGTAATACTCGCGCATGAAGCGGATGGTGTCCCAGTGGTCGTCGTTGAGCTGAATGTTCTCTTCCTGAGCCAGGGCCCGGGCCACGTCCTCGTTCCAGTCTCCGGGCTCGATCAGATAGCCTTCAGCATCGCGTTCGGGCAGGTCGGTACTCATGTTTGGATCCTCCTGTGCATCGGTTCATAAAGGCTTGGCGAATGCGCCCGGTTCAGGTGCCGCCACCGTGAAACTCTACGCCGGGCTGGCGTTCTGGCAGTTCTGCCACCAGCAGTTCGCGCCGTGAGATGGCCAGTGCCTCGATACTGGCCTCGTTCAGATACGATTTGGCGTCGGATACGGCAGCGGCCAGCAATTCGGCCGCCAGCGCATCTGGCGAGCGCCCCAGCGATTTGGCGAGCGCACGCAGTTCGATGCACGGATCCTGCGGCAGGCGGATTTCCAGCGGCTTGCCACCGCCTGCGGAGAGGGGCTGCGGAACGGACGCCGCGCCCTGTTCGCCGAGCACCCGGCTCATCACGCTGGCAATTCGCGAGGCAGCCGAAGGTATCTGGCCGGTGGGCTTTAGCCGGATCTTGTTGATGAAATATTTCTCAAAATCGATCTTGGCCTGGTGTACCCAGCGACCCTGGCGCATCCAGTTGATATCGCGCAAGGGTACCTGGGGCTCGGACAGATAGGCTGCGCCGGAACTGCCCATGTCGGTGAGCCACTTGGCGCGCTGCGGCACGTGGCTCACCAGCGGCGCGTCGCCGATCAGGGCAAGAATGTTCTGCACCACGATCTCGCCGGCCTTCGAGATGGAATACACCGAATCCGGCGCACCCACTGGCACTGGGGATTTTTCCACCGCCGGTTGCGCAACGCAGGCGCCGAGAGCGAACACGTTGGGGTAGTCGGGATTGCGCAGGTATTCGTCCACCACCACCAACCCACGTTCGTTGACCAGTCCGGTTGCAGTCCGCACCCCGGGCACGCCGCCGAAAGCTGGCCAGTACATCGAATAGGCATAGGGCAGGGCGTGGGTCTGCTTTTCGTTGCCGGCAGCATCAAGCTCGACGACGTGGATGGTGTCCTTGTCGATGCGCACCGTGCGCGCGTTGCAGATCACGCTTATTTTGGTGTCGACCAGCGCGGCGGTCACCGCACCGCGGCTGGCACCTTCGCCGCCGAGGCCAAGATGGCCGGGCCAGGGTTCGGGCGTCACCAGGGTGATCGTCACCCGTTCGCGGATGTTGCGCCGCTTGAGGTCGGCGTCGATCAGAAACGCATATTCGTAGAGCGGCCCCAGCACGCTGGCACCGGGTGCCGCACCCACCACGATCGGTCCGGGGTGGCGCACGAACTCGCGATACGCGGCCAGCGCGCGCTCGGCCTGGTCGACGTGGATGACCGAGCGGGTGTGCTCGGCCAGGCCGGGAATGTCGTCTTGCATACCGACTGCGCCGGTAGCAATCAGCAGATAGTCGTAGAACAGAACGTCGCCGTTCTCCAGATCGACCTGGATGACGTCGGGCTGGATGCGCTTGACTCCACTGTGGATGAACCTGATGCCGCGCGATTCGAGATAGGGTCCGATCGGGAAGGCGATGTCGGACCGCTCGCGCCAGCCCATGGCAACCCACGGATTCGACGGCACGAAGTGGAAGTAGGGCTTGTCCGACACCACCGTCACTTCGTCGTTCGGGCCCAATTTGGCTTTCAGCGCGTAGGCCGCAGATACGCCTGCGATGCCGGCACCCAGGATGACAACATGCGTCATTTCAGTCTCCTTATTCAGTTAGGGACACGCTGCTTCAGCCGCGTGGGCGAACCAGTTGCCAGGCGCGCACGGCGTAGGTCGTTGCGGCAAAACCGCTCCAGATATGCACCAGGCGCGTGAACGGGAAGATGAGGAAGATCGTCATGCCGAGGAAGAGGTGGGTCTTGAATACCCAGCCTGCGCCTTCCAGCAGTTCGACCGCGCCGCCACGGAAGGTGACGATGTGCTGCCCCCATTCGGCCAGCCGGATCATCATGCTGCCGTCCAGATGCTGCGCCGACAGCGGGATCGTCGCCAGCCCCAGCAGCAGTTGCAGCCACAGCAGCAGCAGGATCACGATATCGCTGGTTTTCGAAGTGGCGCGGATGCGCGGCTCGGTCAGCCGGCGGTGCAACAGTAGCGAAATGCCGATGAAGGCCAGTACCCCTGCAGTGCCGCCCGAAATCATGGCCAGAATCTGTTTGGAACCGGCACTGATAAAGGGCTCATAGATGAAATGCGGCGTCAGCATGCCGACAAAGTGGCCGAAGAACAGGAACAGCACGCCGACGTGAAACAGGTTGCTGCCCAGCCGCAGCTGGCCTCGTCGCAATAGCTGCGACGAGTCGCTCTTCCACGTGTACTGCTCGCGGTCGAAGCGGATCAGGCTGCCGAGAAAGAAAATCGCCAGCGCGATGTAAGGGTAGATTCCGAACAGGAAATGTTGCGAGTAGGACATTTTTCCATCCTCCAGAAAGAGTTAATTCATTCAATGAGTTGGGGCGGCAGCCGACTGGCGGTGTGACACCGGCATTTTCACCACGGACACCTGCGGGATGGGGTTCATCAAGGGTTCGACGCCGTCCATCGTGGGGCCGAACATCTCCATCGCCTCGTCCATGTCGTGCACCGGCGGTTCGGTCAGCTCCTGCGCAACGACGGGCGACAGCGCTTCCAGCACCTGGAACGCGGTGGCATAGGGGCTGCCATTGGCGTCGAGCTTGCGGCCGATGGTGGCGAGCACATGCACGGCATCGCCCAGCAAGGCCAGGGCTTCCTCGCTTGGCAGCAGCGACAGGAATTCGAGGAACAGCGGCACGTAATCCGGCAGTTCGGCAGCGCTGGCGTCAAAATCGTGCTTCCAGTACTCCTCCAGCAGATCGATCATCGCCGAGCCACGATCGCGCGATTCGCCATGGATGTGCTCGAACAGATGCAGCGAATGCGAAGGATTGCGATCGAAGGTGGCGACGTAGCTTTCCTGCAGCGCGATCAGGCTAGTTTCCCGCAACTGCGTAAACAGCGGCGCCATGCGCGCAGCGGCTTCGCCGTTGAAGTCAGCCTCGGCCGCCAGCGCGGCTTGCAGTTCGGGGAGCGCCGCCAGCCAGTCGACTTCCGGATAAGTCAGCAGGATGGAAATGACTTTGAATGTTTTCATGGTGGGGCTCCTTAACCGGTTTTCTTCTTGGCGTGCAGCTGGGACAGATCGACCGGCACCGAATTCTTCCGGTTGCCGAACAGGCTGGTCTTGGAGACGCCGTCGGAACAGCCGTTGCCGAAGGTGAAGCCGCAGCTCGACTTTTCCTCGAAGGTGTTGAGGGCCTCTTCGCGGTGCGTCGTGGGGATGACGAAACGGTCCTCGTAGTTGGCAATCGCGAGGTAGCGGTACATCTCGTCGGCCTGCGCTGAGGTCAGGCCCACCTGGTCGAGCGCGGCGATGTTGGGAATGCCTTCCACCGACTTGCCGCGCATGTAGGCGCGCATCGCCAGCAGGCGGTCGAGCGCGGTGATGATTGGTTTTTCCTTGCCGCCGGTCAAGAGATTGGCGAGGTAGGTGATCGGGATGCGCAGCGACTTGGTGTCGGGAATGATGCCGTTCATGCCCATCTGGCCGGA
>JAGTRY010000192.1 GCA_018262235.1 Pseudomonadota bacterium
CCATCATCGACCAGGAGGTGCACCGCATCAGTGACATGCTGGAGGAGTTCGTGCGCTACGCCAGGCTTGCTCCGCCGCAGCTGGAGGCAATCGATCTCAATAAGGTGGTTCGATATGTAGCTGACATGCTCAGCGAACGGGCGGAGCAATCCCGCATCAAGCTTACGTTGGCCCTCGCCGAGTCGCTGCCCACTGTGCTGGCCGACGAGAACAAGCTGGTGCAGGCGCTGGTGAATCTGTGCATCAATGCCTTCCATGCCATGCCGGAAGGCGGGACGCTGAAACTGGCGACAAAACATCAAGGCAACAGCGTGGAAATAGACATTGCCGATACCGGCGTAGGCATTCCGGAAGAAGATATCAGCAAGATATTTCTGCCCTTCTTCACCAAAAAGGAATCGGGCATGGGATTCGGCCTGTCAATCGTGCAGCGGATCGTGGAAGGCCACAATGGGCAGATCATCTGCCAAAGCAGGGTCGGGGATGGCACCGTGTTCACGGTGCAACTCCCTGTCGAGCAATCCAGAAAAACCGGAGCCTCACATGACCGCCTCGCTGCTGATCGTTGACGACGACAAGCTGACACGCGAAACGCTCGCCAGCGCCTTCGCAGACAAGTACCACATCCTTGTCGCGAGGAATGGCCTGGAGGCGCTGAAAATTCTGGAGACCGAAAAGGTCGATGTCGTCCTGTCCGACCTGAAAATGCCCGACTTCGATGGCATTTCCCTGCTGGAGCGGATCAACCAGCAAACCGGCGTGCTGCCGGCAGTCATCTTCATCACCGGCCACGCGACGGTGGATTCGGCCGTCTTAGCCATGAAGCTGGGGGCGCACGACTTCATCACCAAGCCCCTGAATCTGGATCGTCTGGCACTGTTGCTGGAAAAGGCGCTGGAAACCCGCCAACTGCGCGAAGAGAACGTGCAGCTCAAGCGCAGCATCCGCGATAGCTATGCGCCGGTTCACATAGTGGGCCAATCTGCCGCTATGGAGAAGATTCTCGACCTGGCGGTACAGGTCTCGTCATCCGACGCCAGCGTGCTGATCGAAGGGGAAAGCGGCACCGGCAAGGAGTTGATCGCCAGCCTCATCCACTTCGAGAGCCACCGCGCTTCCGCCCCTTTCATCAAGGTCAACTGCGCCGCTTTCGCAGAAGGCGTACTGGAATCCGAGCTGTTCGGCCACGAGCGTGGCGCATTCACCGGCGCCGTGGCCTCGCGCAAGGGACGCTTCGAGATGGCGGATGGCGGAACACTGTTTCTCGATGAGATCGGCGACCTGCCGGTCAGCGCACAGATCAAGCTGCTGCGATTCCTCCAGGAACGGACCTTCGAACGGGTGGGCGGCAACAAGACCCACAAGGTCGATGTGCGAGTGATTTCGGCCACCCACAGGAATCTCGAGGAACTTGTCAGGACAGGCGCTTTCCGCGAGGACCTGCATTACCGCCTGCGCGTGGTCCGTATCACGGTCCCTCCCCTCAGGGAACGGTCGGACGACATCGAGCCCCTGGCCATGCACTTCGTGCAGCATTTCAGCAAAATCCACCACCGCCCCATCGAGGAGATTTCGGACGACGTGATGTGCCTGATGAAAACCCACAGATGGTCGGGCAATGTCCGCGAGCTCATGAACTGCGTCGAAAGCATGGTGGTCATGACCAAGGGGAACCGGGTCACTCTGGACAGCATTCCCGATCACATGCACTACGTCTGCGATGCCATGCATTCCGAGTGCCAGGGCACCGGGGTTCTGGCTGAAATGGAAAGACAGGCGATTGTCGATGCCTTGAACAAGACAGGTGGGAACAAGGTCAACGCAGCGAAGCTGCTGGGAATAGGATTGCGCACCCTTTACCGCAAGATCGACAGATGGGGACTCTGAGCAGAAGAAGCCTGATGCGTTTGGAAATCCGGCGCACACGGGAAAGACTTGCCGTTATCCAAAAATCACTCCGGCTGAACCAGCCTGCATCGTCGTGACTTGCAAATTTCTCAGCACTTAACCGGTTTGACAACGATTATTGGCGGAAGGGAATGGGAGTCGAACCCACCGAGGAGCGGCTGACGCCCCCAACCGGGTTTGAAGCCCGGCCGCCCCACCGGGGGCGCTTCCCTTCCAGTGATCATGCCGCGGGACCCCGCTCGCCCGCGCCAAACATTTCCGCGCTGCGGATGCGGTGGGTCTCCCCGGTGCGCCGGGTATAGCCGACCCGGTCGAAAAACTCCAGTATCTGCACGGTACGCTTGCGCCCCACGCCACAGCGGTCGCGCACATCAGCCGCGCGCACCGCGCCGTGTTGCGTTTCCAGATCGCACAGGATCGCACTCAGGTTCGTCACCGCTTCGGGTGTATAGAACAGATCGCGCACGACCTGATAAAGCTTCCCCTGACGCGCCAGTTTAATCATCAATTGCCGGACACGGAGTTCATCGATGCCGGATCGTCGCGCCAGATCGCGCACCCAGGGCGGGTCATACGCTTCCTCCAGCAGCCAGGGCAGCATGCGTTCATATAAGGCCTGCTCTTGGGCGCTTAAGGTGACCGTGTGATCCGGCAAGTGCAGCCACGCGCCGTTGCGTACCAGCCGGCCCTCCTGCAATAGATGCTGCACCAGGGCAGTGAAGGCCGCCTCCGGCAGCCGGGTCAGGAACATGCGTCGCGCGCGTCCCGCATCGATCCCGAGTTCATCCGGGAAGCGCAGATGGTAGTCCGCCAGCTGGCTCAGTAGGCGGGTTTCCAGGGATTGCCAGTGCTGCGCATCAAAGGCATGGGACTGCCTGGCGCTGTCCACTTTCCTGACGCCATCCGGCAAATAATCGGCCAGATTGGCCAGGTTCCAGGAACA
>JAGTRY010000193.1 GCA_018262235.1 Pseudomonadota bacterium
CCGCCATGGAAATCGTTGTTGTCGGTAAACAGCGTCGCTGCCGCGGCGACCTCCATCGTCCAGCGTCCCAAGGTCTTGGAGACACCCACTTCCGGCTTGAACGACCAGCGGTTGGTGCCAATGTTGACCACCCGGCTGTTGTCATACTGGCCCAGGGGGGCCGACACCTGCAGGCTCGCGCCGATGATCAGGTCCTGCCGATAATCCGCGAACTCCTTCAAGTTGAGCGACGGCGCCCCGTAGAGGTTGACCGACTGCCGGAACTTGGGGTCGCTGAAACCGTCGACCACGCGTTCAATCGGATCGCCATTCAGCATGGCCGTTCCCGACAGCCAGGAATAGGGCACGATCGCATCGATCTTGCCCGACATGCCCCACAGATCAATGACCCGGGCGTAGCCGATCACCGCGCTGGACGTATCGAGCTCCGGATCCTTCACCGGCAGCGCGGGGTCGAATGCCAGCCCGCCCTGGGTATACACATAGCCCGCGACCAGGAAATTCACGCCGATGGTGGCATTGGAATAGGCGCGCGGCTCGATCTCCTGGGCGTGTGCGTTTGACAAGCCTGCCGCCATGAGCAGGAAAGAAAACAGCAGGCCTGCCGTGCTGGTGAGGCTGTCGATCAGCCTGTTCTGGGTACGCAGGTGTGCGTGCGAGCGGGAATCGTGAAGGAGCGGGGGCATGGACTGGTCTGCTATGCGCTTATGCGCGGCGCGCGGTCATCAGAAACACCGGATAGTCCCGTGTCCCTGTCGCGAGTTCCTTGGCGATGCTGAACACGGTCTGGAACCGGATGTCGGCAAACCCTGCCAGTGCGGCGCGCCGGCTCAGGTCAGCCTGGTCGAAGCCATGGTGCACGTCAACCTCCGGGCCGTGAAAGGAACCGTCTTCCTGGTCCAGATCGGCGATGCACAGATAACCACCGGGCTGCAGCAGGTCGTGGAAGATACGCAGGATCTGGTCGGTGTCGGGCACATGGTGCAGCGTCATCGCGGTAACGATCAGGTCAAAGCGCTGCGCCGGCGGCGGATCGATCAGCAGGTCCAGCTTCATCGGTGTCATGTGCGTCACGCCCTGAGCGGCGATCTTTTCTGCCACCACATCGAGCATCCCGCTCGAGCTGTCCGCCAGCAGGATCGTGCCGAGCTCATCCTTGAGCGGAAACGACAGCAGGCCCGTACCGCAGCCGTAATCGAGGGCATTCATCTGCGGATGCAAGGGCACAGCTTGTCGGATGGCTTGCGCAATTTTGAGCCCGCGTTCCTGGAAAACCGGGTTGTCGTCCCATTGGCGGGCCTTGCTGTCGAAATGGGCGGCGTCGAGTTTGGTGGGTTGGGTCTGGGTCATGGCGATACGAGGGAATGCGTCCCGGGGGTTTGGATGAATTGCGTTTGATTCCGGTCATGCGCAGCCGTCAGGCTGCCGTCATTATCCCGGGTTATACGTTTGAAGATAAACGATCCACCCCGAATTGTTTTTGGCCAATAATGGATTCATGAGCGAACAGGCACCAACAGACTTCCGACCCTCAGCCTTTTCGGCCGGAGTGGTCGTCGCCCGCCGGGACCACGGCGGCTGGCTTCTGCTGGTGCTGCGTTCCTATCGTAACTGGGACTTTCCCAAGGGCATGGTGGAGCCAGGTGAGACGCCCCTTGATGCTGCCATCCGGGAGACGGCGGAGGAGGCCGCGGTCAGCGAACTCGATTTCCACTGGGGCGAGGGCTATTGCGAGACCGCCCCCTATCGCCACGGCAAGGTGGCGCGCTACTACCTGGCAGAAACCACGCAGACTCGCATCACCCTGCCGGTGTCGCAGGAACTCGGGCGCCCCGAACACGACGAGTGGCGCTGGGTGGACTTTGACGAAGCCGAGCGCCTGCTGCCACCACGGTTGCAGCACATCCTGGCTTGGGCGAGAAAGCAGCTTGAGGCATGAATGTGGCTTGCCTGGCAGGGAAAAGACAAATGGAGTCCGCCCCTATTTGAGCAGTACAGCCGACCAGCGCCCTAGTTTTTCTTCAAAAGGCATGGCGGCATGAGCAGGGCTGGTGGAAGGCAGTACTTCGTAGCGGAGGGAACGGATACCAGCCGGCAAGCCGGGCAGCACCAGCCGCCGGTAGAGCTCCGCAGCCTTGCCGCCGTTGAAGCAGATCAAGCCGATGCCCGGATGGGATTCGATGAACGCGGCGAGGTTGTTCGGCACCACGCTTGAATGCACGATCGCGGCGTCGAGGCTGCCGGGCCGTTGTGCCGAGGCGCAGACGTCCCACAGGGCGACCTCGTTCTGGACCAGGCGTTGCGCGCGTTCCGCGTAGGCCAATTCCGGGCCTGCGCCAAACAGTCGCCCCATGATTTTCCAGAACGCATTGTGAGGCTGGGCGTAGTACTGCTGCCGCTGCAGCGACACCTGTCCAGGCAGGCTGCCGAGGATCAGCACCCGCGCGTGCGCGTCGGCGATGGGCGGGAAGCACTTGTCATGCATAGGCTAACTAGTCCCGGTTCCGTTCAAAACACGTCAGCCGAACATCCACGCTGAGCAAAAGGGCCGTCAGCGCAGCGGCCTCCGCGCGGCCCTCGGCCTTGGCGCGGTAGAGATGCGGCGTCATGGCCAGCAGGTCGGCAATCTGCCCGGTATTAGTCAGTTCGATCGAGAAGCGAACCGTTTCGGTCGGCAAGCGGCTGAAGCCTGCGGGTGTGTGCATCTCGGCCGTGCGTTCCGGTTTCAGGCTGGGGTAGATGATCTCGCGCAGCTCGCGCAGATGATCGGGCCCGGCATCGACCTGCAACAGCTGGCCGCCCGGCTTGAGCACCCGCGCAAACTCCGCATA
>JAGTRY010000194.1 GCA_018262235.1 Pseudomonadota bacterium
TACGGGCACATGTACTTGCACACCTGCTCGCGCATGAAGCCGGCGTTGCCCCAGGTGGCAAAGCCGTAGAACAGGATCCAGAAGGTTTCCCAAGGGCCGAGGCTCATGCTCATCACTTCTGCGGCCAGCGTCTGGATCGGCGTGAAATAGCCGACGAAGGTGAAGCCGGTCCACAGCGCGATCGCAAACCAGAAGATGTGCTTCAGTCCGCGCTTTTTCAGCTTGTCAGCGTTCCAGGGAGACTTGTCCAGCTTCTTGCGTGCCAGGTGGTCGCCTTCCAGCCAGCTTTCGACCCACATGAAAATTTCGGTGTACACGGTTTGCGGGCATGCATAGCCGCACCACAGCCGGCCGGCCACGGCCGTGAACAGGAACAAGGCGAGCGCCGACAGGATCAGCAGGCCGGTGAGATAGACGAAGTCCTGCGGCCAGAACACCAGCCCGAAGATATAGAACTTACGCGCTGCCAGGTCGAACAGTATCGCCTGGCGGTTGTCCCACTGCAGCCAGGGCAAGCCGTAGTACACCGCCTGGGTGATCAGCACCAGCGCGATGCGCCAGTTGGCGAATACGCCATGCACCGCGCGGGTCTGGATGGTTTGCCGGATCGCGTAGAGCTGTTGCTCGATTTCGCCTTCAGGTTGCTTTGGCGCGGGGGGCGGGTTGGATTGCATGCGTATCGTGTGGTTATCGAGGAACTAGCCTATCAGGCCGAAGCCGGCCGGATGGGGCAATTCCCCACCGCATCCAGATCGGCCGGATGCGGCAGGAAGCCGGGCTTACATGATGCTCGCCTCCACCCGACGTGCTTCAGCCGGATCGCCGCCACCGGTGGTCACTTCCGGCTTGCGCAGCTCGATCCGCGCTTCGGCGATGCCAGCCGCCGTCAGGGCGTCACGAACGGACTTGGCGCGATTCTTCGCCAGCTCGGCATTGGCTGCCGCGCTGCCCGTCGCATCGTGAAAGCCGGAGATGGCGATACGGGCATCCGGATTTGCCGTTGCGAAATCGATGATGGACTGCAGCGCCGCGCGCGCCTCGGCGCTCATCTCCGCCTTGCCGGTATCGAAGTACATCGTGGCGGCCTGCGGCGCGGCGGGCGCAGCCGCTTCGACAGCCGCAGCTGCCGGAGCGGGTTCTGCGGCCTTGGCCACCCCGCCACCCAGACCATACACATAAGCCGTCAGCAGATGCAGCTTGGCGTCCTTGTTCGAGGTGGTGCCCATGGTCTGGGCCATTCCCGGCATCACGCCGTTACGGCCCTTGGCGATGGTCTCGATGACCGCTGCTTCGGAGCCGCCATACAACCACACCTTGTCGGTGAGGTTGGGCGCGCCCATCGCCTGCATGCCAGTGCCGTCAGGCATGTGGCAGGCCGCGCAGTTTTCGGCGAATTTCGTCTTGCCGGCTGCGGCCATCGCGGCGTCGTGCTGGCGGCCCGAAAGCGACAACACATAGTTCGCCACTTCCTTGGTTCCTTGCGTTCCGAGTGCCTCTCCCAGTGCCGGCATCACCCCGGCGCGGCCATCGGTGATGGTGGCCTTGATGCTGTCGGGGTCGCCACCATAAAGCCAGTCGGCATCGGTCAGGTTGGGGAAGCCCCTGGCGCCCGCGGCATCCGAACCATGGCACTGCGAGCAATAGGTTAGGAACAGGTTCTTGCCGATGGCGCGTGCTTCGGGGTTGGCGGCGACGGTCATGATGTCCTGCTTCATGAAGCCCTCGTACACTGGCTGGAACTTGGCTTCGGCGGCTTTCACCTCGGCCTCATATTCCCCTTTGGAGGTCCAGCCCAGGGCGCCTGCGAAGTTGCCCAGGCCGGGCCACAATGCCAGGTAGGCCAGCGCGAAGATCAGGGTGCCGTAGAACAGGCCCAGCCACCAGCGCGGCAACGGATTGTTCAGGTCCTGCAGGTCGCCGTCCCAGGTGTGCTCCATGAGCTCGGCCTTTTCGCCAGGGGCGAGCTTGCGGGTGGTTTGCGACTTGAGAAACACCCAGGTCCCGATGATGCTCACCAGGGTGAGCACGCTGATGTAGATCGGCCAGAAGCCGCTTGTGAAATCACTCATTGCTTGTCTCCTTGTTGGGCGGGCGTGTCGTCATCTTCGAAGGGCAGCTTGCCGGCGTCTTCAAAACGCTGCTTGTTGCCCTTGCTGTAGGCCCACCAGACGATGCCGATGAACACCACGACGAAGATGGCCGTCACGATGCCGCTGACAGTTCCGCTATCCATGTGCCGGGTTCAGTTCTTGGGAGCGTGGGTGCCCAGTACCTGCAGGTAGGCGATCATCGCGTCCATCTCGGTCTTGCCTTCCAGCGCGGCCGGGGCTTCAGCGATTTCCTGCTCGGTATAGCCGTGGCCAACCAGGTTCAGGGTACGCATCTTGCTCTGGATGTCTGAATCCTTCAGCGGACGGTCGAGCCAAGGATAGGCCGGCATGTTCGACTCCGGCACCACGTCGCGCGGGTTCATCAGATGGGCGTAATGCCAGGCATCAGAATAACGCCCGCCGACGCGCTGCAGATCCGGGCCGGTGCGCTTCGATCCCCACAGGAAGGGGCGGTCGTAGACGTATTCACCGGCAACCGAATAGTGGCCGTAGCGCTCGGTCTCGGCGCGGAACGGACGCACCATCTGCGAATGGCAGCCGACGCAGCCTTCGCGGATGTAGAGGTCGCGTCCCGCCAGCTGCAGCGCCGTGTAGGGCTTCAAGCCCGCCACCGCAGTGGTGGTGGAGGTCTGGAAGAACAGCGGCACGATCTGCACCAGGCCGCCGATGCTGACGATGAGGATGGTCAGCACGATCAGCAGACCGAGGTTCTTTTCTA
>JAGTRY010000028.1 GCA_018262235.1 Pseudomonadota bacterium
TTCAACCCCTTCTTCTTCATGATCGACGGCTTTCGCTACGGCATCTTCGGCGCCTCTGACGCTTCGCCATGGTTGAGTCTGGCGGTGGTGAGTGGCGCGTTTGTGCTGGTGGCGGGGCTGTGCCTGAAGATGCTGCGCAGTGGGTACAAATTGAGAGGGTGATTGTGTGGATCAGGGTGTGAAAGCCGAAAGCTTGCGCACCTTGTTGTCAGCAAACAGTAATTTTTAAAGGTTGATCGATGTTCCAAGCCAGTGAAATCCAGCGTCTGATCGAGCAGGGCCTGCCCTGCGAAACCGTGATCATCGAAGGCGAAGACGGCGTGCATTTTTCCGGCATCGTGGTGAGTGCAGCGTTTGAGGGCAAGCAGCGCGTGCGCCAGCATCAGGCTGTGTATGCCACGCTGGGCAAGCTGATGGGCAACGAGATCCATGCCTTGCAGTTGCAAACATATACCCCGGCCCAGTGGGCCGAGTTCCAGAAAACCATTTGATTGAATTGTCATGGATAAACTCGTGATTGCAGGCGGTGTTCGCCTGAGCGGTGAAGTCAGCATTTCCGGCGCCAAGAATGCAGCCTTGCCCTTGTTGTGTTCTGCGTTGCTGACGGCCGATCCGGTGACTTTTACCAATGTGCCGCAACTCAATGACATCGGGACCCTGTTGCGTCTGCTCGCCGACATGGGGGTGAAGGTCGAACGTGACGGAAACACGGTGACCCTGCACGCCGCCGAGATCACCAATCCGGTGGCTTCCTATGAACTGGTGAAGACCATGCGGGCCTCAATCCTCGTGCTCTGTCCGCTGGTGGCGCGATGTGGCGAAGCCAGGGTGAGCCTGCCGGGGGGGTGTGCGATCGGTGCGCGACCGGTGGACCAGCACATCAAGGGTCTGCAGGCGATGGGCGCCGAGGTCAGCGTGGAGCATGGTTACGTGCTGGCCAAATCGCCGCGTCTGAAAGGCGCGCGCCTGTTCACCGATATGGTGACGGTGACCGGCACCGAGAATCTGATGATGGCCGCTTGTCTCGCCGATGGTGTGACGGTGATCGAAAACGCTGCGCGCGAACCAGAGGTGGTGGATCTGGCCAATTGCCTGGTTTCGATGGGGGCACAGATTTCCGGTGCCGGCACCGACGTGATCCGCATCCAGGGGGTTGGACGTCTGCACGGCACGACGCACAGCATCATGCCTGACCGCATCGAGACCGGCACCTATCTGTGCGCGGCGGCGGTTACAGGTGGCGATGTGCGTCTCACGGGCACATCCTCTTCTTATCTGGATTCGGTGATCGACAAGCTGATGGATGCCGGGTGTGAAGTCATCTCCGAGCGGCATGCCATCCACATCAAGGCTCCGGAACGCCTGAAGGCGGTGAGCTTGCGTACTTCGCCATATCCGGCATTTCCGACCGACATGCAGGCGCAGTTCATGGCCATCAACTGCGTGGCCGAGGGGTCGGCGATCATCCGTGAAACGATTTTCGAGAATCGCTACATGCATGCCGTGGAGCTGCAGCGTTTGGGGGCTTCCATCAAGATCGACGGCAATACGGCTTTTGTGACCGGCGTTCCCCGGCTGCAGGGCGCTACAGTGATGGCGACCGATCTGCGCGCTTCAGCCAGTCTGGTGATTGCCGGTCTGGTGGCAGAGGGCGAAACCACGGTCGAGCGCATCTATCACCTGGATCGTGGTTACGAAAAGCTGGAAGAGAAGTTGGCCGCGCTGGGCGCCCGCGTGCGCCGGATGAATTGAGGAGCACACCGTGAGCGCACACAGTGGTATCACCCTGGCCTTGTCAAAAGGCCGCATCTTTGAAGAGACCCTGCCGCTGCTGGCGGCAGCGGGCATTGTGCCGGTCGAGAACCCGGAGCAGTCCCGCAAGCTGATCATCGAAACCAATCGCCCGGAAGTGCGTCTGGTGATCGTGCGAGCTTCGGATACGCCGACTTATGTGCAGTACGGCGCAGCAGACTTGGGCATAGCAGGCAAGGATGTGCTGATCGAGCATGGTGGCGCCGGGCTGTATCAACCGGTGGACCTGAATATTGCCAAGTGCCGCATGAGCGTGGCAGTGCGGGCGGACTTCGATTATGCCGCTGCGGTACAGCGTGGCGCGCGGATCCGGGTCGCCTCCAAGTACATCAAGATTGCGCGGGAACATTTTGCTGGCAAGGGCATGCACGTCGATCTGATCAAGCTGTATGGCTCGATGGAACTGGCGCCTTTGGTGGGCTTGGCGGATGCCATCGTTGATCTGGTTTCTACCGGCGGCACCCTGCGTGCCAACAATCTGCTCGAGGTCGAAGAAATCATGCAGATCAGCTCGCGTCTGGTGGTCAACCAGGCTGCACTGAAGATGAAACGCGAACTGCTTCAACCCGTGATCGAAGCCTTTGCCGGAGCGGTGAAACCATGAGTGCCCCAATTGCCGTGCGCCGCATGGATTCGCGCGAAACCGGTTTCTCGGTGGCGCTCGATGCACTGCTGGCTTTCGACAACGGTACGGATGCCAGCGTGAATGCGGCAGTCAGCGAAGTGCTGGCGGCCGTGCGTACGCGAGGTGATGCGGCGGTCGTTGAATACACCAACCGTTTCGACCAGCTCGATGTGGCGGATATCGCTGCACTGGAATTGCCCCGTGCCGTTTTGCAAGCCGCGCTGGATGGCTTGTCCGCGGAACGCCGCGTCGCACTGGAAACGGCTGCTGAGCGGGTTCGCAGTTATCACGCCAGGCAGATTCTTGAATCCTGGCATTACACCGAAGCCAATGGCACGCGCCTGGGGCAGAAGGTCACGCCGCTGGACCGTGTCGGCCTGTACGTGCCGGGGGGCAAGGCCAGCTATCCGAGCTCGGTATTGATGAATGCAATTCCAGCCAAGGTGGCTGGGGTTGCCGAGCTGATCATGGTCACGCCGACACCGCGTGGCGAACGCAATCCGCTGGTGCTGGCGGCTGCCGCAATCACCGGCGTGGATCGTGTGTTCACGATTGGCGGGGCGCAGGCGGTGGGGGCTTTGGCTTATGGTACGCAGAGCATTCCGCAGGTCGACAAGATCGTCGGGCCCGGGAACGCCTACGTGGCCGAAGCCAAGCGGCGCGTGTTCGGCACGGTAGGGATCGATATGATCGCCGGACCCTCCGAAGTGCTGATCATTTCCGATGGCACCGGCAATCCGGATTGGGTGGCGATGGATCTGTTCGCCCAGGCCGAGCATGACGAGGTTGCCCAGTCCATTTTGTTGTGCACCAGCGAATCCTTCATTGCGGCCGTGGAAGCCTCGATTGCCAAGCTTCTGCCGGAGATGCCACGCCGCGACATCATTGCGGCCTCGCTGAAAAATCGTGGCGCCCTGATCAAGGTGGTGGATCTGGCTGAAGCATGTGAAATTGCCAACCGTATTGCGCCCGAGCATCTGGAGCTGGCGATCGAACACGCCGAGCCCTGGATCGAGAAGATCCGTCATGCAGGCGCCATTTTCGTAGGCCACAGTTCGGTTGAGGCGCTGGGGGATTATTGCGCGGGCCCGAATCATGTGCTGCCTACCATGCGCAGCGCGCGCTTCTCCTCACCTTTGGGCGTATACGATTTCCAGAAACGCACCAGCATCATCCACATGTCGTCTGCCGGTGCTGCAGCGTTGGCGCCGGTAGCGGCCACCCTGGCTTACGGTGAAGGTCTGCAGGCGCACGCACGCTCGGCTGAGTACCGCAAATAAAGGGCAGGAGGCCTCTGGTCCCGACCTGTCTTGTGTGGGAGCAACGTGGACGTTGCGCCCATAGTTTCGATCACAGGAGCGTGTCTCATGTCCGACCTGCAACTCATTTCTCCGGATTGGCCTGCTCCGCCCAGGGTGCATGCCTGCTCAACCACGCGTCATGGCGGTGTCAGCACTGGTACTTACGCTTCCTTGAATCTCGCCAAGCATGTTGGGGATGATCTGGAAATGGTGCTGCGCAATCGTGCGCTGCTGGCTACGCAGTTGCCGATGGAACCGCTGTGGCTGGAGCAGGTGCATGGTTGCACGGTCGTGAATGCTGCGTGCACGTGTCCGGATGCGCAGGCCGATGCGGCGATGGCGCGCATGGATTACCGGATCTGTACGGTGATGACGGCGGATTGCCTGCCGGTGTTGTTCTGTGATGTGAATGGAACGGCCGTGGCTGCCGCGCATGCTGGCTGGCGCGGACTGGTGGGTGGGGTGCTGGAGAATACGGTCAAATCCATGCAGGTGCCGGCGGAGACTCTCCTGGCCTGGCTGGGGCCGGCCATCAGTCAGCCCGCTTTCGAGGTGGGTGAAGAAGTGCGGAATGCTTTCCTGGCGCATTCTTCTGATGCGGCGGCGGCATTTGCCCCCGGACGAACTGCCGGCAAATGGCAGGCGGATCTGTATAGGCTGGCGCGCCAACGATTGGCCGCTCTGGGCATTACGCAGATTTATGGAGGAGACCGGTGTACCTATCGCGAAGCCGGGACTTTTTTTTCGGCGCGTCGAGAGGGTACCCAGACTGGCCGTCAGGCTTCGCTGATCTGGCTGGCCTAGCTTCTGTAATCAGGCACTTTGCTGCGTATTCCCTGCTGAAACGGGCGTTCGCGATGTTTCAGGCGTCGCGGGTATTCTGCGCGGAATCTGTTTGTCATCGAGCAGGCGTTCGATGCGGGCAAAGATCTCGAAGCGCGAAAACGGCTTCTTCATGAAGTCATCCGCTCCGATGCGGGTGCCGAAGAATTGTTCGGTAGCCTGTTCATTGCCACTGATCATGATGATCGGGATGTCGCGGGTCTGAGGATCGCGGCGCAGATGGCGCAAAGCGGCAAATCCGTTCATGCCGGGCAGCACGATATCCAGAAAGATCAGTTCAGGTCGTTCGGTGCGGGCCAGTTCAACGCCACGTTCGGCATCCATGGCTTCCAGGGTGACGTAGCCTGCGGTGCGCAGGATCTTGCGGAATACGGCAACGATGGTGGGTGAATCATCAATCACCAGCACACGCGTACCTTCACGGGCATTCATCCGCGGGCGGGTGCGACGCTCGAGAGGGAGCGGGGAAACATCGGCGGTCACGACAGGCGTCTCACTTCTGCCGAGGATGGCACGGAGCTGGTCGAGGATTCCCATTTCATTCTTCCTTGTGGTGAGATCAGGCAGGGGATTCAGGGAGTGAAACCATGCTCTGATCATTGTTTCTATTTTCCGGTGCTCTTGGCATCTACAACAGTCACAGCCGACGAGAGGTTGCCAATGCCGCGCAACTCTGGCCGGTACATGTCTTCAGCGTAGCTCGCCGGGACCGTATAGCTCCCTGGTGTGACCACACGCAGCATGTAGAACAGGGAAAGCTTCTGTGGACCGAGTTTCGCAGCTGCCACAAAACGGTCGTCACGGTACTCGCGATGCTTGATGCGCTCGTCAAGCATGGCTTGTTCCACGTTGATGCCGGCAATCGTGAATTCACTGGCTTGCGGGCCTTGCGAGAGGTTCAGGTTTTCGACTTCCAGACCGGCTGGAATATGGTCGATGACCATTCCGTCTTCAATGAGTTGCTTGGCCGAGGCGGTGACACGAGCGATCAGCATGTCTCCCACCTTGAGTGCTCCGCCGCGCCAGGGCGATCCATCGGGATTGAACCAGTCCCGCGTCAGTTCGATCACGTCATTTTTGGGTACCGGAGGCTTGAGCGGGTAGCCGGCCGCTTCGATCTCGAGGAAGAGCGGGATGTTGCTCTTGTTCTCCAGTGTCACGCCTTTGGCCAGGGCGGCGACCTTGAGATTGCGGATCTCGGTGCTGTGTGACACCAGCGTGTCGGTTTTGTCACCTTGCCGGAGCAGGGCCGTCCATTCGGCTTTGGCGTCGCCGATCCCCTGGGCATTGGCCGCCATGAACAAGGCCAGACGTTCCTGCGTCGACAGCCAGTAGCGATTGCCCAGCCCTTCAGCCAGATCGAAGAGCATGTTTTCCAGGCGCGGGTGTTTGACCTTGTATTGGGTCAGCAAGGCATAGGACAGTGCCAGATCCCGTGTGCGGCTACCATAGTCGCCGAGCCAGTCCCAGTAGTAGGCATTGTCCGGCTGGATGCCGTAGCGGCGTGTCATGGCTTCGTCCAGTGCCACTTTGGCGCGCGCCGAGTCCCCCATCATCTGCAGGGCCAGTGACAGATGCACCAGTGGTAGCGGGGATTTGGCACGGTCCCGGAACTGATCATGGAGGATGCGCAGCGTAGCCAGTGGTGCCTTCTGGTCACGTGCCAGCATGAACGCAATGTGGGCCATCTCTGCGAAACGTCGGTGGCCATTGCGCAACAGATCCGCATCCTGATATTTGTAACGCCCCTGTTCATCGGGTTTTAAGGTGGCCGGCACGCTCGGGAAATTGTTGGGAGCACTTTGCAAGGTCGTCAGCATCCATTCCTGGGCGCGTTTGACCATGGCATCGGGCACGGAGAAGCCCTGTGCGCGGGCATCCATCAGGAAACCGCTGACGTATGCTGTCAGCCAGGGCTCATAGGGACCTTCTCCCCACAGGTTGAAGCCGCCTTTGGCGCCTTGCATGCCGGCGATGCGACCGATTGCGCCTTCGATGAAAGTAGCACGCTGCTCGCGTGTGCGACCTTCGATACCCATCGCCTTGGCGGCTGCTTCGTCGATGAAGACATGCGGGTAAGCCGCGCTGGTGGTCTGTTCCAGACATCCGTAGGGATAGTTGAGAAGCCCCTTGACGATGCTGCCCACGTTCAGCGGGGGTTTGTTGGAGACCGTGACCGATACGGTGCTGGACGCCTTGAAGTACTTGTCAACCAGTGTCGGATCCAGCTTGAAGCTGCCATCGGCTTCCAGTCGTACCCGGCGGACCTCGCGAACCAGTGGAACCGGCGGTTGTACCTGTAGCGCCGATTCACGCACGATGCTGACAGGTTTGATGCCGCCACTTTTTACTTCCAGACGGATGCGTGCCAGACCGTAGGCGTCCGTGGGCTCAGCCGTGAAGCGTAGGGTGTTGCGCTGCTTGTCTTTGAGCGATAGTGTGCGTTCTCCATCACGGATTCTGAGCGGGTCTTCTGCGGTGAGCTTGATGC
This sequence comes from Pseudomonadota bacterium, assembly GCA_018262235.1. Taxonomy (GTDB): domain Bacteria; phylum Pseudomonadota; class Gammaproteobacteria; order Burkholderiales; family Rhodocyclaceae; genus Uliginosibacterium. Next base: position 7,073 of record JAGTRY010000028.1, read on the forward strand.
TGATGTCCTGGGGGGCGCCAGACAGGTTGGTCACGTCCAGCGCAATGGTCGCCTGGTCGCCTGGCGCAATGAAACGCGGGGTGGCGAGTTCTGCCACGATGGGGGCGGCGACCACCATCTCGCGTTCGGCCTGACCGTAGTTGTCGGGCGTTGAGGCAACAGCCATCAAGCGCAGCGTGCCGTTGAAATCCGGGATGTTCAGCGTGATCTCGGCTTCTCCCTTGGTGTTGAGCTGTACCGGCCCGGAGAACAGGTCGATCAGTTTCACTTTTTTCGGCATGCTCTTGGTATCCCGCATGCCGGCGTCACCGCCCCACTTGAGCTTGCCGCGTTCACCATCCATTTTCTCGATGAGCTTGCCGTACAGGTCCATCAGTTCCGGGGCGTAGCGGTGCTTGCCGAAGAAGAAGTCGAATGCGTCCGGAGTCTTGAAGCGGGTGATGTTGAGGATGCCCACATCCACTGCTGACAAGGTGACGATGGCTTGCTTGCCTGCGGCGTTGTCGACCTTGACTTTCACGGTGCTCTTCTTCTCGGGCAAGACCTTGTCAGGCGCGGTGAGTTGGACTTTGAGACGTCGATCCTCGTGCTGCAAGGGCAGGTGCACCAGGCCCAGCGCGCGCGCCGGGGTGATGCGGTCGCCCTGACTGCCGGGGCGGAAGACCACGGCTGAGATGTACATGTCGGCACGGTCCCAGCGCTTGTCGACCGGGATGCTGAGGCGGGTGCCTGAGGTGGAAACCGATATGCGCTTGGTCCACAGCACCTTGTCAGCCTCAACCACGACCAGCGCTTCGCCATCATGGGGCGGCACGATATCCAGTTTGACGCTGTCGCCAGGTTTGACCGGTGCGCCTTCGAGTTTGAGCTGGACGCGATCCGGGCGATTGCCGACATCCTCGGCGTCCTGCGCGTTCCAGCCGGCATAGAAGCGGTAACGCAGGGTCTGGCCGGTCTGCGCGTCGGCAATCTCCAGCCGGTAGCGCCCCCAGACCACGGGCAGGGCGAGCTTGCCGCGTTGCTTGAGGGCGAGCTTGCCGGAGTCGATCAGCTCTTCGGTTTCGGTAAAGCCCGAATTCCAACCCTTCTGGTCGTCAAAGCGCCAGTAGTACTGGCGATCTTCGCGATACAGACGGAATGTGGCTTCATTGGCCGGCGCGAACTTGCCGTCCATGCCGACGCGGACCAGCTCAAAACCCGCCAGCGCGTTTTCGCGCGCGACATTGCTGTCGAACTCGGGGCGGATCCCGATCAGTTGTGCCGCTGGCCACCAAACGCGCTCGATCGAGCGGACCACCGGGCGCCCACCGGATTCGAGCAGGCTGAAGCTGGCACGGATGCTCATCGGCGAACGGGCGCCCTTGGCGTCGAAAGGGACCTCGACTTTGGCGTGGCCCTGCTCGTCCAGTGCGGTTTCTTCCATTTCACTGCGATGCTTGCGGCCGTCATCGGCGAAGTCACCAAAGATGAAACCGGGCCACGGGCTGGCGAGTGGATTGATTGCGCGCTCCTGAGAGACACTGCCCAGCAGACGATTGCCGGCCGCTGGCGAGCCGAACAGGTAATCGCCTTGTACCGAAACTTCAAAACCGGCGTTGCCGCTGAGTGGCTGCTGCGCTGTTTTCAGATCGAGCTTCATGCGCTCGGGCAGGAATTCCTCGACCTGGAAGCTCCACACCGTATCCGCTACCTTGGCCGCCGGATCGGCACGCAACTCGATGCTCCAGCGTCCCGTCTGCGCGTCGGCAGGCAGGCTGATGGTGCGCTGGAAGTAGCCGGGGATCTTGCTCTGGGCTTGCCAGCTCATGGTTGCTACATTTTTGCCATCCGGTCGCTTCAGCATGGCCTGGATCGGTGCGGGCGGCAGGACGTGGCCTGCAGCGTCGCGGGCAAGCAGTGATACTTCGAATTTCTCGCCAGGGCGGTACAGGTCTCGCCCTGCGTAGAGGAAGAGTTTGGCGTCACGCGGCAAGTGTCCGCCGATGTCGAACTCGGACAGATCAAGCGCCGGCTCGTGCAGTGCAATCACTGCCATCTCCTTGCCACGCCGGGCAAGCAGCAGGTGGGCACTGTCCGGTACGCCGGTTAGCGCAGCGTGGCCGTCGCCGTCGCCATCGACCTTGCCCTTGGCCAGGCTCCTGGCATTGGCATCGACGACTTCCAGCTCCACATCGGTAATCGCCTTGCCGCTGAGCAGGGAGGTCGCAAAGACATCCATCTGCTTGTCTCCCCGATGCGCGTGCAGACCGATGTCTGTGACATAGAAATAGGTAACCTGGTAATCCTCGCGGAAACGCCCCGGCTGGCTCATCACGGCAATGTAGATGCCCGGTTCCTGCAGCTCCTTGATGCTCTCGACCGGCAGATGGGTGACTTTGCGCGCGTTCTGCTTGTCGCTGGTCAGGAAACGCCCTGCATACACGCTGCTGGAGACTTCGCGCAGCTTGTCCAGCTGCCAGCTGTAAGTCTGGCCTTTCAGCGCCTTGTTCTCTGCACCCCCGTAGCAGTCGTAACAGCCTTCGGTGTAGTCTGGCTCTTCGTCGTCATTGCTGCGTGGGGTGCGGTTGGCAATGACGGTTTCCAGGAAGCGCGGCAGTTGTGCGGGCTCCACACGTAGGAATTGCACGTCGACTTCGGGCACATTGACGGTCACGACCGGCAGGCCGCCATTCTGTTTGGCAGGCAGGATGGTGCCCTTGCTTGCGAAGTAGTAGGACGGAGGCATTTCCTCGGTGGCGACCTGGCATTCCTTCGTCTCGGCCAGCTTGCTGCCGCTGGCTGCTTTCAGACTATCTGCCACGCTGATCCGATAATTGCGTTGCGGCTTGATGTACGGGAAATAGAGGACACGCGGGTTGTCGGTGATGACCCAGTTGCCGGTGATCAGCTTGTCGTCAGGACGGGCACCGGTCTTGCCGGTATCCGGCTTGTTGCCCGTGGTCTCCTCACTGTGTTCCGGGTTGCCATCGGTACGCCCCTTATCCACGACTTGCAGGAGTTTGTCGAAGGCCTGGCCCCGTTCGACCGGTTCGGAAAACACCACCGCCAGCGCAGGCTGGTCTTCGAACAAGCGGGCCTGGCAAGCTGTCGCCGCAAAGGGGCCACCGGACTGGGCAATCACGGCGTCACCGCTGGCATTGATCGGACTCTGGTGGGTTTTCCACCACCAAGTGCCTGCTGCGCCCAGTGCGATCAGCGCGGCAATGATCGGGAGCAGGATTTTCTTGCCAGTAAGCATGACGCGGTCCCCGTGTGACAGGCTGAAATGGCGCGTAAACACTGTTTCGCCTGCTTTGATCAGAATTGCGCGATTGTGCCATTGCAGGATGCGACAATCCGGGTGCCGGAAGGGCAGTAGCCAGCGGAGACGATGGACGGTGTCGCGCTTGCCTCCGGAGGTGAACCGATGCCGGGGGTGCCGGCATGGTGAAAAGGAGTCTGAATGAAAAAATGGAACTGGGCGTGCGGGATTGCCCTGGGTTTTCTGGGCCTGAGTACGGCCGCCCAAGCGGATGTAACGATGGAGCGTTGTTTACTTGATCAACTGGCCAATGCCAGCGATGCGACTACCGTGGCGGAGTTGAAGGCCGCCTGTGAATTGCCTCCCGCGCAGGCCGTCATTTCACGTCGTCTGCAGGAGGAAGAAAAAAACTATTCAAAGCCCTATGCGATTACGGCGCATCGCTTGAATTACGTATTGCCGATGACTTATGACCAGCGTCGGCCAAGTAATGAGCCCTTCAGCCAGGACCTGACGAATCCGGACAATCGTGCGCAGAAGATCGAGACCAAGTTCCAGTTCAGTTTCAAGCTCCCTCTGGTGCAGGATGTGCTGGATAGCGGGGGGGATTTGATGGCCGGTTATACCCAACGCTCGTTCTGGCAGATGTACAACAGCAAAGCCTCCAAACCCTTCCGCGAGACCAATTACGAACCGGAAATCTGGTACCAGTACCCGGTCAACAAATCATTCCTGGGCTGGAATTTCGTGGGCGCCAGTCTGGGCTGGGATCATCAATCCAATGGACGGGCGCAGGCTTACTCGCGCAGCTGGAACCGGGTCATGGGCGGGATGGTCTTCGAGCGTGATGAATATGCCCTGATGCTACGGCCATGGTGGCGCATCAAGGAAGATCCCAGCAACGACGACAACCCCGACATCAGCCACTACATGGGCAATTTTGATCTCACCATCGGGCGCAAGTTCGGACGCCACAGTTTTGACCTGTTGTTGCGCAACAACCTCGAAGGACACCACAACCGCGGCGCCGTGCAGGTGGGCTGGAGCTTCCCGCTGCCGAATTCCCCGCGCATGCGTGGCTACGTACAGTGGTTCAACGGCTACGGCGAGAGCCTGATGGATTACAACGTCCGGCAGAATACCTTGGGGCTGGGGATACTACTGGCGGATTGGTGAATGCAGGTCGTGAATGGATCCCCGTGCTGGACGGCAGGAGGACTCAGTGCGTTTTACCTTGCGCGGTATCCAGCTGAACCCGCAGAAAGTCCAGTGCGTCCTTGAGCATGGCCGGGCTGATGGTGTGGCTGGCCGCATATTCCTTGAAGCCTTGCTTGACGCTCAGCTCGGCAAAAAGCGCGCAGGCCGCAACGGATTCTGCATGGGGCACCCTCTCGTCCAGCGTGCCATGCTGGATCAGCAGGGTCAGGTGATCCATCGCCTCGGCTGGCGCGGCAAACGGCGCACTGGCGGCGAGCAGGCGCCCGGCAATGCTCACCACCGAGCGCAGGTGACGCGGGGCAGTGAGCGCCAGTGCAAGTGCCATCGCCCCACCCTGGCCGAAGCCGAGCAGGTGCACCTGATGCGGATCGGCACCCAGCCCCATTACAGCGTCATTGATGGCCTGGATCAGCCACGTGCGGCTGGCTTCAATCTCGGCCTCGTCGAATACCAAGCCTTGCGCTGTTTCGGCGCGCTCGTACCAGCGGTAATACCCGGGCGCCATCTCATGTGGCGCCCGCAGGCTGATGACCATGAAACGCGGATCAAAATGCTTCGCCAGCGTGAACAGGTCATCCTCGTTAGCCCCCTTGCCGTGTAGCAATACCAGCAGAGGTGGGCGATGAGTCGGCGGAGTGAGAGGACGGCGCAGGAGGTAGTCGAAGTGCAAGGCGGTCAAGTCCGGATCAGTGTAAGCCCGGCTGGCCAATGATGACGAATTGGCTTTGTGGCGGGAGATGCCAGCGTTCTCTGTTGTGGCTGTCTTGTGGGTCGAAGCGGATCAACAGATCATCTGGACCTGGGATGATGTCTTGGCTCATGAGAACGGGGACGCGTGGCGTGGTCTGCATCAGCGAAGTGTAGAACAGCATCTGGATATACGGTTGGTTGCTGTTCTGGCTGATCAATACTCGGCCACGGCTGTTGGCCAAAGCGGTTTCCAGTGCTTCCTTGAAGCCGAACCCTTCAAAGGCATGTGCCGATTCTTGAAGCGTGAAGCGGGAAAAATAATCTTTTGTAAAAGCGACGGCGTTGCAGGCTGTGAGAGCCAGCGCGAGCACTGCCAGTTTGCGATGCTTGCTTTGTGTCATGTGATAAACGGCCCAGACTGAGAGCAGGACGGCGTAGATCGCGAGCGACATCGAGCGCAATGAATGGTGTTCATCACGTGTCAGAGCTGCCGCCAGTGGTGCTAGCAGACAGCCTGCTGCCAGCAGTCGAGTGAAGCTGTCTTTCCAGAGTTTGCCAGTGCTAATTAGCCAGGCTATGGCAGCGGTAAGCAGCAGGAAAGTGCTTGTCAGCAATTGCCCGCCGTAACCGCTGTGATGGCGCAGGTTCGGGTCTCCCCTGCCTGCCAGAAAGTCCAGACTGAAATAGCCTAAGTAGTTTTGCCCGAATTTCATCAGCTGATCGCTGAGGCTCATGGATGCGTCGCTCAAATAGCTCAATCCGTTGAAGCGCTCCAGAAGGTTGTCTCCATGCTGAATGAGGTAAATCGCAAAGGGCAACACGCTGACACAGGCCATCAATATGAATGCGGCGTGTCGGCGCCAATAGCGGCGTTGTGGATAGTTGAGCAGTACGATCAGTGCGTGCAGGGGGGCAAGCAAGCGAAAAGTCGAATAGGCATAGACCGTCAGACCGATACTGAGGCCGGCGATGGCAGCCCAAACGATGGTGTCTCTGCTGCCAGAATCCTGCTCGTAGCTCTGATGTAGAGCAAGCAGGTGCAGGGCCAGCAGCGGAAAGAGCACGATCAGTTCGAACGAAATGCGTGACAAGCTGAATAACCAAGGGGTGAAACACAGGCACAGGATCAGATAGAAGCGACTCGCTGTGTCGGCGAAAAGCCGTCGCCCCAGATCAAACAACAAGGCAGATCCAGTCAGCCAGCACAGGGCGCTGGTGGCACGGGTCACCCATTCGCTGTATCCGGCGAGACGGTACATACCCGCAACGAGATAAATGTAGAGCGGGTTCTTGTACTCACCAAAGGCGCGGAAGAACAGTGGCCAGTGTTCACCGTGCTCGTCCATGCCACTGCGTGCAATCATCCAAGCGTTGTAGGCGATTGAAGATTCATCGACATAAAACCCGCGCGGAGCGGCGCTGAGATCATAAAAATGCAGTACGACGCCGATGAACGCGATGGCGCACATGCATGCCAGAGCAAGCCGGTGGATACGGTTACTACGCCAGATTTTGTCAGCGGTCATGTGTGGGGAATTTGTACGGGCCGTTCAATTCGCCTCATGGTATCTGTTCCAAAGTTTGCTTGCTTGATGCCATGCAAGCCTGTTTGATTGCTTGCGCTGCTATGCTTGCGCCGAATGATGTTGGTATGGTTGGATTTTGGAGTACGGGGGCGTGGATGAGTGAGAGTGAAGACTGGAGTGATCCGCTAGGCAAGCCTGCAGGGAGAGGCTATCTGCCATCGCAGACCAAGGCTGGCTGTGGGCTGCAAGGGTGGACCCCTTGGGTGACGGGGCTATTCATCTTGTTGGGGGCGGCCTTCGGTTACGCTTTGATTGCGACGCAAAAACATTTGATCTCCGATGAGGGATTTCATGCCTTTCAGGTGTGGGCGATTTATACGGGGGATTTCTCCATTCTCCCGAATATCACGATGATCCCCAGCTACCATGCTGTTCTGGCTGCGGTGGCGCGCGTGACAGGGGTGTATTCCGACTTGCTTAGTCGTTTCGTGACGCTGGCGGGTAGCCTGTCCCTACCTTATGTCGCCTATTGCATGGTGCGGAGACAGGCCTTGCTGAATGGCGGTTTACGGGTTGTGCAACTGTTCTATTTCCCTTTGTTGTTCCCGCTTTGTTTCTTGATTTTCACTGATGCCTGGACGGCGGCAGCGTCGCTGGCTACTTGCCTGCTGGTGCTGCGTGGACGTGGCAGGCTTGCTGGCGTGGCAGGCTTGCTGGCGATCCTGCTCCGCCAGGATGCTGCTGTCTGGGTCGGTCTGGCTTGGGTGCTGCTGTCTCTCGAAGGTCTTGAACTTGGTCAGGGCTTTGATTGGCGCAGAGCCTTGCGAAATGGGGTGGTTCGTGGCTGGCCTTTGCTGGCTGTCTTGCTGTTGTTCTGTGTCTTTGTCCTTTGGAACAAGGGTGTTGCGGTCGGTGATCGCAAGCTTCAGAGCGGCTTCAATCTGACTAACGCGTACATGCTCTTGTTCTGTGGCTGGCTTTTTTTTCTACCACAGAACATTGTGGCTGTGCCCTGTATCCTTCAGCAGTTACTCAAACCTAGGGTCGTGCTTGGCTTGCTGCTCGGCTTCCTGTTTTACATGGGGACCTATTCCAATACCCACCAGTACAACGGCGAGGGAATGCGTTTCTGGCTGCACAACGAGATGCTTTACTGGCCGACGAAGTATTTGGTGGTACGGGTGTTGGTTTTCATCCCGATCGCCTGGATGGTGTTGACCTTCAGTCTGACGCGTCTGGCTGAGTCGCGGTTTTACTGGTTTTATCCAGTGGCGCTGGTTTCCGCGATCGCTCATCCTCTGATTGAGCCACGCTACTATCTGACGAGCTTTTTTCTGTTCCAGCTCTGGCGGCCGGAGATGGATAGTCGCTGGGAACACGCCCAGTTGTTGTTCTACTTGCTGCTGGCGGTGATTCTGATATTTGGTACGGCTACCGAGCTATTTTTCATCTGAAAACAGCCGTGCCCGGAAGCCGCTACTAGCCTTGCTCTTGGGTGTGTCTGCCTAGAGGTGAACTTTTCAAGGGGGCCGACGGTTTGTTCTTTGACGTACCCATATCAGGCCTTCAATGATCGTCCAGACAACAGCGATGCTCAGACACACACTAAGCAAAGGGAAGTTGGCTCGATCAAGTTCACGCATACTGGAAGCTTGTTGCCAGAAAGCGAAATTCTCCAGATCGCAATTCATGGTTCTAGTCATGGAGCCCACCATGTTCACCAGCCAGCCATAGCCCATTAAGGCCCCCGCTATCAGACTCCATGTCTGACCGGGCCTGCAATCATGCAAGTGGTCGAGCAAGGCTGCAACGCCCACGGCGCACCAAGGCAGCAATGGAAGGAGATAGCGGGGGCCGAAACCGCAGGATCCCATGGTTTCAATATTGATCAGGTAGCTCAGCAGCGTTGCGGCCATTCCCAAGATCAGGAAACGTTGTTTTTTCAAGCTGACGCCGAGAAAAAACCAGCCAAATGAGCCTGTAGCAAGTGCCGGGGTGAACTTCCAGACTGATATGCCGCCAATGCCTAGATAGGCGTTGAGGTGGTGCAATGCTTGCTGAATTGACGGAGAGAAAAAGGTGTCTGCGTAATTTCCTGCTACGTTTGCTTGCGTCAGTGCGCTACCAAAGTAGAGCTGGTTGTATATGCTTAGCGGCAGTAGGCCGACCGAGAGCCCCGCGATGAAAGGGAGTAATTCCCGTCTCCAAGTTAGATTCAGGAACATATATATCAGGGCGACCAGAACCATTAGTGCAGGCAGCATCGACGTGAAAGGCACTAGACCCAGCAATATGCCTGCAGTAAAAAGCCTGAGAGTGACGTGGGGCTGGTGTTGCAGACGTGCCACTTCAAATACATAAACAGATGTCAGCAGTAACACGGCGGCCATGATGTCGTGATGAGCAATGCCGGCATAAACCCACCAGTGACTGGATGCGCCGATGGTCAACACCGCGATCAGACTGCTTCGAGTTGAAAACATCCACAAGGACAGCAACTTGTACAGCATGCCAAGTCCCGCTGCTGCTAGAAAACTCGCGGATAGCCAAGTAACCCATGCAGCAGCCTGATCGTAGTTCTTTTCGTAGCTGATGCCGAAGGGTTTGATCGTTTGATAGGCAATACCACTCCAGAGGAATTGTCCAGGTTGTTTTGCAGCGAAGGTGTGCCCTTTATAAGAAAAAGTATCGCCCCCTGGCTGGAGTTGCGGAAGTTGACTATGCCCCAGCGTCAGGGTGTGGTGTGTGACCAGAGCATCTGGTCCCATTTGTTGAAGGGTGTAGGCGCGGAGGTTATCAATGTTGATCGTGCAACCGTACAACAGCCAGAAGAACAGGAAAACCCTCAGGGCAAACCTAGGTTGGGTTGATTGGGGTTGAATAGATCCGAGGGGGGGTACTGAGGAGAGGATATTCATGTGCTAATCCCGTGTTCTGTGTTGATTTTGGCCGTAAGGCTTAATGCCGGAACACAAACAGGCGGTTCAGGACATAACCACTGACGGCAACCAGCACGACAGACCCGGCTACGCCGATCAGGTAGTGCAGATGCAGGAACATGGCCAAGCGCACGCTGGCCCATGAAATCGCCAGACCTGTCAGGGAAACCGCCAGAAAGCGCAGGTAGCGGGTACGGTCTCCCTGCATGCTGGCGAAGGTCCAGCGGCTGTTCACCGCATAGGAGAACAGATTGGCACAGACGAAGGCCAGCACGTTGGCCCAGTCGGGAGGCCAATGCAACAGCTCGGCAAGCGCGAGCACGATCAGCATATGTACGCCGGTGTTGGCCACCCCGACCAGGCAGAAGCGCAGGAAGCGCGGGAACTCGTGCCGGATCATTCAGCGCTCTTGCCGCCTCGTTGCTGTACCGAGCGGATCACGAAGGGCGGGCGACGTTTGCTTTCCAGATATACGCGGCCAAGGTATTCGCCGATCACGCCGAGTCCGATCAGTTGCAGGCCGGACATGAACAGCATTACGGTCAACAGGGAAGCATAGCCGGGCACGTCGATGCCGAAGAACAGAGTACGCAGGATGATGAAGCTGCCATAGCCGAACGAGGCCAGGGCGACGAGGAAACCCAGATAGGTCCAGATCTTTAGCGGGGCAATGGAAAACGAGGTGATGCCTTCCACCGCAAGGTTCCAGAGCTTCCAGCCAGAGAATTTTGTTTCGCCGAACTCGCGTTCCGGTCGCACGTAATCGATGCTGGTCGTACGGAAACCCGCCCAGGCGAAAAGGCCTTTCATGAAGCGGCGGCTCTCGGGCAGGCTGGAGACGACTTCGACGACGCACCGATCCATCAGGCGGAAATCACCGACATTGTCGGGTATCTTCACTTCCGACAATTTGTTCATGACGCGATAGAAGCTGGCGGCGGACTGACGCTTGAGGAAGCCGTCGCTACTGCGGTCAGAGCGGCGGGCGAGGACGACTTCGAAGCCCTCTTCCCATTTCTCCAGCATCGCCGCAATCATCTCGGGTGGATCCTGCAGGTCTGCATCCAGCGGGATGATGGCATCGCCTGTTGCCTGGGAAAGACCGGCGGAAAGCGCGGATTCCTTGCCGAAGTTGCGGGACAGATCGACCACGATCAATTCAAAGTTGGCGGGGGAGGCTGCCTGCAATTTGGCCAGCGTGCCATCACGACTACCGTCATTGATGGCGACCAATTCCCAATCGTAGCGTTGCGGATCGACAACACGGCCGATGGCAGCCAGGGTGTTGTCGACGTTGAGTTCTTCGTTGTAGAAAGGGATGACCAGTGAAATGCGACGACGGCTGTTCATAGTCCGGTTCCTTTCGGGAGGGGCGGAACCGCAGCAGGCATTGTTTGATCCGCAAAGCGTGGTCTGCCCAGCGTGCTGGCGAGCAGGATCAACTGCGCAACCAACAATCCTTCGAAAGGCTTGCGGTAACGTCCTTCATTGACGGCAACCAGGCTCAGGCCTTGCACCAGGAACCAGACGAGGATGAGGGCGGGCAGCATGCGCTCGCGCTGACGGCGCCAGAGGCGTAAGGTCAGGATCAGACCTGCCAGGGTTAAGGGGGCCCAGATCCAGCGCAGTTGGTGATTGATTTCGCCGATCAGCCGTTCGCGGTTGGTGTCTGGCCAGGATTCGGAGAAGAACAGGAAGATCAGGTTCTCCTTGGTGAGCCAGAGATAGCGCGGCAGATCCAGATCAAGTTTGGCTTGCTCGGCATCCCAGTCCTCGGTGCCCTTGTCCAGATCGATCCGGAAACGCGCTACCCCCTCCCGGCTGGTGTGCCAGTCCGAGAACGGCTCAAATGGCCGTGCGCCGACCGAAGGAGAGCCGAAACCATAGCCCCAGCCTGCGCCTTGGCGCTTGAACTCGATATTGATTTCGAAGCCGCCCGAGCGGGCGTACAGCGCATTCAGTCCGCCGATTCCGTGTGGTGCGACCAGGTGGGCACGATTCAGGCTGCGTACGGTCAGTGGTCCGAATACCAATGCAAGCAGAATCACCGACACAGCAGCCCGTCTGGCCTTGTCGCCCTGTGCTGCCCACAGCCAGACCAGCGCGAGCAGGCCGATCGGCAAGCAGATCGAACGCGTCAACCCGGCCAGCGTCCAGAGCAATGCGGCCAGGATGAAGGCCGGCAGGTCTGCCTTGCGGCGGCAACGCCAGGTCGCCCACAGGGCGGCGCCCAGTAGTGGCAGCATCAGGGTTTCTTGCATGAAATAGCTGTAGATCGCAGCCCAGGACGGCAACCAGGCCAGAATGGCCCAGCCAAGCAGGGCAAGATTGCGCGAGGGTTGTAGTTCGCGCAGGAAGCGGTACCACAGCCAAGGGGTGACGAGGCTCAGCGCGCTCGTGTAAAAAGCGACCAGCTTCGGGATACCCAATGTCAGCTTGGCCAGCACGCCGATGTAGAGCTGGAACAGAATGGGATCCATCAGGGCCAGCGGGTCGTCGCGGCGGGCATCAATGCCTTGTACCCAGTGGCGCTCCGGATCGCTCCAGATGTGATCCATCGGGTTATAGGCATACACCAGCCAGAGCCGGTAGCAGCATCCCAGAATGATCAGCTGGCACAGGATGAAAGGAATGAACGGTCGCACACGTTCAAATTCCGTGCGCAATTTGCTGGACAACACAGGCGTGCTCCTAAGTCTGGATTTTTCTTTGCGAGCAATGATAGCGGTAGCGCATCAGGATTAGCGTCGGGCCCAAGGCAGCGGGAGAAGATTTCTGTGTTTCGGTTGTATCAAGGTCTACATAAAAAGCCCGGAGATTCACAACTCCGGGCTTTTTGTTTTGCGTGGGCAAGAATCAGTTACCGCTGCCTGTCCCGGTGTTGTTGTACTCGCTGAAGCGGGCTGTCGAACTGCTGTAGGCAGCGCCATTGGTGCCCGGTCCCCACGGAGCGGTCTTGCGTACGTGTGCCGAGATCGCCGTTTCGCGAATCACCAGCTGGCCCTTGGCGCCCGACTCGGCCCAGTTGCGGCCCAGGTAGATGACATTGGACGGTGATCCTCCGGCGTAGTTGAGCGTGCTGTTGATGACCAGGAAGCCGTAGCTGTTGGACGACTGGGTGCTCGGCGCGAAGATGTAGCTGGCGGCCGAGGCGCCCAGACGTGTGGCGTTGTACTGGATCGTGCAGCCGTAGAACGCGGCTGTGCCGTGCCCGAAGATGAAATCCGTGTCACCCTGGATGAAACTGGCTTTGAAGAAGGCGCGGTTGGTCGTCGAATAGCTGTAGGAACCGATGTACAGGGTGTCCTGATTGCCGATGACCTGCACGTTCTCGAAGATGGCCTTGTCACCACGCACCGACAGCGCCAGCGCTGACTGGTTGCTGCCGCTGTAGCTGCCTTCGGTGTAGCTGTTCTTGAAGGTCAGATTGCGAGCGCGGAAATCCTTGGCCGCTACATTGAAGGTGGCGCTGCTGGATGTGCCGATGGTTGTCGCGGAGCTGTTGCTGGTGCAGGCATGCGTGGACGAACCCGATGACTTTGGGGTCAGGTTTGAATTGCCGTAGTAGATCACCGTGTTGGCAGCCGTGGCATCCAGACCGTAGAGGGTGATCGGTGGCGCGGAGGAGGGTACGCAGACCACCTCCTTGTAGGAGCCGGCCTTCACGCTGATGTACTTGCGTGCTGTGCCGCCGGCTTTGACAGCCGCGGTGATGGCTGCCTGAATGGTCTTGTAGGTGGCTGTGCCATCTGCTGCAACCTTGTAATTGGCGGTGAAGCCGCTGATGGCTCCGACTCCGCTGGAAGGATCCCAACTGCCGCCGTTGGACATGTATTTGGCGACGGTATAGCTGGCTGCCTGGCTGCTGGTGAGCTGTGGGCGTGCCGTGGTGCTGCTGACGGCCTGGGCCGGCAGACCGATCAGTGCACAGGCAGCGATAGCCACCAGCGCACGGGAGTGCGTGTGAAAGTGTTGCATGAATGTCTCCAATGTAATTTTGAGTGGCCTCTTCAGAGGCTCTATCCCGCGTATGCGGTCCAGCGATTGTAGTCTTGTTGCCGGTCACATCAAGATTGCATCGACGGATTTGTGAAAAATGTCGCAAGCTTGGATAAGTTTTTACCCAAAACGAAATCAGGGCGAATCAGACCTGTTCCGTGATGCAAAAGCCCGGCAATAAAACACATCCATGAAGTCGTACGGGGCGTCAGGATGAGCCGGCTGGCCGCGCCGGCGCCGGGCATCCAGAAGCTGTGTGGCTTCTGCGTACAGCTCGCCTAGCGTTTCGTGCGCGGTCGGTATGGCAAAGCGGGGGATGGTCTGGAGCGGGCTGGCGTCGGAGCGGGGCCTGATCTGGTCAGTGAAGTCCAGGGGACGAGGTGATGCGGGCTGTTGCCGATCAGATCACGCCGGCCGATTTCGTTGAGAAACTCGCGGATCAGTTCGAAATTTTCCGGGTCGTGATAACGCAGGAGCGCTTTGTGCAATTTGCGCTGTCTGGCCAGACGCGGCGTTTCGACGTCTTCCGAATCCTGGCTGACGCGACGCAGCGGATTCTTGCGCGAGTAATACATGGCCGTGGCCATCGCCAGCGGGGTTGGCGTGAAGGTCTGTACCTGATCCGGACGGAAGTTGTTGGCCTTCAGCCACAGGGCCAGATTGAGCATGTCCAGATCCGCCGTGCCGGGGTGGGCGGCGATGAAGTAGGGCACCAGATGCTGGGTCTTGCCGGCTTCCTTCGAATATTTGTCGAACATCTTGCGGAAGCGCTCGAAGCTGCCGATGCCCGGCTTCATCATCTTCGCCAGGGGCCCTTCCTCGGTATGTTCCGGGGCGATCTTGAGCAGGCCGCTGACATGGTGGGTGACCAGTTCCTTTACATATTCGGGCGAGCGTACGGCGAGGTCATAACGCAGGCCCGAGCCGATGGTGATCTTCTTCACGCCGGGAATCGCGCGAGCCTTGCGGTAGAGCGCGATCAGGGATGAGTGATCCGTATTCAGGTTCTCGCAGACATCCGGATAGACACAGGACAAGCGTCGGCAGGAAGACTCAATTTTTGGATCCTTGCAGGCCATCCGGTACATGTTGGCGGTCGGCCCACCCAGATCCGAGATATGCCCTTTGAATTCCGGGGCGTTGTCGCGGATCTCTTCAATTTCTTTCAGGATCGACTCATGCGAGCGGCTCTGGATGATGCGGCCCTCGTGCTCGGTGATCGAGCAGAAGGTGCACCCCCCGAAACAGCCGCGCATGATGTTGATCGAGAAACGGATCATCTCCCAAGCCGGGATGCGGGCGCCCTGGTACGAAGGATGGGGCGCTCGCGCGAAAGGCCGGTCGAAGACGTAATCCATTTCGGAAGTCGTCAGCGGGATCGGTGGCGGGTTCAGCCACACATCGCGTTCGCCATGTGCCTGGCGCATGGCGCGGGCATTGCCCGGATTGGATTCGAGGTGGAAGACCCGCGAGTTGTGGGCGTAGAGCACCCGATCAGTCGAGACGGCTTCGAAACTTTGCAGGCGTACAACCGTCCTGGCGCGCTGGGCCTTACGCACGGCGACGCGGGCTGCTGCAGGCACGATCTGTACCGGCAGCGAGCCATCTGCATTCGGTGTCGTCGCGGTCTGCTGTGGCTCCATGGCATAAGGATCAGGATGTGCCTCAATGCGTCCCGGCCGGTCCAGCGTGAGTGAATCGATCTCGCTCCAGGTTTCGTCTGGCAGCCAGTTTTTCTTGACCATGAAGGCGGTGCCGCGCAGATCGCGGATGGACTCGATGGCCTCGCCAGCGGCAAGGCGATGAGTGAGTTCCACCAGTGCGCGTTCGGCATTGCCGAAGATCAGCATGTCGGCCTTGGAGTCCGGTAGCACCGAACGGCGGACCTTGTCGCTCCAGTAATCATAATGAGCGATGCGGCGCAGGCTCGCTTCGATGCTGCCGATGATCACCGGCACGCCGGGGAAGGCTTCACGTGCGCGCTGGGCGTAGACCGTTACGGCACGGTCTGGCCGCTTGCCGGATGCGCCGCCTGCCGTGTAGGCGTCATCCGAGCGCGGTTTGCGATCGGCGGTGTAGCGGTTGATCATCGAATCCATGTTGCCCGCGGTCACGCCGAAATACAGTGCCGGTTTGCCGAGTGCGCGGAAAGGCTCTGCCGAGAGCCAGTCAGGCTGGGCAATGATGCCGACGCGAAAGCCTTGCGCCTCCAGCAAGCGACCGATAATTGCCATGCCGAAGCTTGGATGGTCGATATACGCGTCACCGGTGATCAGGATGATGTCGCAGGCATCCCAGCCGAGCGCATCCATCTCGCGTCGCGACATGGGCAGGAACGGGGCAGGCTTCAGCTTGGGGCGGTAACGCGGCCAACTGGCAAGGGGGCGAGGGGATGCTTCCATGAGTGGCGCGATTCTACCCGTGATCGTGCGGGATAAAGCCCTTGGGCAAGCGTGGACGATTGTTACGTCCGGAGGCGGCGCTTGTGACGGCTACAAGTGTCAAGACGAATCGTATGCAGCTTGTCTTGCGCGTCTGGCCGCATTGCAGGCGGAACCAGTCAGGAGAGCGTGGCCTCCGTGTTACAATTACATTCTTTAGCGCACTCAACCGGACCTTTCAAAAGCGCCTATGAATTCGTTTGCCAAGGAAACGCTGCCGATCAGTTTAGAGGAAGAAATGCGCCACTCCTACCTCGATTACGCCATGAGCGTGATTGTAGGGCGTGCGCTGCCGGATGTGCGCGACGGTCTGAAGCCCGTGCACCGTCGTGTCCTCTATGCAATGCATGAGGCCAACACAGTCTGGAACCGCCCTTACGTGAAGTGTGCCCGGGTGGTTGGTGACGTAATGGGGACATTCCACCCTCACGGCGACTCGGCTATTTACGACACGCTGGTGCGGATGGCGCAGGATTTTTCGCTGCGCTACACGCTGGTCGACGGGCAAGGTAACTTTGGCTCGATCGATGGCGATTCTGCTGCAGCCATGCGTTATACCGAGTGTCGGCTGGAGAAGATGTCTGCCGATCTGCTGGCGGATATCGACAAGGAAACCGTTGATTTCCAACCCAACTACGACGGCAAGGAACTTGAGCCCACCGTTCTTCCGACGCGCATTCCGAATCTGCTGGTCAATGGCTCGGCGGGTATCGCTGTGGGGATGGCGACCAATGTTCCCCCGCACAATCTGTCTGAAGTGATCGAAGCCTGTCTGGTATTGCTGAGCAATCCGGATACCGATATCGAAGATTTGATCAAGATCGTACCTGCGCCGGACTTCCCGACTGCGGGGCTGATCTATGGTCTGAATGGCGTGCACGAAGGTTATCGTACCGGGCGTGGCCGCGTCATCATGCGCGCCCGGACGCACTTTGAAGACATGGAAAAGGGCAATCGCCAGGCGATCATCGTCGACGAGATCCCTTATCAGGTTAACAAGAAGACCCTGCTGGAAAAGATCGCCGAACTGGTGCAGGAAAAGCGCATCGAGGGTATCTCCGATCTGCGTGATGAGTCTGATAAGTCCGGCATGCGCGTTGTCATCGAACTCAAGCGTGGCGAGGTGGCAGAGGTCATCCTGAACAATCTGTTCAAGATGACGCAGCTGCAGGATTCCTTCGGCATGAACATGGTGGCACTGGTTGATGGCAAGCCCCGCCTGCTCAACCTCAAACAGATGCTGGAGTGTTTCATCGCCCACCGTCGGGAGGTTGTGACACGCCGTACCGTGTTTGAACTGCGCAAAGCGCGTGAGCGTGGCCACATTCTGGAAGGTCTGGCGGTTGCGCTCTCGAATGTTGATGAAATCATCGCACTGATCAAGGCTGCTCCGACGCCTGCCGATGCCAAGCGCGAGCTGGTCGAACGTGTCTGGCGTTCGCCGCTGGTCGAGGAGATGCTGGCTCGGGCAATGTCCGACAGTTACCGTCCGGAGGGACTCCCTGCAGAGTTTGGCTTGTCCAAGCAGGGGTATCGCCTTTCCGAGGTTCAGGCTCAACGCATTCTGGAAATGCAACTGCAGCGCCTGACCAACATGGAGCAGGACAAGATCGTCGGCGAGTACCGCGATGTCATGGCAGAAATTGCTGACCTGCTGGATATCCTGGCCAAACCGGCGCGCATTGCCGCCATCATCGATGCCGAGTTGCGTACGATTCGTGAGCAGTTTGGCGACCCGCGCAAATCCGAAATCGTGCTGAATACGGCCGATATCAACATCGAGGATCTGATCGCACCGGAAGACATGGTAGTGACGCTTTCTCACACCGGCTATTTCAAGCGTCAGCCGCTCGCCGATTATCGCGCGCAGAAACGTGGTGGTCGGGGCAAGCAAGCCGCAGCAATGAAAGAGGATGACTTCCTTGATCAGCTCTTTGTTGCTAATACCCATGATTTCATCCTGTGCTTCTCCAACCGTGGCCGCCTGTACTGGCTCAAGGTCTATGAAGTGCCGGAAGGCAATCGCACTTCGCGTGGCAAGCCGATCGTCAATCTCTTCCCGCTGGTCGAGGGCGAGAAGATCACAGCCGTGTTGCCCGTCAAGGAATTTGATGAGGGGCACTTCATCTTCATGGCAACCTCACAAGGAACGGTGAAGAAGACTCCGCTGACCGATTTCTCCAATCCTCGTAAAGCCGGGATCATTGCGGTCGGTCTGGATGATGGTGATTTCCTGATCGGTGTGGCAATCACGGATGGGGACTGCAATGTCATGCTGTTCTCGGATGCTGGCAAGGCTGTGCGTTTTGACGAAAACGACGTACGGCCGATGGGACGTACCGCGCGCGGCGTGCGCGGGATGATGCTGGAGGATGGTCAGAGCGTTCTGTCCATGCTGGTCGCGCAGGGTGAAACCCAGAGCGTGCTGACCGCTACGGAAAATGGTTATGGCAAGCGTACCGCGATCGGGGAATACACAATGCATGGCCGGGGAACCAAGGGCATGATTGCAATCCAGTCTTCCGAGCGCAACGGCAAGCTGGTCGGTGCGGTGTTGGTGGATCCGACGGATCAGGTCATGCTCATTTCCGATAATGGTGTGCTGATCCGTACCCCGGTGAAGGATATCCGCGAACTGGGTCGCTCGACCCAGGGTGTCACGCTGATCAATCTGGATGCGGGTTCCCGCCTGTCTTCCATCGTCAAGATTGCTGACACCGATGACGAAAGTGCCGATGGTGAAAATGCTGCTGAAGGTGGCGAGGAAACGGCAGGTGAGGGCAGCGCGGAATGAGCGATGAGTTGCTGAAGCTGCGTAGCGAGATTGATCGCCTGGATGCCGAAATCCTTGAGCGTCTTGCTGCGCGTGCGCAATGTGCCAAACGTGTCGGTGAAGTCAAGCGTGGCCCGCTGTACCGTCCCGAGCGTGAGGCGCAAGTGTTGCGCAACATTGCGGAGAAAAATCCCGGCCCGCTTTCAAACGAAGCGGTGCAGCGCATCTTCCGCGAAATCATGTCCTGGTGTCTGGGCTTGGAGCAGCCGCTCAAGGTTGCTCATCTGGGGCCTCAGGGGACTTTCTCCGAGGCCGCGGCCAGCAAGCATTTCGGAGGTTCCCCAAGCTTGTTGCCGCTGCAGACCATTGATGATGTATTCCATGCCGTGGAAGCCGGTGCGGTCGAATATGGTGTGGTGCCGGTCGAGAATTCGACCGAGGGAGCAATCAGCCGTTCGCTTGATCTCTTGCTGTCAGCCAATGTGTCGGTATGCGGTGAGGTTAGCTTGCGAATCCGGCACAACCTGATGACGCGTGCAGCCGAGATGTCTGCCGTGAAGCGTATTTACTCCCATGCGCAGTCCTTGTCGCAGTGTAACGACTGGCTTGCGCACCATGCGCACGGCATTGAACGTCAATCTGTTTCCAGCAACGCAGAAGCGGCAAGACTGGCGGCGGCTGATCCGGAAGCCGCAGCTATTGCGGGAGAGCGTGCAGCACAGCTGTATGAATTGCCGATTCTCTTTGCCAATATTGAAGACGATCCCAACAACACCACGCGTTTCCTTGTGATTGGTCAGCATGATGGCGGCCCTTCCGGACGTGACAAGACTTCGCTGGTATGTTCCGCACCGAATCGCCCGGGCGCCGTGCACGAACTCTTGCAGCCCTTTGCGGATCAGGGGGTCAGCATGACCAAACTGGAGTCCCGTCCTTCGCGGACCGGTTTGTGGGAATACGTGTTCTATGTCGATATCGAAGGGCATCGCAACGATCCGGCCGTGGCTGCCGCATTGCGTGCCTTGGTGGATCGCGCGGCTTTCGTGAAGGTGCTTGGTTCTTACCCAGTTGCTGCAATCTGAAGCCCGCGTTTGTCGTCTGCTTTCCTGTCTTGTCGGAGTCGGTTCATGAGCATTGCCCTACGCGCTCCGGAATATATCCGGCGAATTTCTCCCTATATCCCTGGCAAACCCATCAGTGAGCTGGCGCGTGAAATGGCGCTGGATGAAGCGACGATCATCAAGCTTGCCTCCAACGAGAATCCACTCGGGGTGAGTCCGAAGGCCAGGGAAGCGATGGCGGCCGTGATCAGCGATCTGGCGCGTTATCCGGACGGGAATGGTTTTGCACTGAAACAGGCGTTGTCACGCAAGCTGGGCGTGGGTGTGGATCAGTTCGTGCTCGGCAATGGTTCAAACGATGTGCTGGAGCTTGCTGCCCGTGCTTTTTTGCCGGCTGGCGGCAGTGCCGTGTACTCGCAGTATTCCTTTGCGGTGTATTCGTTGGCAACGCAAAGTGTCGGTGCGCGTGGCATCGAGGTGCCTGCACGGTTTTTCGGACACGATCTGGCGGCAATGGCCGATGCGGTTGCGCCCGATACGCATATCGTTTTTCTGGCCAATCCGAACAATCCGACCGGGACATTCCTGCCTGGAAAACTGCTTGAATCCTTCCTGGAAAATGTACCGGGTAATGTCATGGTCTTGCTTGACGAGGCCTATAACGAATATCTGCCACCTGAACTTCGTTATGACAGCGTGGCATGGATTGCTCGTTTTCCGAATCTTGTCGTTTCGCGTACGTTCTCCAAAATCTATGGGCTTGCGGGGCTGCGCATCGGCTACGCGGTTGCCAGTCCGGCCGTGGCGGATCTCATGAACCGGGTGCGTGCGCCATTCAATGCCAACAGTGTGGCGCTGGCTGCCGCAGAGGCTGCGCTCAATGACGACGAGTTTCTGCAACGCAGCTATGTCGCGAATCGTGCCGGCATGGCGCAAATCATCAAGGGCCTGAATGCCCTGAATCTTGAGCACATTCCCTCTGCAGGAAATTTTGTGACGTTTCGTGTGGGTGATGGTGCGGGTGTCAATCTGCGTTTGCTGCAGCAGGGCGTGATCGTGCGGCCGATTGGCAGTTACGGGATGCCGGAATGGTTGCGGGTGACGGTTGGTCTTGAAGCCGAGAATGCCCGTTTCCTCGAAGCGTTGGCTGTGGCGCTGAAAGGCTGAGATGTTTGATCGAATCGTTATCTGTGGTGTTGGCCTGATCGGCGGGTCTTTTGCACTGGCGCTCAAATCGGCCGGTTTGGTGAAGACTGTTGTCGGGATCGGGCGGCGTCGCGAAACCCTTGAGGAAGCACAGCGGTTGGGGATCCTTGACGAGATCGCGACCGACTGGTCTGTCGCTCTGAAAGGGGCCGATCTGCTGCTGCTGGCGATGCCGGTCGGCCAAATGGATACGGTGATGGCGGCTGCAGCACCTTATCTTGAGCCGCAGACATTGGTGACGGATGCGGGCAGTACCAAATCGGATGTGTTTGAAGCGGTTTACAACCACTTGGGCAATAGTCTGGCGAACGTCGTGCCGGCGCATCCAATCGCCGGGGCCGAGAAAAGTGGTCCTGCGGCGGCTTCTGCCTCGCTCTATCAAGACAAACGCGTAGTGCTCACGCCCTTGCCTGAAAACGACCCGACGTCCATCGATCGTGTGCGCGCAGCATGGGCCGCGTGTGGTGCGGTGATGAGCCAGATGAGCCCGCAGGATCATGACCGGGTGTTTGCCGCTGTCAGTCATTTGCCGCATTTGCTGGCGTTCGGTCTGGTGCATGAGATTCAGGCGCGTGGCAATGCTGAACAATTGTTTGGTTTTGCGGCGTCCGGCTTTCGTGATTTCACGCGGATTGCCGGCAGTCACCCCGAGATGTGGCGTGATATCTGTGTGGCCAACCGGCATGCCTTGATGGCAGAACTGGATGCCTATCTGACAGAGCTGGCCTATCTGCGTGCATTGCTGATGCAAGGTGACGGCAAGGCACTTGAATCCCTGTTCGCCGAGGCCAGCGCTGCGCGCAATGCCTGGGCTGAAACCTACCTGAAGTAAAACCATGGAATATCTGGATCTCAGCCCGCTTTCGCAGGCGCGTGGCGTTGTGCGTTTGCCTGGCTCGAAAAGCATTTCGAACCGTACGCTGTTGCTGGCAGCATTGTCGGAAGGTACGACGGAAATCCGCGATCTGCTCGCCTCGGACGATACGGAGCGCATGCTCGATGCGCTCAAATTGCTGGGTGTTGCGGTCGACAAGACGGGCGAGCGCGATTACCGGGTCGTCGGTTCTCCGACGGGGTTTGTCAACAAGCAGGCCGACCTGTTTCTGGGGAACGCCGGAACGGCATTCCGTCCGCTGACGGCTGCCTTGGCTCTGGCGGGTGGTACCTACAAATTGCATGGTGTGCCACGCATGCACGAACGGCCGATCGGTGATCTGGTTGAGGGTTTGCGCCAGATCGGCGCAGACATCGAGTATCTCAGCAATGACGGCTTTCCGCCGCTGCAGATCCGTCCAGGGGCGATCACCCCGGGTGGCGTGGTGCGGATCCGCGGAAATGTCTCCAGTCAGTTCCTGACGGCTTTGTTGATGGCGCTGCCGACGACGGGCGTGACCACGACTGTCGAGGTCGTCGGTGAGCTGATTTCCAAGCCTTATATCGAGATCACTTTGCGCCTGATGGCGCAGTTTGGCGTGCTGGTGCAGCGTGAAGGCTGGCAGAAATTCCATGTGCCAAGCGGACAGCGATACCTGTCGCCGGGGGTGCTGTATGTCGAGGGTGATGCCTCGTCTGCCTCTTATTTTCTCGCTGCGGGCGCCATTGGTGGCGGCCCGCTGCGTGTTGAAGGCGTGGGGAGTAACAGTATCCAGGGGGATGTGGCTTTTGCGCAGGCACTTCAAGCCCTGGGCGCACAGATCGAAATGGGCGAAAACTGGATTGAAGCGCGCGCTCCGGCTTCTGGTCGGCTCAAAGCCTTTGACATGGATTTCAACCATATTCCCGATGCCGCGATGACGCTTGCGGTGGCGGCCCTGTTTTGTGACGGGCCTTGCCGTCTGACCAATATCGGCAGTTGGCGGGTCAAGGAAACCGACCGGATTGCAGCGATGGCGGCTGAGCTTCGCAAGGTCGGGGCAAGTGTGGAGGAGGGTGACGACTGGTTGCGCATCACACCGCCTGCGCAACTCATCGCAAATGCCGCGATCGATACCTATGATGACCATCGGATGGCAATGTGTTTTTCCTTGGTGGCATTGGCCGGGGTGCCGGTACGCATCAACGATCCCAAATGCACGGCCAAAACCTTTCCTGAATATTTTGACGTCTTCGCCTCTGTGACGAAGTGAACCCATGAATCAGACTCTGATAGAACTTCTCGATACCCGTGTGCGCGCGGCTTTGGCCGCTGTTGATTGTCCGGATGCGCCGGCGGTGATTCAGCCTGCCGGGCGGCCCGAATTTGGTGATTACCAGGCCAATGGCGTGATGGGGGCGGCCAAGGCTCGCAAGATGAATCCGCGCCAGCTGGCCACCGAAGTGCTGGCCAAGCTTGATCTGGCCGGCATCGCCAGCAAGGTGGAGATCGCCGGGCCAGGCTTCATCAATATCACCCTGGCACCCGAGTATCTGGCCGGGCTGAGCAATCTTGCGCTGACGGACGCCAACATGGGGGTGCCGCATCCGCCTGCACAACGCGTGGTAGTGGATTACTCCTCGCCGAATCTGGCCAAGGAAATGCATGTGGGTCACCTGCGTTCGACCATCATTGGTGATGCGCTGGCGCGTGTACTGCGTTTCATGGGGCATGAGGTGATTGCGCAGAATCACGTGGGCGATTGGGGGACCCAGTTCGGTATGCTGACGGCGTATCTGATCGAGGCCGAGCAGGCTGGTGACGTTGCTTTGTCTGATCTGGAAGACTTCTATCGTCGCGCCAAACAGCGTTTTGACGAAGACGAAGTTTTCGCCACGCACGCCCGTGAATGTGTGGTCAAGCTGCAAGGGGGCGATGCGCAGGTCAATGCCTTGTGGCAAAAATTCCTCGATGTCTCCCTGCATCACTGCGAAGCTTTGTACGCCAAGCTTGGCGTGGGGCTCAAGCGCGAAGATGTACGCGGCGAGAGCGCCTACAACGACGATCTGCCGGTCGTGGTGGCAGATCTGCAGGCCAAAGGTCTGGCGGTCGAAAGTGAGGGCGCGCAGGTCGTGTTCCTTGATGAGTTCAAGAACAAGGACGGTGAGGCGCAGGCTTATATCGTGCAGAAGCAGGGCGGTGGCTATCTGTATGCGACGACTGATCTGGCAGCCGTGCGTTATCGTGCCGGCACGCTGCATGCTGACCGTGTTTTGTATGTGGTGGATGCCCGTCAGGCGCTGCATTTCCAGCAGATGTTCACTCTGAGTCGCAAGGCGGGTTATGCACCTGCGGGGATGAGTCTGGAGCACGTTGGTTTCGGGGTGATGCTGGGAGAAGATGGCAAGCCTTTCAAGACGCGTTCCGGTGGCACCGTCAAACTAGCCGATCTGCTGGAAGAGGCTGAACAGCGTGCGTATGCGCTGGTCAGCGAGAAGAATCAGGAGATGCCTGCTGAGGAACGTGCAGTGATCGCCAAGGCCGTCGGGATTGGTGCGGTGAAGTACGCGGATCTCTCCAAGAACCGCAACAGCGACTATGTATTTAGCTGGGATTCGATGCTGTCTTTCGAAGGCAATACCGCGCCCTACCTGCAATACGCCTATACGCGGATCGCCAGCGTATTCCGTCGCGTGGAAACTTTCGATACCCGGGCTCCGATCATCATCAATGATGAGGCTGAGCGCCAGCTGGCACTCGCCCTGGCGCGTTTTGCTGAAGCCTTGCAGACCGTTGCGCGGGAGACCATGCCGCACTTCCTGTGTGCATATCTCTATGAACTGGCGACCCAGTTCATGCGTTTCTACGAGGCGTGTCCGGTACTCAAGAGTGAAGGCTCCGTACGGGATAGCCGTTTGCGCTTGTGCGAACTGACAGCACGTACTCTCAAAACCGGTTTGGGCTTGCTCGGGATCGAAACGCTGGAGCAGATGTGATGGGTGCAGCCATTCCTGTCATCGCCATTGATGGTCCGACCGCTTCGGGCAAGGGAACTGTCGCTGGTCTGGTTGCCGAAAAACTGGGTTGGCATTACCTGGATTCTGGAGCGATCTATCGGTTGCTGGCGCTTGCCGCGTTCAAGCATCGGGTGGATTTGGCGGATGAAGCAGCGCTTGCCGCATTGGGGCAGCAGCTTGATGTGGTTTTCGCGGATGGCAAGGTCTGGCTGGACGGGACGGATGTGTCCCTGGACCTGCGGCGCGAGGAAACCGGCAATGCAGCCTCGAAAATAGCGGCCTTGCCGGCTGTGCGTCTGGCCCTGCTGGCGCGTCAGCGGGCATTCTGCCAGGCGCCAGGTCTGGTGTCTGACGGCCGTGACATGGGTTCGGTGGTTTTTCCCGAGGCCTTTCTCAAGATTTTCCTGACCGCGACGGCCCAGGCACGAGCGGAGAGAAGATATAAGCAGTTGATCGAAAAGGGTTTGCCTGCTAGTATCGCGAGTCTCTTGGGCGACTTGCAGGAGCGTGACACCCGTGATGCCTCGCGGGCCGTTGCTCCCCTGAAGCCCTGTGAGGATGCTGTTTTGCTCGACACCACCATGCTTTCGATCAACGAGGCTGTCCAGTTCGTACTGGATCTCGCTCTTCAGCGCGGCGTTGGACAAACTGGCTGAGGTGCCGGCGGCCGACGGGTGATCTCTGTGTTTTCGATCAGTCTGTGAGCTTCCCGGTTTTTCCAATCTTTCAACCTATTGCCGTGCTTGCGCGGTACCGAGTCCTTTCCCTATGTCAACTTCTGTAACCGAAGAAAGCTTTGAAAGCTTTGCTGAGCTTTTCGAAGAAAGCCTTAATCGCCAGGAAATGCGTGCTGGTGAAGTCATTACGGCTGAAGTCGTGCGTATCGACAACAATTTCGTCGTCGTTAACGCCGGCCTGAAATCCGAAAGCTACATTCCCCTCGACGAATTCCGCAATGATCGCGGCGAAGTCGAAGCCAACCCGGGCGACTACGTCCAGGTGGCTATTGAGTCCCTCGAAGACGGCTACGGCGAAACCCGCCTGTCGCGCGACAAGGCCAAGCGTATCGCTGCCTGGAACTTCCTGGACAAAGCGCTGACCGATGGCGCGCTGGTCAAGGGTATGGTGACCGGCAAGGTCAAGGGCGGCCTGACTGTCATGACCAACGGCATCCGTGCATTCCTGCCCGGCTCGCTGGTGGATATGCGTCCGGTCAAGGACACGACGCCTTTCGAAGGCAAAGAATTTGAATTCAAGGTCATCAAGCTCGACCGCAAGCGCAACAACGTGGTTGTGTCGCGTCGTGCCGTGCTCGAAGTGACCATGGGCGAAGAGCGCCAGAAGCTGCTGGAAAACCTGCAGGAAGGCACTGTCGTCAAGGGTATCGTCAAGAACATCACCGATTACGGCGCATTCGTGGATCTGGGTGGTATCGACGGCCTGCTGCACATCACCGATCTGGCATGGCGCCGCGTTCGTCACCCGTCCGAAGTGCTGACGGTGGGCGACGAAGTGACCGCCAAGGTCCTGAAGTTCGATCAGGAAAAGAACCGCGTCTCGCTGGGCATGAAGCAACTGGGCGAAGATCCGTGGGTCGGCATTTCCCGTCGTTACCCGCAAGGCACCCGCCTGTTCGGTAAGGTCACCAACATCACCGACTACGGCTCATTCGTTGAAGTCGAACAAGGTATCGAAGGCTTGGTGCACGTCTCCGAAATGGACTGGACCAACAAGAACATCCACCCGACCAAGGTTGTCCAGCTGGGCGACGAAGTCGAAGTGATGATTCTGGAAATCGACGAAGATCGTCGTCGTATCTCGCTGGGCATGAAGCAGTGCATGGCCAATCCGTGGGACGAATTCGGTCAGAACCACAAGAAGGGCGACCGCGTGAAGGGTGCCATCAAGTCGATCACCGACTTTGGCGTGTTCATCGGCTTGCCGGGCGGTATCGACGGTCTGGTGCATTTGTCCGATCTGTCCTGGTCTGCTCCGGGCGAAGAAGCGATCCGCAACTTCAAGAAGGGCGACGAGCTGGAAGCGGTTGTGCTGGCCATCGACATCGAGAAGGAACGCATCTCGCTGGGCGTCAAGCAGATGGATGGGGATCCGTTCACGTCCTTCGTGGCAACGCATGACAAGAACACCATGGTTCGTGGTCCTGTCAAGTCGGTGGATGCACGTGGCGCCGTGATTGATCTGGGTGCTGATCAGGAAGGCTATCTGCGCGTTTCCGAGTTCTCCCGTGATCGCGTGGAAGATCTCTCTACCGTGCTGAAGGTTGGCGACGAAGTCGAAGCGATGATCATCAACGTGGATCGCAAGACCCGTTCGATCAACCTCTCGATCAAAGCCAAGGATCAGGCTGAACAGAACGAAGCCATGCAGAAGTTGTCTTCCGACAACTCCGCTGCCAGCGGTACGACCAATCTGGGCGCACTGCTGAAGGCCAAGCTCAACAACGCTCAGCAGCAGTAAGTATTGCCGTGCCTGATAGCATGACCAAGTCTGAACTGATCGAGCGCTTGACGGCGCGCTTTCCGCAGCTTGGTGCGAAGGATGCCGATCTGGCGGTGAAGATGATTCTCGATGAGATGGCTGCGTGCCTGGCACGTGGTCAGCGCATCGAGATCCGTGGATTCGGTAGCTTTGGCCTCAATTACCGGCCGCCTCGCGTGGGACGCAATCCCAAGTCGGGCGACAAGGTGTTGGTGCCGGAGAAATACGTCCCGCATTTCAAGGCAGGCAAGGAACTGCGTGAGCGCGTAGATCACATTGAGTGATGTAGGCGTGTTGTATTGTCGGTAATATAAAGAAGGCGGCCTCAGGGTCGCCTTCTTTTTTATGGCGGCCTGAAGGATAATCACGACCTATGCGAATTCTGACTTGGCTGCTGCGTGCAGCCCTTTTCATCCTGCTGCTGGGCTTTGCGATCAAAAATGATGGCGTGGTGACTGTCCATGCTTTCTTTGATACGGAATGGCGCATGCCGCTCGTGGTCGTGATGTTGACGATGCTGGTGGCTGGCGTATTGCTTGGTGCCACGGCGATTGCCGGGACTGTCTTTGTGCTGCGGCGTGAAGTGGCGCGACTGCGTAAACTGGCACCGATGGTTTCTCCTTCAACCCGTCTGCGGAGCCGCTCAAGCGACACGCCGGACTCATTCTGAAAACCCATGGATTTTGAACTCTGGTGGTTGCTAAGCTGGCCGCTTTTCTTTGGTTTGGGCTGGCTGGCTGCGCGCATTGATATTA
>JAGTRY010000029.1 GCA_018262235.1 Pseudomonadota bacterium
ACACGCGCAAGCTGATCAACAGCCGGCCGCTGCGCGAGGTAAGCGCGCCCGACACAGGCTGCGTGCTCTCGGCCACAGCGGTGCATGTGGACTATCCGGTTCCCTTGCCCGGTTTGCGCGGCTGGTTCCATAAAGGTCGTTTTACCGCCGTTGCTGCGGCCAGTTTCGCCCTGGCTCCCGGCGAAACGCTGGGCGTAATCGGCGAATCCGGTTCGGGCAAAACCTCTCTGGCCCTGGCCATGCTGAATCTGACCCCCGCCAGCGGCACGATCCACCTTGGCGCCGAGCAATGGGGTCAAGGCGGCAAGGCGCAGGAACGCATGCTGCGCCAGCGCATCCAGGTGGTCTTCCAGGATCCGCTTTCCTCGCTCTCACCACGCCTGACCATCGCCCGGATCGTCGGTGAAGGGCTGGAGATTCATGCTCCGGCACTCACGCCAGCACAGCGTCGTGAGCAGATCATCACCGCCTTGCAGGATGTTGGGCTTTCCGAAAACGGCGCCATCGAGCCCTTGCTGGACCGCTATCCGCACGAATTTTCCGGCGGTCAGCGCCAGCGCATCGCAATTGCCCGCGCACTGATCCTCAAGCCGCAGATTGTGGTGCTGGACGAACCCACCAGCGCGCTGGACGTGACGATCCAGCAACAGGTTCTCAAGCTGCTCGCCGAGCTGCAGCGCAAATACCGGCTGGCCTACCTGCTCGTCACACACGATATCGATGTCATACGCGCGATGGCGCACCACGTACTGGTCATGAAAGACAGCCAGGTCGTCGAGTCTGGCAGCCTGGAAGACATCCTCCACCAGCCACGCAGCGATTACACCCGTACCCTCATCAGCGCTTCGGAGCCGGCCTGAACGGTTAGCGAAAGAATGGTGTCCAGACACGGCGGATCTGGCACGCCTGTTCCAGCCCCCAGACGGACGCGTGTTGTTACTTATATACAACACAAAAACAGCAATCCCGATCAAGACCTGTCCGCCGCAATCGCCCCGTCAGAACATGCGGATAACCCCCGGGTAACGCCCCCTTTTCAGACAAGGCCTGCAGCCTGGTGCGGCGCTATCTGCCGGAGGGCCGACCGTCAGCGCGCACAAAAGCAAACTCGCAGGATCAAAACTGCTTCCCTGCTGTAATCATTATTCTTATACAGTGACAAGAAAATCTTGTCGTTGCGCTCAGAAGAACCGGCAACGACTCATTTCGGGGGAGTACAAACAATGTCCATCACACACACCATGAGTCTGGCGACGCTTGTTGCTGCCGCAGCAATCCTTGCCGCATGCGGCGGGGGAGGCAGCAGTACCGACAGCGCGACACCGGCAGCAAGCACGGGCGCTTCATCGTCCAGCTCATCGTCCAGTTCGTCGTCCAGTTCATCATCCAGTTCGTCGAGCAGCTCTTCGTCTTCCAGTTCATCTTCCGGCGGCACCATCTCCACAACGACCTGCCCGACCCTCAGCCTCAGTGCTACCGATGCGCAGACACTGACTGGCGACAGCACGCCTCTGGACATCTCGGCGTATGGCGTGCGCAATTACTCGGCTCCGGCCCTCGTCGGTGGCTTGCATGACCCCAGCAATTATCTGGCGGCCCCCGTGTTGCCAACCTGGCAATTCGCTACCAGCGATCCGACCAATGGCGCACTGTCCAGTCTCGAATGCGATGTCGCACCGGATATCGGCTGGCACAGCTATCGCCGTACCAGTGGCACCGCCAGCACCATCACGCATGGCAGAGTCATCGTCACGGGCGGACGCAATGCCACCCAGAATCACATCTACACCGTCTATACCGGTCAGCAGCTGGTCGCGGCCCTCAACGATGCCGGGCTGGCGCCCAAGATCATCCGCGTGGTCGGACACATCGATCTGCGCTGGAGCAACAGCAACAAGACCTTTGCGGAATACACGAGCTATTCGGACCAGAAATTCGGCGGCTCGATCAGCATCCCGTCGAATACCACCCTGGTCGGCATCAATGATGCCAACGGCACCCCGGCCCGCATCACGGGAACCACCATCCTGATCGGTGCCGAACTGGGGACGACGACTTCAGTCATGGCCGGCGCCACCGGAGACCCCGAAACCGACTTCAAGAAGTGGATCTCGCTTGGCAACGACGGCGACCAGTACCCGACCTGGACCCGCAACGTCATCATCCGCAATCTGAAAATCGACACGCCCTGGGATGTCAATCCTGAAGACTCCGGCAACGCCTACGCCGATGGCATGACCATCTCGCGTGCGCAGAACATCTGGATCGATCACGTTTCACTGACCGATGGCGATACGCCGGATTCGATCATCACCGACGGCAGTACCCGCCACGACGGCAACCTGGATATCGTGCGCGGCTCCGACTACGTGACGGTCTCCAACACCTTCTTTGGTGACCACGGCAAGAACAGCCTGGTCGGCAATGGCGACTCCGGTCGTGCCTGGAGCGATCAGGACCGCCTGCATGTGACCTACACCGGTCTGTGGTGGTACGGCATAGCCTCACGCCATCCGCTGATCCGTTTCGGCCAGCTGCACACCTTCAACAACCTCATGCAGGGCACCAGCAATACACCAAGCTATGGTCACAAGTTCGAAGGCGGTCTGGACGTCCGCTACAACTCTTCAGTACTGGCGGAAAACAACTTCCATCTTTTCACGGGGCTGAAAACCACCGAGCTTTGCGGCAAGATCATCGGCGGCAAGACGGGGCTGGGATTCCGTACGTCCGGCAACTTCTTCATCAGCGACAAGTACAACACCAAGGACTGGTCCTTGGCCTGGTCCGGCCCGATCAACGTGGATAGCGCAGTCATCGCCTCTGCTTGTTCCGAGCTGCCGACAGCCGACATCACCTGGACTCCGCCTTACACCTACACCCCTGTGTGTGCCGCCCAGGCCCGCCGCAACATTGAAACCGGTACAGGGGCTGGCCGCATCGGTCTGTACGCCACGGCAGGAACCTCTACCGATACGCTTTCCAGCACCAGCTGCTACGAAAACAATGTCCTGAGTGGCAGCTCATCCAGCAGCTCCTCTTCCAGTTCCTCCAGCTCATCGAGCAGTTCTTCGTCGAGTTCGTCTTCGAGTGGCGGCGGCACGGGCACGGTGCTGACCTCGAACTGGTCGGATGACTTCTCCGTCGCCACAACCACCACCTTGTTCACGACGGGTTACGCCACACTGCCGACAGATACCAGCGTTGCCATGTATGGCAAGACTGGCGGAACCATCACGGTTTCCAGCGGGGTCATCACGCTCACCGGCGGACGCTTCACGATCGGCGCACTGAGCACCACAGCAACGACATCCTCCTCTACCGGACCTCTGGGAATCTTTGACATCGTCGGCAAGACCTGCACCTTGACGGTCAACGCCGCCGCAGCGGGAACCGGGACCGGTAAATTCATGGTGTACGTCGACAACAACACAACCTCGGTCGGCAATTCGCCACAGGCAACGGCCAGCTTGTCCAGCACCGGGGTCTCATCCACGTCGGGTTCCGTTGTCGTCAGCACGGCAGCAACGAATGTCGTGGCAGGTGACAACAGCTACGTCTGGACCCTCACGAATGCCAGCTACACGGGGGGCTCATTCCTGCAGATCCGGACGGAGTCCAGCACAACCGTCCAGCTCAACAGCATCAGCCTGAGCTGCATCTAGACATCTGCCCAGAGATTCGCGCTTGAAGGCGGTGGTCGAAAGACCGCCGCCTTTTTCTTGGCGCGACGACATCTCCCGGCAGCACGCGTGCACGCAGCCTGCGTATCTGCGAGGCGCAGATGGGTCGGTTCAGATGGGGGAAGAAGCCAGCCCATGGACAGTCCGGGCAGGCAGCCACACCGGGCAGGGAGAAACGGGCTTGGCGGGACCACGCGAAGTGATCGGGGAAGTCCGTACAGGCATTCCTGCACGGTGTGGAAAACAGGTCAAACAAGAAGGGGCAGAACGCCCAGTGTTTTAATGCTGCGGAATCGTGATCGGTTGCACTTCCTTGGCCATTTTCTTCGCATGCTTGGCCTCACGCTTTTCCTTCAGCGTCATCATCGGCGACTTCTTGGCTTCCTTACTGCTTTTCTGCTCTTTGTGACTCATGGTTTTCTCCTGAAAACGATACAAGCGCGGTCATCGACGTCAGCGCATCCATGACAGCACTGTTCATCATAGACCTGTCACATCGCGCGCTACAGGGTGAGTGCCATGCAGGACAAAGCCGCAGTGGCCCCGCAACGCAGCGGCGGGCCCGTCACCACGGACAATTCACGTCCATGACCCGGTTCTGTAGCTGCGACCGGAAATCCCGTCCGGCTTGATTCTGCGCAAATCATGACGGGGCTTGGCCAGCCAGTGACACGCACAAACGCAGGCGCTTCAGCGCTGTTTGGCCTTCGCGAACGCAGCAGCAAAGGCGCTGTTGGCAGGCGCTTTCTCCTGACGCGGTGCGGGCTGCGATTTGCCCCGCGGCGCGCTGTTGCGCGAGGCATCCACCGCACCGGCGGGCTTGCGCACAACTTCATCAGAGAGGCGCATGGTCAGCGCGATGCGCTTGCGCGCAAGATCCACCTCGACCACCTTCACCTTGACGATGTCGCCGGCCTTCACAACCTCCGCCGGATCCTTCACGAAGCGATTCGACAGCGCCGAGATGTGCACGAGGCCGTCCTGATGCACGCCGATGTCGACGAAGGCGCCGAAGGCGGTGACGTTGGTGACCACGCCTTCGAGCAGCATGCCGGCTTCCAGATGCTTGAGTTCCTCGACGCCCTCGCGGAAGACGGCGGTCTTGAACTCAGGGCGCGGATCGCGGCCGGGCTTGTCCAGCTCGCGCAGAATGTCCTGTACGGTGGGCAGGCCGAAGCGCTCGTCGGTGTATTTCTTCGCATCCAGATTCTTCAGCGTGGCCGAGTCGCCAATCAGTTCGTGCGCCTTTTTCTGCACGTCGGCCAGGATCTTCTCGACCACCGGATAGGCTTCCGGGTGCACGGCGGAGGCGTCGAGCGGGTTGCTGCCATTGCTCACGCGCAGGAAGCCCGCGCACTGCTCGAAAGTCTTGTCCCCCAGACGCGGCACTTTCTTCAGCGCGGCACGACTGCTGAAAGCGCCATGGGCGTCACGGTGCGCGACGATGTTCTGCGCCAGCGTGGTGTTGAGGCCCGAAATACGCGTGAGCAGCGCCGCCGAGGCGGTATTCACATCTACGCCAACAGCATTGACGCAATCTTCCACCACCGCGTCGAGCGACCTGGCGAGCTTGCTCTGATTCAGGTCGTGCTGGTACTGACCGACGCCGATGGCCTTGGGCTCGATCTTCACCAGCTCGGCGAGTGGGTCCTGCAGACGGCGGGCAATGGAGACCGCGCCGCGCAGGCTCACGTCCAGCTCCGGGAATTCCTTGGCGGCCAGTTCGGAAGCTGAATACACCGAAGCACCCGCTTCGGACACGACGATGCTGGTGACTTTCGCCGCGCTTGTGTTGCTACTGACACGCTTGATGACTTCGCCGGCGAGCTTGTCGGTCTCTCGACTGGCCGTGCCATTACCGATCGCGATCAGCTGCACGCCATGTTTCTCGACCAGCTTGGCCAGCGTATGCAGTGAGCCGTCCCAGTCCCGGCGCGGCTCGTGCGGATAAACCGTCGCAGTGTCCAGCAACTTGCCGGTGGCATCCACCACCGCCACTTTCACGCCGGTACGGATGCCAGGGTCCAGCCCCATGGTGGTCTTGGCGCCCGCCGGTGCAGCAAGCAGCAACGCCTTCAGATTCTGCGCGAAGACGCGAATCGCCTCTTCCTCGGCGCGCTCGCGCAGCTTGCCCATCAGGTCCAGATCCATCGACAGCGCGAGCTTCACGCTCCAGGTCCAGCGTGCGGTGTCGCAAAGCCATTTGTCGGCGGCGCGACCTTGGTCTTTTATGCCAGCAGCAACCATGATCTTGCGCTCGCAGGGGTTGGGTTCGGGCGAACGCGAACCATCTTCCGGGTCGGTATCCAGCGCCAGCTTCACGCGCAGGAATTCTTCGTTGCGGCCACGGAACAAGGCCAGCGCGCGATGCGAAGGAATGTTGCCGAGCTTCTCGGAGTAATTGAAGTAGTCGCGGAACTTGGCCGCCTCGGGATCGTTCTCCTTGCCCTCGGCGACTTCGACGCGCACCACGCCATGTTCGCTCACATACTCGCGCAGGCTGCCGACCAGCTCGGCGTTTTCGGCGAAGCGCTCCATCAGGATCTGGCGCGCGCCATCCAGCACGGCCTTGGCATCGGCAAAGCCGGCATCCACATTCAGGTACTGCGCGGCGACCTCTTCCGGCTTCTGGGTTGGATCAGCCAGCAGCGCGTCAGCCAGCGGCTCGATGCCGGCCTCGCGGGCGATCTGGGCCTTGGTGCGGCGCTTCTGCTTGTAGGGCAGATACAAGTCTTCGAGGCGCTGCTTGGATTCGGCATTCTCGACATCCGCGCGCAGTTGCGGCGTCAGCTTGCCCTGCTCCTCGATGCTGGCCAGCACCGCGCTACGGCGCTCTTCCAGCTCACGCAGATAGCCCAGGCGCTCTTCCAGCGTGCGCAGCTGGGTGTCGTCCAGCCCGCCGGTGACTTCCTTGCGGTAGCGCGCAATGAAGGGCACGGTAGCCCCGCCGTCGAGCAATTCGATGGCGGCAATGACTTGACGGGGATGCGCAGCGAGTTCGGTGGCAATGCGGTGTTCGATGGACGGCAGCATGGAGTGTGAGGCATGAAGCAAGCGGGGCGCAGACTATGCCCAAGCCGCGCGCTCAGGGCAAGCCCTGGCGAGCTCCTGCACGCCTGCGATGTCCATTCAAGCCAGCAGCGAACCGAGCAACCACAGGTTCGCGGCGGCAATGATCAGGAATATCAGCCAGGCCAATGCCTGGGTCACGCGGGCATTCGCGAAAGCGCCCATCAGACGCCGGTTGCTGGTGAAGCGGATCAAGGGCCAGATCGCGAAAGGCAGCTGGAAACTCAGCACCACCTGGCTGGCAATCAGCAACTTGCCGACGCCCGCCTCGCCCAGCCAGAGGATGCCGAAAAAAGCCGGAATCAGGGCCAGCGAACGGGTGATCAGGCGGCGCTGCCAGCACGGAATCTTGAGTTCGAGAAATCCCTCCATGAGGATCTGGCCGGCAATCGTGCCGGTGAAGGTGGAGCTCTGCCCCGAAGCCAGCAGGGCCACGCCGAACAGCAGGGACGCCAGCGCGCTGCCCACCAACGGATCGAGCAGATGATAGGCATCCTGGATTTCGGTGACGGTGGTGTGACCGCTGGCATGAAAGGCCGCCGCGGCGAGCGTCAGGATCGCGGCATTGACCAGCAAGGCCAGCAGGAGCGAGACCACCGTATCCAGCCGGGCCAGGCGCAGGGCAGAACGCAGGCTGGCGTCATCGCTGCCGACCCGGCGCGTCTGCACGATGGAGGAATGCAGGTAGAGGTTGTGCGGCATCACCGTCGCGCCCAGGATGCCGATGGCCAGATACACCGCGCCGGTGTCATGCACCGTCGCCAGGCGCGGTACGAAGCCCTGCATGACCGCCGCCCAGTCCGGCCCGACCAGATACAACTGGATCGCGAAACACAGACTGATGGTTGCAATCAGGCCGAGGATGATGGCCTCGATCTGGCGGAAGCCGTGACCCTTCAAACCCAGCACGATCACGGTATCGAAAGCCGTGAGGAGCACCGCATAAAGCAGCGACATGCCGAAGAGCAGGTGCAGGGCCAAGGCCGAACCCAGCACTTCGGCCACGTCACAGGCGATGATCGCCAGTTCGGCCATCAGCCACAGCATGCAATTGACCGGGCGTGGATATTCCGCCCGGCAGGTTTGCGCCAGATCGCGGCGCGCCACCATGCCCAGCTTCATGCTGAGTGTCTGCAGCAGGATCGCCGCCAGACTGGACGCCAGCACCACCCACAGCAAGGCGTAACCGTAGCGCGAGCCAGCCTCGATATCAGTTGCCCAGTTGCCTGGATCCATGTAACCGACCGAGACCAGCAGGCCCGGCCCGGCAAACTTCAGGATGCGTTGCCATAGCGGCGCATCGGCGCGCACGGCAACACTGCCCTGCACTTCGGACGGACAAAACGGGGCGGTGGCAAGGCTGGGCAGCT
Source organism: Pseudomonadota bacterium (assembly GCA_018262235.1). Lineage (GTDB taxonomy): Bacteria > Pseudomonadota > Gammaproteobacteria > Burkholderiales > Rhodocyclaceae > Uliginosibacterium. Next base: position 8,123 of record JAGTRY010000029.1, read on the forward strand.
TGAACATGAATGAGTATCCGCTGGACATGGAAACGGCACGCCGGATCGACGTGCCGTTTGAAGGAAAAACGCGTAATTATTCTTCGAGCATCACGCGCAGCATCCAGGCCGTCTTTTCGTGTACATCCAGGCGCTGGGTGAGCAGATCGAGGGTCGGCTGGTCGTTAGCCTTGTCGGCCAGTTCGAGCAGACCGCGCGCGGTGCGGGCGGTGGCTTCCTGCGCTTCGACCAGCAGACTCACCATTTCCATGGCCTTGGGTTCGCCCTTCACCGGTGCAATGGTGGTGAGCTTTTCGTACTCGGCGTAGCTGCCCGGGGCCTTTACGCCCAGTGCGCGGATACGTTCGGCGATGATGTCCAGCGCATTCCACTGCTCGGTGTACTGGGCCATGAACATGGTGTGCAGGCTGTTGAACATCGGCCCGGTCACGTTCCAGTGGAAGTTGTGGGTCATCAGGTAGAGCGTGAAGCTATCCGCCAGCAAGCCGGAGAGGCCTGCCGCAATCGCGGAGCGATCCTTGTCGGAAATGCCGATGTCAATCTTGCCGGCGGGTACGGCTTTTTTCGGTTTGGTGGTTTTCATTTTCATCCTCCTGGTTAGAGATAATCGGGCCATGCAGCAAAACTGTATTCAACGCGCCTCCACCTTGACTGGCAAGCGCAGCGGATATCCAGAATCTATCGATTTAACCCAAATCAATCCAATAATCAAATCGCAACACGTTCATAGTGTCACGCAATCACCTACTGCCGATGCGGATTTCTTGCTGCGCACCGGCAAACACGTCCAATATAAATCCGGGAGGCCGGAAACTTTGCCGGCTGGACAGGTTCGAAACCCGGCATTCTCCACGACTTCTTGCCACTGCTGCTTCCCACATCCGGTCTGCCCTCGTACACTCCCGCTCATGCATACATCTGAAGTTCCCGTCGATTCCGTAGCCGTCGTCCTGCGTGGCGACGCCCTGCACCGCAAGGCGCGCCGCTGGTCACTGGTCGCCTTCCTGGCGCTTGCCATCACCCTGCCCGGCATCCTCTTCATCAAGCCCCTGTGGGCCTGGCTGATCACCCTGGGCTCGGGCTCTTTCATGCTGGCCGCGGCCGGCTGGGGGCTGATCATGGCGGCCGGGCCAGTCACGGCCCTGGTCTGCGCGCTGGTCGCCCTGTTCCTGCGCGTGGAAGCCGGTTTCGCGCCGCGCAGCCGCCACCGCCGTTTCGGCGATGTGCTGGCGATCAGCGGAGGCTTGCTGGTGAGTTTCACCCCGGCGCTGGCCGCACTGATCCCTCCGGTCAAGGCCATCCTGACCGGCTACATTGCGTTCCGCGGGCAGGGCCAGCAATACCCACAGGTCAGCGACCCCTACGGTTTCTGGCAGGCGGTGGCCTACTGGTTCATGGGCGCGGCCACGCTGGCCTTGCTTGCCGGGCTCTACTGGCGCACCAAGTGGCGCAGCCGCAACCACCCGCAAGCATGAGCGGCGTTGCGCCGGCGCAGCCGGCGTCCCGCAGCATCGTCGCCGCCATCGCCCGCCATGCCACGCCGATCCTGATAGCCCAACTGGCCTCGATGAGCACAGCCATCGTGGACACCTTGATCACGGCACGCGTCAGTCCGGTGGATCTGGCCGCCGTGGGCATCGGTGCCGGGCTCTATATGTCGGTGATGCTGGCCGGCGCGGGGGTCGTGCAAGGGCTCACCCCGATAGCCGCCCATCATGTCGGCGCCAGACGTTTCCAGGCCTTGCCGGCGACTTTCCAGCAAGGCCTCTGGCTGTGCCTGATCCTGGCCATCCTGGGAAGCCTGATCCTGGCCATGCCGGACTGGCTGTTGCGGATCAGCCACGTCGGCCCGGAAGTCGCGGCACGCACCCGCGACTATCTCGCCGTACTCGCCCTGGCGCTACCCGGCACCCTGGTCTATCGCACCAGCGGCGGCATGCTCAACGCGCTGGGGCGGCCGCGCATGCTGATGTTTCTCGGCCTCGGCAATGCGTTCAGCCACGTCCTGCTCGCCCCTGCCCTGGCCTTCGGCTGGCTCGGCCTGCCTGCGCTGGGTGCCGTCGGCTGCGCCGCCTCGGTGGCGATCAACACCAGCCTGCTGGCCGTGATCAGCCTCGTCTATCTGGCCCGCTCGGCAGTCAGTCGCGAGCTTGGCCTGTTGCGCCACTGGCAAGGTCCGCGCGTGAAGTTGCTGGCAGAACACCTCAAGCTGGGCGTACCGATCGGCTTGTCCACGTTTGTCGAGATGAGCAGCTTTGCACTGATCGGCCTGCTCGTCGCCGGCCTCGGCACGGAAGCCGTGGGCGCCAACCGCCTGCTCGGCAATTTCGCCGGTACCTGCTACATGCTGCCGCTGTCGATTTCGATCGCCACCCTGGCGCTGGTCGGACAAGCCGCGGGTGCGCAAGACTGGGCACGCGTGCGCCACACCGCACTGGCCGGCATGCTGCTCGGCTGCGGGATCGCGATGCTGGTCGGACTCACCCTGTGGCTGCTGCACGTGCCACTGATCGAAGCCAGCGTACCGGACCCGGGCGTGCGTAAGGTGGCGTTCGGGCTGGTCGGCCTGATCGCGCTGTACCAGCTTGCCGATGCGGCGCAGACCATCGCCGCACAGGCCCTGCGCGGGCTGAAAATCACCACCTGGCCGATGCTTGTCCATATCGTCAGTTTCTGGGGTGTCGGCCTCGCGGGCGGGTGGTATTTGTGCTATCGCGGGCTGGGCAGTCTGGGCATCGCACCGCAGGGACTCGCCGGTTTCTGGCAAGCCGGGGTAGCGTCATCCAGCCTCGCAGCAGTACTCTTTACAGGTCTGCTGTGCGCGACACTGCGCAGACATCCTCTCTCAAAACCAGTACAGGATCGGACATGAGTGACTTAGCGGATAGGGATCGGGTCGTTGAACGACTCGCCACGGCACGCCGGGTGTTGTTCATCACCGGCGCGGGGATTTCGGCGGATTCCGGCCTGCCAACCTATCGCGGCATCGGCGGTCTGTACAACGATCAGCACACCGATGACGGCTTGCCCATCGAAGTTGCCCTCTCCGGCGAAGTCATGGCCAGCCAGCCCGAAATCACCTGGAAGCATCTGGCCCAGATCGAGGCAACCTGTCGCGGCGCACATCCCAATGCGGCGCATCGCATCATCGCCGCGCTGCAAGACCGCCTGCCCACGACGGTGCTGACGCAGAACATCGACGGCTTTCACCGCAAGGCCGGCAGTCACGATCTGATCGAAATCCATGGCGACCTGTTCGAGCTGTATTGCGAGCATTGCGGCCATCACGAAAACCGCAGCGATTACAGCGGTCTGAAAGAACTGCCTCCCCCTTGCCCGCACTGTCTGGGGCATCTGCGGCCCGCTGTGGTGCTGTTCGGCGAGGCCCTGCCCAGGCCTGCGGTAAAGCGGCTGGAAGAAGTCCTCACCGAAGGCTATGACCTGGTGTTCTCGATTGGCACCACCAGTGTCTTTCCCTACATCGCCCAGCCCTTCGTGGCGGCTGCGCAATTCGGTGCCCTCGCCGTCGAAATCAATCCGGCCAGTACCAATGTCAGCCGTTTCGCGGATGTGACCTGGCGTTGCGGCGCGGCCAGTGCGCTGGAACAGTTGTGGGCGGCCCTGCCGGCCCGCTAAGGTTTGCCCGCCGGCCATTCCGGTCAGGTGAGCGGTAACGCATCGCGATTTTCATACAAGTTTCGCGAAAATCCGCCGTAGAAAGCTTGGGGCCTTTGAAAGGCTCCATTGCCCGTATGCCTCACGGGTGCCCTGCCCCAATACAACCGGAATCATGTCTGCCGATCTGAGCCAAACCCTCCGTCGTCATCTCATGCTGACCATTGCCTATGCGGCAGGTGGCGCATTGGCATTGCTCGTCGCCCTGCCACCGGGCTATGTCTCGCCCTTGTACCCCCCCGCCGGCATCGCCCTGGCTGCGGTACTGGTGTATGGCTGGCGCATGAGCGCAAGCATCTATGTGGGCACCTGTCTGGTCCATGTCCTGTCCTACCTGCACACGGGGATTTCCGACCTCATCAGCCCGGTGACGGTTGCGCTCAGCGCACTGGGACCGCCGCTCCAGGCCCTGTTCGGTGCCTGGTTGTTGCGCCGGCTGAAGGTCTGGCCGGGAGGCCTGGACAGCGTCCGCAGCGTCGTTCTGTTTGTCGGGATCGCCACGCCGCTCAGCTGTCTGATCAGCCCGACCGCCGCCGGCCTGGCCCCCTTGGCTGAGCACGCGTCGGATTTTGCGCTGACAGCTTCGAGCTGGAGTAGCTGGTGGGCGGGAGATACGCTGGGCATCCTGTTGTTCGCCCCGATCAGCCTGGCCTTGATCGGCCTGCCGATACAGGAATGGCGGGGCCGCCGCCGCAGCGTGGCGTTTCCGTTGCTGATCAGCACACTGGTACTGGGGATCGCCCTCACCTTCGTACGCCAACGCGAAGAGACCCGGATCGCCACAGACTTCCAGCGCGATGCCGAACATCTGGCCAGTTCCCTGGAAACCCGGCTGGCAGCGCAAACCGACATGCTGATGACGATGGAACATTTCGTATCCGTGTCTCGCGCACTTACACGCGAAGACTGGAAGTCCATTGCCTCGCCCTGGCTGGAACGCTATCCCGGCACGAAAAACCTGACCTGGAACCCGCTCGTCACACGCGCCAGCCGGGCTGCTTTTGAAAGCCATCAACGCGCTGATGGTCAGCCCGACTTCCGCATCCGCTACCGGGACGTGGCCGGCAACCTCCTGCCGGCTGAAGATACCGCAGAACACCTGCCGATCACCTTTGTCGAACCTCTGGCCGGCAATGAAAAAGCCCTCGGCGTTGATGTCCTGTCGCTCGCCCCTTCGGCCCAGGCCATCCGGTTATCGCGGGAAACCGGGCGGGCTGCGGCCACCGAAGCCATTCGCCTGGTCCAGACACCGGACTCACCGCAGAGCGTGGTGGTATATCAAGCGATATTCGAACGTGACGGGGATCCGACTTCGCCCTTGCGCGGCGTTACCTCGATGGCCATGCAGATGGACAACATCGTGCGCTTTGCACGTGAGCGCCTGCAGAACGATGGACTGGAACTCTGCATCGCGGACCGCAGCAATGCGCCGGAACGCCAGCGCATCTATGGCGCGGTGGGCTGCAGCCAGCCGGACTGGCTGAAGGGCCACCTGTTCCAGACCCATCAAGTCGGTTTTGCCGACCGTGAATGGCAGTTTCTGCTGCGCGCGCGGGATTCCTACTCGACCTCTGCGCGCAGTTGGGCCTCCAGTGCCGCCCTGCTGACGGCCTTGTGCTTCTCGGCCATGCTCAGTGGTTTCCTGCTGCTGATCACCGGACGCACCCGGCGGATCGAAGTCCAGGTCACGCAACGCACAGCGGAACTGGCCAGTGCCACAGCACAATTGCGAGACCAGAAGGCCTCCCTCGCCCAGGCTCAGCGGATCGCGCGCATGGGCAGTTGGGAAATAGCCAGCGGCACCAGCCATCTGCAGTGCTCAGACGAATTCCGGCGCCTGCTCCATCTGCCCGCCTCCGGCCGGATCCTGCTGAGCGACGTGCTGACACGCCTGAGTCTGAATGACCATGATCATCTGAACGAAGCCATCAAGGCAGCCTGTCGCGGCCCGGAAAGTTTTGCGCTGGACTGCCACATTCCGGACGACGATGAGCGCACACAGATCCTTCACTTCCAGATCGAAAGCGAATGGATGATGGGGCGCCTGCTGCGCGTGCATGGCACCGCCCAGAATGTCACCGACATCCGCGAAGCCGCCGCCCACATCCAGCATCTGGCTCGCTTCGATACGCTGACCGGCCTCCCCAACCGCACCTACTGGCAGGAACTGGCCCACACTGCACTGGGGACCGCGCGGCGCCACCACGATCAGGCCGCCGTCCTTTTTCTGGATCTGGACCATTTCAAGACCATCAACGATTCCCTCGGCCACACGGTGGGCGACGAATTGCTGGCCTGTGTGGCCAGCCGGCTCAAGCAATGTCTGCGCGGTGAAGATGTCCTCGCCCGTCAGGGGGGCGATGAGTTCGTGCTGCTGTTGCCGCGCCTGCAGCATTTCGAAGAAGTCAGTGCCGTTGCCAGCAAGCTGGTGAAGAGCCTGGCCGAGCCGATCAAACTGGAAAAGCATGAGCTGTCGATATCCGTCAGCGTCGGCATCGCGTATTTCCCCGGCGATGGCGACGACATCGACACGCTGCTCAAGCATGCCGATGTCGCGATGTACAGCGCCAAGCAGACTGGCCGCAACAACTTCCAGTTCTTCGTGCCGGAAATGAACCAGCGCGCGATGCTGCGCCTGAAGATGGAGTCCGCCTTGCGTCGCGGCATCGAACGCGGCGAGCTGATCCTGCATTACCAGCCCCAGATGGTACTGGCCGACGGCCACATCGAAGGAGTCGAGGCACTGGTACGCTGGCAGCATCCCGAGCAAGGCATGGTGCCGCCGGTCCAGTTCATTCCGCTGGCAGAAGAAACCGGCCTGATCCTGCCCCTGGGCGACTGGGTCATGCGCGAAGCCTGCGCGCAGCAAGCCCGCTGGGCAGCGGCCGGCATTCCACTGACGATGGCCATCAACATTTCGGCACTGCAATTCCAGCAAGCGGACTTCCCGCAGAGAGTCGGCCGGATCATCGCCGAAACCGGTGCCGATCCGCACCGGATCGAACTGGAAATCACCGAGAGTGCCTTGCTGGATTCGACCGAGGATCTGGTCGAACGCCTGGAACGCGTACGCGCCCTCGGTGTCACGCTGGCGCTGGATGATTTCGGCACCGGCTACTCCTGCCTGGCCTATCTCAAGCGTCTGCCCATCGAACGCCTGAAGATCGACCGCTCCTTCGTCAAGGATCTGCCCGGCGACGCGGAAGATGCCGCCATTGCCTCAGCCACCTTGTCGATGGCGCGCGATCTGGGCATGGACGTGGTGGCCGAAGGGGTCGAAAACGCGGCCCAGCACGATTACCTGCTCGCTCGCCGTTGCCGTTCGATCCAGGGCTATTTCGTCTGTAAACCGCTGCCGGCCGCAGAACTCGGCGAGTGGCTGTGGGCGCGCCTCAACAGCGGAACCAGCACGCCCTGATCCCGCAAGGGCTCAGGCCACAGCCATCAGCGCTTCAATATCTACCGCATCTATCTGCTCTGCCAGAAGAAACCGTTTGGCATAATCACGATACACCCCCGAGCGCAGAAACAGCGCAAACAGCTCGGCATCCAGATGCTGCTCGCGTGCCATCCGGGCCATGATCTGGAGCGATTCGGACAAGGTCTTGGGCGGTTTGTAGGGACGGTCGGCCGCCGTCAGCGCCTCGAACACATCGGCAATCGCCATGATCCGGGCCGGAATGCTCATCTGCATACCGGTCAGCTGTTTCGGATAACCATGCCCGTCCATGCGCTCATGGTGCCCGCCAGCAATCTCCGGCACCGTGCGCAGATGCCGCGGGAAGGGCAGACGCCCCAGCATCATGATGGTCTGCACGATGTGGTCATTGATGAGGTAACGCTCCTCGTCGGTCAGGGTGCCGCGCGACACCGACAGGTTGTAGATCTCGCCACGATTGAATTTATGCAGCGGGACTTCAAGATGGAAGCCCCAGGGATTGTCTGCCGGAATGATCTCGCCGGGCGGCCGCGGCACGATGTGCTCGGGCTTGTCAGCCAGCAGGTATTCGCAGGCCGGCAAGGCTTCCACCGGCACCCCGATCAACTGGCGTTCCTCTTCACGCGACAGGCCCAGGCGGTCATCCAGGGTCCGCTTCCAGGAGCGTTGCGCAATCATGCGCAGGCGCTCGATCTTGTCGTCGTCAAGATGCTCGCCGCCCTTGTTGCACTCGGCGACAAACGCGAATTCCTGATCCAATGTATGCCACACCGCGCGCAAGCCCTCCATGGCCGCCGGCTCGGGCGTGCCCCCTGCATGCGCTTTCCAGACCGCCAGCTCGGCATCGCGCTTGAGGACCTCGAAGCGCATCCGCACCTCGTGGATCCGGTTGTAGATCGATTCCAGCTTGGTGGCCTTGTCGACCACGTACTCAGGCGTGGTGATCTTGCCGCAGTCATGCAGCCAGGCTCCGATGTGCACGGCTTCGCGATCCTCTTCACTGAGCTTGAAATCGCGGAACGGGCCATCGCGGGCCGCGTCGGCAGCATCCGCAAGCATCCGGGTGAGCACCGGTACGCGCTGGCAATGCCCGCCGGTATAGGGACTTTTCGCGTCAATGGCCCCGGCGAGCAACTGGATCATGGCTTCGAGCAAGGCCTTCTGGCTATCGACCAGCCGCCGCGTCTCGATCGCCACGGCCGCTGTCGAGGACAAGGCTTCGATGAAAGCCACCAGCGGATCGCGCCGCCCTTTGCGGCTGGGCTCGACCGGCCGCGTCAGCTCCAGCACCAGCACCCCGACGAATTCCTTTTCCAGGGTTTCCAGCGCCACCGCAAACAGCTCGGCCCCGCTCGCATCGATTTTCCCGGCGATACTGCAGCGCTGGATCGCGACCTGTACCACAGGATGATCGACATCCTTCTCACATCTCAGCACTTTGGCATAATCAGTCAGGCTTTCCTTGCTGCCGCGAACCTGCGAACGCTTCAGGCTGCGCGTTTCCGGATCGTACAGATAGAGCGCGCCGGAGCGTGCCTGGGTAGCCAGTGCCACATCGTCGAGCACCACATCGAGCAAGCGCTCCAGACGCATCTCGGAGTTGAGTGCCGCACTCACATTCAGGAAGCGCGAAATGGTCGAACGCATATGCGTGGTGGCATTGGTCAGCAGATCCACTTCGGCGATCCGCGAACGTCGCAAACGCGTCGTCGGACTGAAATCGAAACTCGCCGCGGAGTTCGCCTCCTCCGCCAGCAAGCGCAGTGGATGAACGATGCGCTGGGTCAGCCAGAAACCCGCCGGCACGGACAGGATGATCAACCCCAGCGTGATCAGCAATTGCCGTTGCAGCAGTTTGCGTGCTTCACCAAACAGTTCGCCGTCGGGCACCGCCATCAGTACCCGCAAGGCCTGCCCGTCGGCATGCAGTGCCAGGGGCACCGAGATCATCTCCCATTCATGCGTCCCGACCACCATGTGCTGGCGCTGCACCTTATCCGCCGGCAATCCGGCGGCAGCCTCCAATGCCGGCATGGCGAGATCATTGAGCATGGCCAGATGCGGTTCCCCGCTGGCATCCAGGATCTGCGTCCTGGCCGGGTCTTCGAGTGCCACCACCCGGCCTGTTGCATTCACGATTGCCACCAGCGAACCGCTGGTGATCTTCAGATCGGCAATCTCGCGCCCCAGATCCTGCAGGGTGGCATCCGCACCGACCACGGCATCACCCAGCGTCGCCCGCCGTGCCAGGGTCGCCCCGACCTGGCGCGTCGTATAGAACAGATAGGGCTCGGTGATGACGGCTCCCGCGCGTTTCGAGGCCGCCTGGTACCAGGGACGTTCCCGCGGATCGAACTGGTAGGCGGGGCGGTGCTCGCGCCGCAGCAACTGCCCGGCCTTGTCATAGAACAGGAACTCGCCGAAACGCGCGCCATCGCCCTGCAGGCTCTGCGACTGCACCATCAGGCTGGCAGCTTCGGGCGCCCGGTAAACCTTGCGCAAGGCCATGTCGCGCAAAGGCCGGAACAGCACGAAATCCCCGTTGCCATAGCCCACATACCAGGCATCCATCAACGGGTTGGAAGCCAGCGCAGCCGCCGCCATCGGCACCGCCTGCAGCCGCTCGGACAAGCTGCCGGCACGGGTGATCTGGTGATACGCGAGGAGTTCGAGCTGATTCTGGGCAGGCAGCAGAATGCCGCGGATCTTGTCCTCGAGGGAACGGGAGATATGCCTGATGGATTCGTCAACCGCGGAAGAGATGACCTCGCGGGTGCTGCGATAGGAGTTCCAGGCCAGCACGAAGGCCACCATCAGGAGCAGGAAAGTGGAGCCCGCCGCAGCCAGCACATGCAGCGGAATCATCAAATGCCGTTTTGCGGCGGATTCGTTCAGCATCAACCCTCGCTCCTTGCCCGAAAAAGAAGCCGGTGAATGACTCACGCGTCACAGCCTGCAACGCGCCACATGCTTGCAAATGCAGCGGCTGGATCAGCCCGGCAGGAGGGGAATGTTCCGACCTTCAGCCATGCTCAGCGCAACCGCCTCGGTAAATGCCATGTACTTCACGCCCGCCGCAAACGTGGTGTGCGTCACCGGTTCCAGACCACGGATGGCATTGATGAACTCTTCTTCCACACGCCAGCCCCCTACCTCATCGGCCGGGATCGGCACGGGCAGCAAGGCCTCGTCGCCGCGCCGCGCGCCAGTCAGCACGCCATCGGCAAACCGCAGCGTCCCCTCCGTGCCGCACAGCACGATCTCGCCGGTCTTGAGGAGGCCACTGACGGCCGACACCGTGAAGCTCGCCTGCGCCCCACACGCCATGTCCGCCAGCACCGCCACGTATTCAGGCACGCGCACCGCGCGTAGCACACCGGCGGCATCCACTCGCTGGGTCACGAAGGTGCGGCCTTTGGCCATCACCGCACTCGCCTCCCCCACCCAGCGCATCACGCATTCATACCAGATCCCCAGACTCATCACGTTCAAGCCCGAGAGATCGGCGTCCTGGCGCCAGCTCAAGGGCGCAGCAGGATCCAGGAACTGGCCATCGGCAACGCGCACCTCGATTGTCAGCAAACGGCCCAGAAATCCGTCGCGCAGCAGGCGCTGTACCGTGCGGTCCCCCCCCAGCGTGAAGGGCGCCGGCACCACTTGCGTGACCAGATCCGGACGCATCCGCGCGGCATCACGCATCTGACGAGCCTCGGCCAGATTCATGGCCAGCCGTGCCTCGGTCAGCACATGCTTGCCTGCGGCCAGCGCCGCCAGGGTCACAGGACAATGCAGATAGGGCCAGGTGCCGATCATCACCGCATCAATTCCCGAATCGGCCAGCATCTCGCGCCAGGACCCCGCCACCCGGGCAATCCCCAGCTCCCGCGCAGCCTGCTCTGAAGAGGCCTGCGAACGATTCACCACGCTGACGATTTCAACCCCCGGCTGTGCCCGTAATCCGGGAATATGCCGTGCCCGTGTGTTGGCGCCTGCGCCGATCACGCCGACCCGGATCACCTGTTTGCCTGAAGTCATCCTGCCTCCCTGAATCAAACGCTATGCTCTGCAAGCTGCAAGCCTACCCTTTATGGAGACAAAGATGGATACAGACTTTTCCTCAAGTGCCATCGTGATCAACACCGACGGCATGGGCCATGGCGACGAAGGTCTGCGCCATCGTCTCCTGAGCAATTACCTGCGCACCCTGATCGAGCTGGATCGGCCACCGCAATCCATCCTGCTCTATGCCGCCGGGGTGAAGATGGCGGCGGCGACCTCACCCTGTCGGGCCGAACTCACCCAGCTCCGCGCTGCCGGTACACAGATCATCGCCTGCCGCACCTGCCTGGACCACTACGGATTGATGGCGCAGCTGCCGGGCGAAGAAATCGGCAACATGCTGATGATCGTCGAAGCGCAAGCCGCCGCCGGGAAAGTCATTGTGCTGTAAGCTCCCTGCAGCCCCGCAGAAACTGCGTGGAACGGGTTTTGCGTTTGGCTGGACAGGTTCATAATCTGCCCAGCGTTATACCTGCCGTATCCTGTAACGTCCGGTTGCCTCCGCGCAGGCAACCCGCATCCTAGCCCATTGACTGGAGAACCCACTGATCATGCAACGTACCGTTCTAGCCCTCGCCCTGCTGGGCCTGACCTCGGCCGCCTATGCCGACATTACCGTGAAACTGGGCGCAGCCGGCCCACTCACCGGCCCGATCTCGCACATCGGCAAGGATGGCGAAAACGGCATCCGCTTGGCCATTGAAGATGCCAACGCCAAGGGCGTTACCATCGGTGGTCAGAAGGTGAAATTCGAACTGGTCAGCGAAGACGACCAGGCCGACCCGCGCACCGCCACCACGGTGGCCCAGCGTCTGGTCGATGCCGGTGTCAAGGGCGTGATCGGTCACGTCACCTCCGGTGCGTCCATCCCGGCTTCCCGCGTGTACGAACAGGCCGGCCTCCCGGTGATCACCCCGTCCTCGACCAGCCCGCTGCTCACCCGCCAGGGTTTCAAGGTCACGTACCGGGTCATTGCCAACGACCTCCAGCAAGGTGAAGCGATGGCGAAGTACGCCACCAAGAAACTCGGCATCAAGAAGGTCGCCGTCATTGACGACCGTACCGCCTACGGTCAGGGTCTTGCCGATGCACTGTCCGACAGCATGCGCAAGGACGGCGCCCAGATCGTGGCGCGCGAATTCACCAATGACAAGGCCAGCGACTTCACCGCCATCCTCACCAAGATCAAGGGTCTGAACCCTGATGCCATCTTCTACGGCGGCATGGACGCCCAGGGCAGCCCGATGCTGCGCCAGGTCCGCCAGCTCGGCATCAAGGCCGCCTTCCTCTCCGGCGATGGTTTGTGTACTGCCGAGATGCTCAAGCTCTCCGCCGCAGTGATGGACAACCGCGTGTTCTGCACCCAGGCTGGCATCCCGATGGACAAGATGCCCGGCGGTGCAAAATTCCGCGAACGTTTCGAACAGCGTTTCAAGGGCGAAGTACAGCTCTACGCACCGTACAACTATGACGCAGCGACCGCGCTCATCGAAGCCATGAAGGCCGCCAACTCGGTGGAACCGGCCAAGTACCTGCCGGCACTGAAGACGCTGAAGTTCAAAGGCATCACCGGCAACATCGCGTTTGATGCCAACGGCGACATCCGCGAAGGTGGCGTGACCTTCTACAGCTTCAAGGACGGCAAGTGGGTAGCAACTGAATAAGCCTGTCGCTTTAGCCCGCACGACAAGGCCCCGGAAGGGGCCTTTTTACATGGAGCCCCGCCATGGTCTGGTCCGGAAGCGCTCAGCGCACAACCCCTTCCCTGATCTTTTCCAGCGCAAGCCGGGCCTGATGCAGGATCTCATTGAGTTCCCTCACGCTGGAATAGGCTTCTCCGTGGGACTCCTCAGCCAGTCTGCGCCCCATCTCCTGCACCACGGCAAAGAGCTCGGACAATTCCTCGATCGTTTCACGCCGTTCGCCTTCTCTGGTCTCATCCATCATGCTGATTCCCTCCTGAATAAGCCAAGCAACCCAAACACCCTGCGTGCGGTCACGAACCTGCGCTCTGCTTCAGACTATCAACAAGCGTCACAAAACGACAGGACGACAGTGCTTTCGTCGGGCCAGCGCTAGCCGGCCACCCCGGAATCCTGGCGCATCGAACCCCTGCACAAAGCACTAAACCCTAATAAAATCGCGGTCTTTAAAATTTGCCTTACGGTTTCTGTCGCCCATGTCGAGTGCCCAACCCATTACCTTGCTCCGCCCTGCCGCGGCCCCTTCCGTACCGGACGGACAACCTGCCATTCCCGGCCATCGCGTGGAATTGCAGTTGCTCACCACCCTCAAGTGCAATCTGAAATGCTCCTACTGCTCGCTCGGCGTGGGCGAAGTGCTGGGCTCCCAGAAACACGTGGAATACGACCTCGAACAGCTCGCCGCCTTTGTCGACAAGCAACTCGCCGGCTACGAAACCTATGTGACTTTCTATGGCGGCGAACCCACGCTGAACACGCCCTACATGCAGGCCGTGATCGCCCGCTTCCCGAATTTCCGCTATCAGCTGCAGACCAACGGCACGCTCCTTGATGGTCTGCCGGATAGCGTGCTCGCGCGCATGTCCAACTTCCTGATCTCCATCGATGGCGGAGAAGGCACCACCGATGGCTACCGCGGCCGCGGCATCTACCGCCAGGTGATGAAGAACCTTGCCGCGATCCGCCCCAAGACCAGCGGCTCGATCACCGCGCGCATGACCTGGAGCCACCCCGAGATCAGCTTCGAAGAGATCGACCACCTCACCGAGGTCTTCGACTATCTGTACTTCCAGTTCGTCGCTGATCGCGGCGCCTACCCGGCCGAGGGCATGGCGCGCCGCAAAGAAATTCTCGCCCAGCTCATCGCCAAATTCTTCCGGCATACGGACCGCCTCTACCCGATCATCCCGATCATGGGCATGGTGCGCAACAAGGTGATGCCGTCGAAAGCGCAGGAACTGTATCAAGGCAAGACCCAGTGCCGCGCCTCGACCCACATCCTCAACGTGATGCCGGACGGGCGCATCTTCCCCTGCCCCGATCTGCTCTATCTGCCCGAGATGCAGCAGGGCTCGGTCGTCGACAACTGGCTGCGCCCCAGCCCCCTGCAACCGGACCCGGCCATGCCATGCGCCGGCTGCGACGCCTACGGTTTCTGTCGCGGCAACTGCATGAAGAACCTGTATCTGGCCTACGTGAAAAAGGATGAAGCCTATCGCCGCGAAGTGGTCGAACCGATCTGCGAGCTGGTACGCTTCATGGGCGAAGAGATTGACCGGCATCACCCGCAGGAATGGTTCGCCAGAGCCAGCCTGCCAGTACGGAAGCTCATCACCGATTGCGAAGTCTACGAGTACGTTGAAATCATGCCTTAGGCATTGGAGTGGCAACGATGGAGATCCAGTTTGACAATCCGGTACAGCAGGAGATCTGGGCCACCATCCGCGCCCTGAATGATGCATGGACCGTGGGCAACCCGGATGACCTGCGGCATTACTTCCATGCCGACATGGTCGCCATCACGCCCACGGACCGCTTGCGGCGCGAAGGGGCGGCAGCCTGCATCGCCGGCTGGAAGGGCTTTGCCAGCGCGGCGACAATCCATGCCTGGCAGGAACGCGAGCCGCTGATCCGGGTCTTCGGCGAAGCGGCTGTTGTCAGCTACTACTATGACATGTCATGCGACATGGGCGGGCGAACAATCGCCTTGTCCGGCCGCGACATGTTCTTCCTGATCCGCGAGCAAAACCGCTGGTGGGTCGTTGCCGACCAGTTTTCATCAACCCCGGCCTGAAAGAGATTGCCATGTTCGCCCAGCACAGCAGCACAGGTTACATCCCGGCCCTGGCCGGCATCGAGCGCAAAACCCTAGTACATGGCCATCAGACCCTGATGGTGGAATTCCGCCTGCAAAAAGGCTTTCCGCTACCTCGCCATGCACATCCGCATGAACAGACCGGTTATCTGGTCAGCGGCCGCCTGCGCCTGAGCATCGGTGACGAAGTGCGCGATCTGGGTCCGGGAGATTCGTGGTGCATTGCCGGCGGCATCGAACACGGCGCGGAAGTGCTGGAAGACGCCGTGGCCATTGAAGTGTTTGCACCGGTGAGAGAAGACTACCTCTGAGCCGAACGCGCAGAAGCAAGGCAACCTGCACAGGCATTCAGCCACGCATGCCCGGCAAGGCGTGCGGCAAACATGCCTTGCCCTTTTGGTTCATACACAATCCATGACATCCTCCCGTTAAATCTGGTTGGAACGCTGCGCACATCTGTGCGGTGTCAAAGGGAGGCATGCCATGCGCAACAATCTGCCAGTGACGCAACAGGAGTATGTGCTCAACGATGGTGCAGCAATCATTTCGCGCACCAACCAAAAGGGGCAGATCACCGACTGCAACGCCGAATTCGTTGAAGTCTCCGGTTTTACCCGGGAAGAACTGATCGGGGAACCGCACAACCTTGTCCGCCATCCCGATATGCCGGCAGAGGCTTTTCGCGATTTGTGGGCAACCCTGAACCGCGGGCGCCCCTGGTCCGGAATCGTCAAGAACAGAAGAAAGAACGGCGACCACTACTGGGTGCGAGCCTCGGTCGCCCCCTTGCCAGATGGCAGCGGCTTCTCATCCGTACGCACCAAACCCACCTCACAGGAAATCGCAGAGGCCGAAGCCCTTTATGCCCGCATGAAGCAGGATGCCACGCTGAAGCTCAGCGACGGGCATCTCAAATCCGGGCATTTTTTCTCAAGGCTCCCGGCCCTGAGCATCAAAGCCCGCCTCGCCCTGATGATCGCAATCCCCCTGATCACCCTCGCCAGTACGGCGATGGACAGTCTGCTCGATCTGAAGGCCGTCGGGAATTCGGTCGCCTCCCTCTATGAAAACCGGCTCAGCCCTGTCAATTTGCTTGCCGAGATCAATGACCTGAACCAGGCAAGCATGATCGAGGTTTTACTGGCCACAGAAGAATCCGCCGACCCGGGCGCCATCGCCAAGCATATTGCCGCCGTTAAGGAGAACGAGGCCGGAATCACAAAGAACTGGCAGGCTTTCCAGCAAAAACCGATGGAGCAGGAAGAAAAAAGCCTTGCCGAGAATCATCTGGCAAAGCGCAATGCCATGTGGGCACTCATCAAACAAGCCCTGTCCGAACTTGAATCGGGCCAGCGCGAAGCTGCTGCAAAAACCATCCACCAAAACCTGGACAAGATCCGCACGGAGCAAGAAGCATCCATCGACCAACTCAAGGATTTCCAGGTATCCGCTTCCGCCAAATTCTATGAGGCCAGCAAAAACCAGTTCAGCAAGAATCTTGGCCGTACAGTCATTCTTGCCGCCATCGGGACCTGCCTGTCCGTGTTGATCGCACTCTGGAATCTGCGCCATATCCTCAGCAACCTGCAGGCGGCACGCTCGGCCACCCGCGCAATCGCCAAGGGGGAGCTGACCTGCAAGCTCCCCGTCGCGAGTGAAGACGAGCTGGGGAAAATGCTCGTCGATGTCGCCATCATGCGCAATGCCTTGCATGAACTTGTCGCAGCCATCCGCCAGAACGCCGATGCGTTGAACGGCGCCTCGACTGATCTGGCTGACGCAGCCAGACTCAGCGCCAAGTCCTCAGCATCACAGGCAAACTCGGCCAATGGCATGGCCTCGGCTGTCGAACAGCTCTCGGTTTCCATCGACATGGTTGACGACCGTGCCAACCAGGCCTCAAGCGCCACCCAGGAAGCCACTGACAGTTCCACGGAAGGCGGCGCTGTCATCCAGCAGGCCAGTACCGAGATGCAGCAGACGGCTACGGCTATCAATACCGCCGCGAGCAGCATTGGCGAACTCGAACTGCTGTCCGGTCAGATCTCAAGCATCATCAACGTCATCCGGGAAGTCGCCGATCAAACCAACCTGCTGGCATTGAATGCAGCCATCGAAGCCGCACGGGCAGGCGAACAGGGGCGCGGATTTGCCGTCGTAGCCGATGAAGTCCGCAAACTGGCGGAACGCACCGGAAAAGCCACCGGCGAAATTGGATCAATGATCGAAAAGATCCAGCACTGCACCCTGCGTGCCGTACAGGAAATGAAAAACAGTGTGGATCAAGCCGGCAACGGAGTCGCCCTGGCGCACCAGGCCGGAGCCTCGATCACAACCATCCAGAGCGGCTCCCAGCGCGTTCTGCAGGCGGTCACGGAAATCAGCCACGCACTGAAAGAACAAGTGGTGGCCGCCCATGAAATCACCTCGCGCCTGGAAGAAATCGCGCAAACCGCAGAGAACGGCAGTTCCACCGCAGCACGCGTCGCAGACTCTGCAAGTCACTTGAAAGAGCTGTCCGCACAGACCCATGCGCTCATCGGGCGATTCCGTATCTGCTGATTCAACGGAAGCCTTGTAGCAGTGACGGAAAGAAAATGAAAAGGCCGGCGCCCTTCAACAGAGCACGCCGGCCAATTTCAATGGCATGCACCGGACATGGTGTTCGGTCGCATGCCCTGAAGCGCCAGAAAATCAGGCCGAAGTATCCAGCATCTTGCCCAATTCCTTGACGCCATCGCTGACATAACCTGCGACACTGCTGAGCCCGTCTTCCACGGTATCGACCGCCGAACTGATCGCGTCACTGCTCGTTTCGTATGCACTCTTGATGCTGTCACCCACAGACTCAACCGCATCGCCCAGCGAGGAGGATCCGTCCTTCACCGATTCAGCCGCCGACTCGAAAGCATCGCCAACCGCTTCGAAAGCGTCCGAAATGCTGTCTCCCGCAGCACTCAGGCCATCCAGAGAAGCCTGATATGCAGCTTTGCCCGCATCACTGATCTTGTCGACAATCGATTCGACTTCATCAATGCCTTCCTGCACCAATGTTTCCACTTTCGAAGAGAACGATGAAGAAGTCGCGTCACTCGTAGTAGCCGTAGTACTCGCAGTCGTGGGGGTCGTCGAGCTGAAAACCGTCGAAATGGTGCTCATGATTTGTCATCCTTGTGTTGTTGGATCTAGACAAAGTATCGGCGATTATCAATAGGATCTTAAAAAGCAAACAGTTAAAAACTTGTTAGGTTGAGTCATATTTCTTCACGAAAAAACATGGCGTTTAAACCCAGGAAATCAGCGCATGCGTAGTCCGCTTGAATTGCAAGTGCGCACAATCCGGGATGCGCTGGTAGCGCCGAAGCTGATGCGGGAGCTTTAAAACCTCGCACGCCTGTTCACTTGCAAACGAAGGAACACTTCGCCTGCATCGTGCAGAATGCCGGCTTCGCGCGACAAGGCGCGACTAGATGAAAAGGCCTCCGTCAGCCTGACGAAGGCTCTTCCCTGCGCAACAACCCGCGTCAGTCAGTAGGTGCTGCGGGTCTTGACGGAAGTTGCGCCACCAGTCACCTCGGCCAGCGCATCACTCATGGCCTTGGTAAACAGCATGGTATCAACGGCAATGGCAACGAAATTCGCGCCTTGCGCCATGTAGTGCTTGGCCGTGACCGGATTGGTCGCCAGGATGCCAGCCGCCTTTCCCTTGGCGCGGACATGCCGAATGGCTTTCTCGATGGCGCCGCGGACTTCCGGATGATCTGCGTCGTCAATATGCCCCATCGACGCGGATAGATCCGCTGGGCCAATAAAGACGCCATCGACCCCTTCAACCTGGACAATTTCATCGAGGTTCTGCAGGCCGCGTACAGATTCCACCTGCACCAGCAGACACAGCTGTTCTTCAACGGCCGCCGAGTAATCGGCAATCCGTCCCCAGCGGGCCGCCCGCGCCACCACAGCGCCCACTCCGCGAATCCCGCGTGGTGCATAACGCATGGCACTGACCAGATCACGTGCATCCTGTGCGGTATCCACCATCGGTACAAGCAGGGTCTGGGCTCCGATATCCAGCACTTGCTTGATCAGGGCCGGGTCCTTGTTGACCGGGCGAACCACTGCATGACTGGGATAAGGCGCGACGGCCTGCAATTGCGCCAGCAAAGTCGGCACATCGTTGGGGCCGTGTTCTCCATCCACGAGCAGCCAGTCGTAACCGGAAGTAGCTGCTATCTCGGCCGTATAGGCGTTGGCACAGGAGAGCCAGAGGCCCAATTGGGTACGACCGGCCTTGATGGCTTCTTTGAAGGTGTTTTGAGGGATATGCATCATGATTTTTACCCGTAATGAAGGGATGTAAAAGTGTCCTACCCGCCGGAGTCAGCCCGTCCGGCAATCTGCTGTCGACACCGACAAGTCGCTGTGGAACCCGGGATTGCCCGGGGGGTGATGGGTTCCACAGCCGGCTGTCAGCCGGATGAATCGAATTATCGTGCCCAGGCAGGGGGCGAAACAAAACGCCCCGCAACCGAGATCAGTACATCTGTTGATACAGCGCGAGGATTTCGGCCTCGGTCACATCGCGCGGGTTTCCCGGCGTACACACATCATTGAACGCCGCTGCAGCCAGTGCAGGCAAGTCGGCTTCCTTCACGCCGATATCCGCCAGACGCTGCGGAATGCCCACATCGATGCCCAGCTGGCGTACGGCCATACATGCGGCCTGACGATATTGTTCCGGGCTCATCAGCTCCACGCCTTTGACCCCCATCGCCTTGGCGATATCGCGGAATTTTTCGCCGCAGGCCGACGCATTGAATTTCATCACGCCAGGCAACAACAAGGCATTCGCCACGCCATGCGGGGTATCGTAGAACGCCCCGAGCGGGTGTGCCATGCCGTGCACCAGCCCCAGACCCACGTTGGAAAACCCCATGCCGGCGATGTACTGTGCCAGACCCATCTTGTGACGTGCCTCCGCTGCGGATTCCAGGACCGATGCACGCAGGCTGTCGGCGATCAGCTCGATGGCCCTGAGCGTGAACATGTCGCTCATTTCCCACGCTCCTCGCGTCACATAGCCTTCGATGGCGTGGGTCAGCGCATCCATGCCGGTTGCGGCGGCCAGGGCCTGAGGCATCGACGCCATCATGTCGGAATCGACGATTGCGACGGTCGGAATATCGTGCGGATCGACACACACGAATTTGCGCCGGTTCTCCTCGTCGGTCACCACATAGTTGATCGTCACTTCGGATGCCGTCCCAGCGGTCGTGGACACCGCGATCAAGGGCATTGCAGGATGCCGGGTCGGCGACAAGCCTTCGAGCGAGCGAACATCCTCGAACTGCGGGTTGGTCATGATGATGCCGATGGCTTTGGCGGTATCCATGGCGGATCCCCCACCGACTGCCAGAATGAAGTCCGCGCCACTTGCCTTGCAGGCAGCCACCCCGGCCTGAATGGTCGCGATGGTCGGATTCGGTTTGACGTCTGAAAAGATCGTATAGGGAATGCCGGCTGCCTGGATCACCAACTCCACTTTTTCCACCGGCCCGACTCCGCGCAAGCCTTTGTCCGTAACCAGCAGGGCACGCATGAACCCGCGCCGGCTCACCTCTTCGGCAATCACCCCGATGCTGCCGGCACCGAAATACGAGGTTTCATTAAGAATGATGCGATTGACCATGATGCCTCTCCAGAACAAAAGGTTTCAGCCTGGCAAGCCCTGGCATATCTGCCAGGAACTCGCCACCTGAATCTTCTCTTCGTTTCGTTAACAGATCCTCGACTCAGCGTTTGTTCGGTTGAGCCTGAACCTTCTTGAGTGCCATGATTGCCGCAGCACCCACGATCGCCAACCCGGCAAGAGTCAGCAAACCAGCGGACTGGTTGGCAAATATCGATTCGGCCTTGACCCGGATGAGTGGCGCGAGGAAACCACCGAATGCACCAAACATGTTGGTAAAGCCGATCCCGGCAGCCAGCGCAGCGCCCGACAACAAACCCGTCGGCATGGTCCAGAAGACCGGCTGTACCGCAATGAAGCCGGCCGCGGCAAAACACAGTGCGATCAGCGCGACCAGCGGGCTGGCCAGCGCCGAGACCCCGATACCCAGACCGGCAACCAGCAGGGTCAGGGCCGCTACATTGCGGCGCTCACCCGTCGCATCCGAATAGCGCGGGATGTAGTAAGTGCCGATCAGTGCAAAGACCCAGGGAATGCCAGTAACCAGAGACACGGCGAAGCCCACTTTCTGGCCCATGAGTGCTGCGACCTGAGTGGGCAGGAAGAAGATCAGGCCATACACGCTGATCTGGATCAGCATGTAGATAATTGCCAGATGCCATACCCGGGGATCGCGAACCGCATCACTGATACGGGAAGTGACCTTGGTAGTTTCTTCGCTGTTGAGCTGCGCAATCAGCACATCCTTTTCGTCCTCACTCAGGAAGCGGGCGTCGGCCGGATTGTCATCCAGATACAGGAAGGTCCACACCCCTGCCGCCATTGCCAGCAAGCCTTCGATCACGAACATCCAGAACCAGCCCGGATGCCCGCCAAAGCCATGCAGCTCAAGCAAGGCGCCTGACAGTGGCGAGCCCAGGGTGAGCGCCAGGGGAGCCCCCATGTAGAACAGGCCCATCACACTTGCCCGCGTACGTTGCGGGAACCATTGCGAGGTCAGATAGATCATGCCGGGGAAGAAGCCTGCCTCGGCAGCACCGAGCAGCGTGCGTACCGCGAGGAATTTGAATTCCGTATCGGCAACCGCCATTGCGGCAGACAGCAGCCCCCAGCAAAGTGTCGTCAAGCCGATCCATTTGCGCGCGCCGAACTTGTTCATCAACAGGTTGGCCGGAGCCCCCAGACAGGCGTAGGCGACGAAGAAAATCCCCGCACCAAGGGCGTAGGCATCATTGCTCAGTCCTGTATCCAGTTGATAGGCCTGTTTGGCGAAGCCGATGTTCGCGCGATCCAGAAATGCCAGCACATACAAGGTCAGCATGAACGGGATCAAACGCCAGCGCATTTTTGTTACGGTTTGTTCAAGAACTGTAGCCATGACCAGATTCCTTTATCCAATTCTGATATTCGGGCCTGATCCTGAGCGGTCTCGCCTGCGCGGCATGCGCAAGGCGAGACCGCATCCCAGGATCAGTGCGAGTACGGCCGCGTCAATTTGCATTCCGGGTTCAGCTCTACGCCGAAACCGGGCTTGTCGAGCACGGATTTGTGCATGCGGCCATTGACCGGTACTGGTTCGTCGAGCAGGATCGGATCGAATTGCGGACGCAGCGTGGAACAATCCGGACTGGTCATCAGGAATTCACTGAAGGGCGTATTGGTAAAGGTAATCACCGCGTGGTGCGAATACACCGAGGAACCGTGCGGCACCACCAGTTGCCCGCGCGATTTGGCAATCGCCGCGATTTCCAGCAGCGTGGTCAAGCCACCACACCAACCCACATCGGGCTGGATGATGTCGATGCCGGTATCCGCCAGCGTGCGGAAGGATTGCAGCGTGCCATGGTGCTCACCGCTGGTCACGAGCATTCCCGGAGGCGCGTTGCGCTTGAGCACGGCGTAGCCTTCGTATTGCTGCGGAGGCAGGCACTCCTCGATCCATTTCAGGTTGTGCGGCGCACAAGCATAGGCAAGCTTGGTAGCGTAGTTCACATCCTGGCTCATCCAGCAATCGAGCATCAGCCAGAAATCCGGGCCGCATTTCTCGCGGTATTCGGCAACCATCGCGGCATCCTTGCGAATGCCGGCGTCGCCATCATGAGGACCCCAGTGCGTAGGCATCTTGCCGCCGATGAACCCCATTTCCTTGGCCAGATCCGGACGAGCACCCGTGGCATAGAACTGGATTTCCTCACGCACAGCACCACCGAGCAGCTTGTAGACCGGCAGCCCGACCACCTTGCCGAACAAGTCCCACAAGGCCAGATCGACGCATGAAATGGTGTTCATGACCAGACCACCCGACCCCGAGTAGTACATGGTGGCATTCATCATCTGATCCTGGATCAGCTTGATATCGGACACACACTTGCCTTCGATGAAGCGGTTGAGATGCTTCTCTACGATGAAACAGCCCATTTCCCCGCCGGTGGAGACGGCGAAGCCCTTCACGCCATTGTCGGCTTCCACTTCCACGATCAGGGTGCCCAGCACGTTGATGCCAAATGATTGACGCGACTGCTCGTATTCCTTGTATTTGCTCATCGGCGTGGCGATGTGATCGTCAATCCAATGCTTGCCGCCCTGGTCATGGTAATCCGCACCGCCACTACCCTTGACCGCCGTAGCACCACCCATGAAATACGCGCGGACCTGTTTGATTTTCGGTAAAGCCATGATTTCTCCTTCAATGTAATAAGTGTTTGAAGACTTGCTCTGCGTATCCAGAAATTTGTCTTTCTTGCTTTCGACTCATGCCATGAGCCATCACGACATCAGCCGGTGAATCCCAGTTCTTTGGAAATGAGTGCAGCGGTACGCATGACCTTTGCAGAGATCTCCTCCAGCTTTTCTCCATCGATTTGCAGCGTGGTACCCACGACGGAAATGGCCGCAGCAATCGTGTTGGTGGCGTCAAAAATCGGACATGCAATGCACCGCACATCCGCCAGATCTTCCTGATTGTCATAACTCCAGCCCCTGGACTTGATGACTGCCAGCTCGAAAAGCAGCTTCTCGGGGGTTGGAATGGATTGCGGCGTGGCCTGGACGAAACTCAGTTTGCTGACCATATCCCGCTGCTTGCCCGGATCGGCCCAGGCCAGCAGGCATTTGCCCAGACCGGAACGGTTCAGGGACAAGCGCTTGCCTTCCCAGGACCGCACCCGGATCGTGCCCTGCGATTCGATCTTGAGGATGTAATACGCACTGTCGCCATCAATCACCCCCAGGTGGCAGAGCAGCCCGGTGTCCTGCATCAAGGCCTGCAGATGCGGGCGCGCAATTTCGCGCATGTCCAGCTGGCCGGAAGCCTGTTCGCCGAACTCGATCAGCTTGATCCCCAGCCGGTACAACCCGTCCGGCCCTTGTGACAACAAGCGCAACTGCTTGAGTTCATCAAGCAGCAAGTACACCGAACTCTTGGGCGCATTCAGCACAGGCAGGAGCGCACTGCCCTGGCAAGCCCCCTGCTCCGCGATGTACTCAAGAATGGCAACCGCCCGGTTCAGAGCCGGGACCTTGCTTTCCCTGCAGTCCATTCTATTGGACTCCTGTTTGATATATTGGACAGGCAAATTCTAGGTAGGGGCAAACCGGAATACAAGCGGGTTTTCCCGTACAAGCCGGAAAACAGTGCAGAGAGAATGGAGTCGTTTGATGGCCGTGCCGACTCGCCACGCAGGCCAGCCCGGCCCCCAAGCCTGGCGTTTCATCCGCCTCCGGGTCATTTCAAACCGGGCATCTGTGCATCAATCGCAAAGGGACGGAATCCTGGCAGCCACAGTCTTAGCCTGCAGGCTCCCTTTCTCTTCATGGAGACCCACATGCGAAACCTGTCCGTACTACTCATCCTGCTGACCAGCGCCAGTGCTCACGCCGCCAGTCTGACGGTCCACCTGAGCGGACTCCCCGACACGCAAGGCAATGTCATGCTGGCCGTCTATGCCTCTGAGGCTGCATACAAAGCCAAAGAGCCCTGCGCGAAAGCAAAATTGCCGGCCAACGGGGTCTTGCAGAAAGAATTCACCCATCTGTCGCCCGGGCAGTACCTGGTTTCGGTTTACCACGACGCCAACCAAAACGAAAAACTGGACCGCAATGCCTCCGGCATGCCTCTGGAAGCTTACGGTTTCAGCCAGAACCCGTCATCCCGATTCGGCCCGCCAGACTTCAACGCCGCAGCGGTACGCGTAGACAAGGAAAACACCCGCATCGAGATCACGCTGGAATAAGCAGCCCCTGCCTCCGAGATGCCGGGCAAAACCGTGGCCTGGCAGTACGCCACATGGATTGCCCGCTTTTACACAAGAGGACAAGCAAGACATCGCCCGGATGACTTCTACGCCTGTCTGTACCGCGATGTTGAAGCATCCGATGTCATTCCGCTTCAGCCCCTTTATCCCCCCAAAACACCAAAGCTTGCTGGTCCGTAGCCCGCACTTTCTGAAGTGATGCCATGTGTGTGGAATCTGGCGAAAACGGGCGATCATGCCTTCAAGCCGAAAGCGATCATTTGCAGGATGAGTTCGGAGCACAGCGACAACCCACCGCCAACATTGGAAAAGCTCGTAGTGGCTTGCTGCGCGCCCTCGCCCTTGCTCCCGCCAGCACCATCGCCCCCAACCTCCGCCTTGCCCATCTCGCACGGATGGCGTTTGTCATGAAAAAGGATGAAGCGTTTGATCCAGTCCAGACATGCCTGCTCGGTGCGGATGCTGTAATGCTTCAGGCGCAGCCGCTCGCGCAGCTGATCCAGTAGCTTCGGTGCCGGGCTGCATCTGCGGGAGGCTTGTCAGCAAAAGTGTTATTGGTCATCATGACCAGAATTCAAGACGGCATGTCGATGTTTTGCATAGGGTTCTGTCTGATTCGACGTGTGTCCAATAAACCCATAAAAGGCCGTTTTGGCCTCGAATTCACGTTAGGCGCCCACTTATTTCTGAATAGATAGCATGGATAGAATGCGAATGACTAACAACGACAACCACGACAAAAATCATGATCGAACGCCAATAACATCTATAAATTCATTTCTGGATGCACTAAGAAATCTTGACGAAAACGATTATTACAAGAGAGAGTATTTTTTTAGAGGGCATGCAAACGTAAATTGGGAACCAATACCCAGTATCTATAGAAATGAAAAGTGGATAAAAAACGAAGAATTAATGATTAAAGATTTGATTTCAAGATGTCCAAACGATTTCCAGGATCATAAGTACACGTTCCAGTCTTTGGTAAAAATGCAACACTATTCGCTGCCAACACGTTTACTCGATGTCACAACGAACCCGTTAGTCGCCTTGTATTTCTCATGCCAGCCGGAAAAAATCAAAAATGAAAGTGATGTAGAAATCGAATCCGACGGAGAGGTTTTAGTTTTTTGTGCCTTCAAAGACAGCATCAAATACCACGACAGCGACACAGTTAGCGTTATTTCAAATATTGCAAAAAGACCAAAAGATTTTGATTTAAGCGAAGCTCCGAAATCAGAAAAGGAAATCAAAGCGTTCAATGCAACGCAAAAAATACAACTTTTACTGCACGAGATCAGGCATGAAAAGCCACACTTTGAATCGAAAATTCAACGTGATCACCTCGAGTCCGTAGTTTTTGTTCGTCCTCTTTTGGATAATCCACGAATTATCAAGCAAGAAGGCGCTTTTATTTTGTTTGGAATTAATAACAAAAAAACAAATCCAGCAAAAATTAGCAAAATCTATCTCCCGCGAGTAAAAAGACCGCGATTGATCATTCCTGCCGAAAAAAAAGAAGGCCTTCTAAAGGAACTGGAAGTTCTTGGGGTTTCAAACAGCACCATCTTTCCAGACATTGATAACGTAGCGAAATTCATTAAGTCAAAATATCTAAATGAGAAATAAAGCCGCATATATATCATGAATCTGGCTAACCTAAAGTCGCCTAACAATTCCGTCGAGAGGGACGGTTTGAAGCTGCGCTTCAAATTCCCTCCGCCTTCGGCTCCGGCCGCCCCTCACGTCAAACGTTGAGGCTGTAGAAAAACCCGTTTTTCATCAAAATTGCAGCCGTAAAAAATGGCGTATCCATCGGGATGCGCCATTTGTTTTTCATATTCTGGATTTGTCCGTGGCGGTGCCTGTCGGGCCACAGGTCTTGCGTGGGTGACAGGGGGATTGAAACGCGCCTTTCCGCCCTTTTTACCTACTGCCCGTAACCGTGATGGGCAAGTTTCTCGATGTTGTGGACGAGGCAATAGAGCTTCCACTGTGTGTCGACTTTCTGCTGTCCGCGTA
>JAGTRY010000030.1 GCA_018262235.1 Pseudomonadota bacterium
TGGGTCAATGGGCATGTAGGGCACACGCCAGATGGCATCGGCATGCTGTACGGCAAAGCCCTTCTTGATGGCATCCTGGTGCGAACCGGAGAAGGCGGTGAATACCAGATCCCCCACGTAAGGATGGCGCGGGTGAATCGGCAAGCCCGTGCATTCTTCGACGATGCGGGCCACATCATTGATGTGCGAGAAATCCAGGCCCGGATCAATTCCCTGGGTGTAGAGGTTGAGCGCCAGGGTGACGAGATCGACGTTGCCGGTACGCTCGCCGTTGCCGAAGAGACAGCCTTCGACGCGATCCGCCCCGGCCATGAGGGCCAGTTCGGCGGCTGCTACCGCTGTACCGCGATCATTGTGCGGGTGGACCGAGATCAGGGTGGCGGCGCGTTGAGAGAGGCGGCGCGACATCCATTCGATCTGGTCGGCATAGGTGTTCGGGGTGCCCGATTCCACCGTTGCAGGCAAGTTGAGGATCATCGGCCGTTCGGCGGTGGGTTGCCAGATTTCGGTGACGCGTTCGGAAATTTCGAGCGCGAATTCAAGTTCAGTGGAACTGAAGACTTCGGGGCTGTATTCGAAGACCCATTCCGTACCCGGATGGCGCTCGGCCTGTTCGCGCAACTGGCTGGCGGCTTCGACGGCGAGACGGATGCATCCGGCCCGATCAACATTGAATACGGTTTCGCGGAATACCGGCGCCGTGGCGTTGTAGATGTGCACGATGGCACGGCGTGCGCCATGCAGACTTTCGAAGGTACGGGCGATCAGGTGTTCACGTGCCTGGGTCAGCACTTCAATGCTTACATCATCAGGAATGCGGCCTTCTTCGATGAGGCGACGGACGAAATCGAATTCAGTCTGCGACGCGGCAGGAAAGGCGACTTCAATTTCCTTGAGCCCTACGCGGGTGAGCATTTCGAAGAAGCGCAGCTTGGTTTCGATGCCCATCGGCTCGAAAAGCGCCTGATTGCCGTCACGCAGATCGGTACTCATCCAGATCGGCGCGCGGGTGATGGACTTGCCTGGCCACTGACGATCCGGGAGATTGATCGGGGCAAAGGCAGCATATTTGGTGGCGGGGTTTTTCAACATCGGCATGATTCAGGTCTCCAATACGTTCGGGAAGCGGGTGCTGTGGCCGGATGCGATTCAAGCATCGAGCAATGGGCAGCGGGCAGCCACGGAATCACGGCCCGACGCCCGGATGGCAGTCGCAGCAGCGCAGTTTGGATGGAGTGTAAATGAGTCATGTGAATCTCCCGAGTGGAGGAGGGGCGTGCCGGCACAGGCCACAATGGCACACAGCCTGCCTGGGGGCAGGGAACAACAACCAGAACGAAGGGTGGGGTTTTATCTGCGCGCGGGGCGCAGCAGCAGGCGCTTGGCCAGCAGGCCAAGGCACAGGGAGGAGAGCAGAACGAAAGTGGTCAGCAAGAAGAGCTGTGAGGTAAGCATGGGATGAACCATAACGGGCGTGGCAGCGGGCTGTCAAGCGTGCGCGGCAATTTCTTTGCTTCGGGATACCTGTTCTGGAACAAGGGGAATGGTTCAGGTCCATGTCTCGGGTTTGCGGTAATCGCGCAAGTACATCTTGCCGCCTTGCCACACGGAATAGGGCTGCCCGGGCGGCTCTGTGGCGTCCAGCAATGCATCGCGGTAGCGCCCGGAGTTGTCCTGCGGATGGTAGCCGATGCGTTCGGCATCATCGTCATGCCACCACTTTTCTGCATTGTCCGAGACCCCGTACACCACCGCAAAACCGGCCTGCGGTGCCAGGGCCGCACAGCGAATCAGCCGGCATAGATCAGCATGACTCAGCCAGGCGTTCAGGGCGCGCAGATTGCGGGGCTGGGGGCTGCAACTGCCGATACGCAGACAGACCGATTCGAGACCGTGGCGATCGTGATAGAAACTTGCCAGGGCTTCGCCGTAGCACTTGCTGACGGCATACAGGCTATCAGGTCGCGGTGGCATCTGCGGGCCCACGGGCTGATCAATCCGGTAATAGCCGGTCACATGATTGGAGCTGGCCAGGATGATGCGTTTCACGCCATGCGCCAGGGCGTTGTCGTAGAGGTTGAATTGTCCGATCAGGTTGCCCTGCAGGATCGTTTTGAATCCGCGCTCCTGCGAGATGCCACCCATATGCACGACCAGTTCGGCACCTTGCAGCAGTTCGCCAACGGCCTGATGATCGGACAGATCACAGGCCCGGAAAATCTCGTTGGCTTCAGGGGCTTCGCCGGGCGGCATCAGATCCGATAAAACCAGACAATGTGCCAGCTCGCGCAAGGGTGCCCGCAGGACGCTCGCGAGCCTGCCGGCAGCGCCAGTCAGGACGATTCGCTGAAAGGGGCGTTCATCCATGGCAGGGCGCTTTAACAGATCCGGGGCAGCGGGTCTTCACCGAGTTCATCGATGAAGCGTTGTCCGCCCAGTGGGGTGACCAGACTGACCGTTCCGCCTGGCACCAGAGTGCCGATCCGGGCAGCCTGCGAACCGAGCGGATGCGTGCGCCAGCATGCCAGAATTTCGTCGGCGGCATCCTCTGCGGCAATCGCCACGATGCGTCCCTCGCAGGCCAGCAAGAGGGGATTGAAGCCCAGCAACTGGCAGACACCGGTGACTTCCGGGCGCACCGGAATGGCGCTTTCCTGCAGCCTGGCGCCCAGTCCGGTGGCATGGGCTATCTCATGGAGTACGGTCGCCAGTCCGCCCCGGGTTGGATCGCGCATGAAACGCAGACCAGTTTGTTCGCGGATCAGGCGTGCCAGCGGCAGAATGCAGGCGGCATCCGAAACAAGATCGCTGGAGAGACCAAAATCCTCGCGTGCCATCATCACGGTGGCACCGTGGTCGCCGACCGGACCACTGACCAGCACGACATCGCCGGGCTGTACCGCGTGGATGTCCAGCATCGAATCCGCCTTGCGCCAGCCCAGGCCGGTCGTGGCGATCAGCACGCCACTGCCCTGACCGCGTGGTACCACCTTGGTGTCGCCACCGACAATGGCTACGCCGGCTTCGCGTGCAGCGGCGCCGGCAGTCTCAAGGATCGAGCGCAGCTCGGCAATGGCAAAGCCTTCTTCGATGACCAGGTTGAAGGTCAGGGCGGCAGGTTCCGCGCCGGAAACGGCGAGGTCATTGAGCGTGCCGTGAATCGCCAGACTGCCGATATTGCCGCCGGGGAAAAACAGGGGCTGCACCGTGAAGCTGTCGCTGGCCAGCACCGGCACCCGGCCATCCGGCGCGACGGCACTGCCATCGGTGCCCGACTCGCGGCTGCCCAGCGCCGGGAACACCACGCTTTCGAGCAATTCCCGCATCAGCCGTCCCCCATTACCGTGGGCCAGCTGTATGTATCCATCCTGCATGGGTTCGGATCTCCGTTGGCGAGCGAAACGCGCGCCGGAACGCATCAAGGGATGCACATCATAAGCCAAGCCCGGGCGATTTGCCGCGCGTTTCAGGCCTCTGCGGCGAGACATTCCATGAGTTGGCCAAGCGCCAGTCCGGCATCATTGACGCTCTGGCGCCGGGGCAGGATCAATGCTGTG
Organism: Pseudomonadota bacterium; assembly: GCA_018262235.1. Taxonomy (GTDB): domain Bacteria; phylum Pseudomonadota; class Gammaproteobacteria; order Burkholderiales; family Rhodocyclaceae; genus Uliginosibacterium. The sequence continues at coordinate 3,558 of JAGTRY010000030.1, forward strand.
CCCTGTTCGTGCAGACACTGGATGAGCAGGCTGTTCTGGAATACGCCGCCGGTGGCGCCGAGTGTGATGCCATCGCGCAGACCGAGCCGTGCCGGCAGCTCGGCTACGGCGCGGGCCAGGGCTTCATGCAATGCCCGCGCACGCGTTGCGGGCGCTACCGTCGTATCGAGCAAACCGTCCAGCCAGACTTGCCAATCCAGCTCCCACAATCCGTCGCGCTGTAGCCAGGCGATCGGCCAGTGCGGCGTTGTGCCGGTGCAGGTTTCCGCCAAAGCCTGCAAGCGCATGGGGCCTTCGCCTTCGAAACTGGCTTCGGTGCATACGCCGAGCAAGGCCGCAGCGGCATCGAACAGGCGTCCGATGGCCGAGGTCTGCGGGCTGTTGAAACCACGTTGCCAGGCAGCTTGCAGCAAGCCGAGCTGAGGATGCCAGGCCGGTGCAGTTCGCCCGGCTTCCCATAGCAGACCTGCTGCGCTGCGCCAGCCTTCGCGGCTGGCCGCCTCTCCGCCAGGCAAGCGGAAGGGGCGCAGGCGGGCCACACGCTGCCAGTTCCCGGGCCTGCCAAGCAACCATTCGCCCCCCCACAGCGTGCCGTCCGGACCAAGGCCGACACCATCCCAGGCCAGCGTCAGCCAGGTGTCGATGTGCGGGTATTCGGCAGCCAGTGTACTGGCATGTGCATGATGATGCCATGCTGAGTGCAGCGGCAGACCGGTGCCTTCCGCCCAGCGCCGGCTGTGGTAATCGGGGTGGGCATCAAGCACGATACGCGTGGGCTGGACCTGATACAGGCGGCTCAGATCCGCCACCGTGCGCGCCAGCCAGCTCATGCTTTCGGGATGCGAAAGGTCGCCGATGTGGGGAGAAACCACGGCGCGATTTCCCCAACCCAGCGCGATGCATACTTTCTGTTCGCCGCCGAGTGCCAGGGTGGGCTGGCTCAGCGCGGCGGCGAGGCGCCATTCCTGCGGTGCATCGCCACGCCCGAGGCGGATCGGCTGGGCCTGTGTGCCGCAGACTTGCCACACGCTGTCTTCCGCCGGGCGCAGGATCGGCCGGTTGTGATGCAGGAAACCATCGGCAATGGCATGCAGACGGGATTCGGCTTCGTCCGGCGCAATCGCAATCGGCTCGCCGGAGAGATTGCCGGAGGTGGCGATCAGCGGCCCGCCAAAGTCGCGCACCAGCAGGGCTTGCAAGGGACTGTGCGGCAGCATCGCGCCGATGCGGCGCATACCCGGCGCCACCCCTTCGGCGAGAGTCTGTGCGGTATGGGTATGGACCAACACGATGGGGCGCTGCGGCGTTCGCAACAGACGCAGCTCTTCGGGCGTGGGGTGCAGGTATTCTCTGAGCATGTCGGCGCCATCGTGTCCGGACTCATCGAACAGCACCGCGAAGGGGCGCGCGGGGCGCTGCTTGCGTTCGCGCAGGCGGCTTACCGTCGCAGCGTTGCGCGCGTCTCCCATCAGGTGATAACCGCCCACACCGCGCACGGCAATGATCCGGCCCGCCCGTAAGGCATCGAGGGCTGCTTGCAAGGCCGCTTCACCGTGCATATCGCCCCAGCTGAGCTGCGGACCGCAGACGGGGCAGGCGACCGGTTCAGCGTGGAAACGGCGATCCGCCGGATCGGCATATTCCTGCGCACAGGCCGGGCACAGTTCGAAGCCGGCCATCGAAGTGCGTGCCCGGTCATAAGGCAGGGCATCGATCAGCGTGTAGCGCGGGCCACACTGGGTACAGTTGATGAAGGGGTAGCGATAGCGCCGGTCTGCCGGATCGAAAAGTTCGCGCCGGCAGTCTTCGCACAAATGCGTGTCGGGCGGCAAGTGAATGTCAGCAGCATCACCGCGATGGCTTTCCAGGATCGCGAAACCGCTACGCGCCAGAGGTATTTCTTCGCTGCGGGCGGCAAGGATTTCTGGCCGGGCCAAGGGCGGCGCATCCTGGGTCAGGCGCTGCTGGAACTGCGCCAGTGTAGCCGCCTCACCTTCCACTTCGATCAGGACCGTGCCGGACTGATTCTGCACCCAGCCGCCCAGCCCCAATTCGTGGGCAAGCCGGTGCACGAAAGGCCGGAAGCCCACGCCCTGCACGATGCCGCTGAGGCTCAGATGCAGGCGCTGGGGCATGAGGAGATCAAGCAAAGAAAACGCATGCGCGGATGATAGCGCGCGGCGGCTCAGGGATCGTCGCGGACTCGTAGAAAGCTCGGAAAACGTGGCAAGCCCGAGGCGGTCAGGGCTCGGAAGCGATAGGTGATGGTCGTGCCGATGGGGGGCGGCGCCTCGCGCTGGGCATCGCTGAAGCCGGTGCCGATGCGGAAACGACGTCCATCCGGCAGTTCGACAAGCAGGGCGCCAAGCCGGCCGGCGTGCTTGCCTTTGCCGGGAACGTGGCCGACCACGCGTGCTTCGCTGTCTTCCCAGGGCTTGAGCTTGAGCAGCACATCGCTGCGCCCGGTCAGATAGGGCGCATCGGCCCGGTGCAGCATCAAGCCTTCGCCACCGCCGCGCACAATCTCTTCAAGCTTGCGCTGCAGACTGGCCCGGTTATCGATGCGGAACTGTTCAATGGCTTGCAACCAGGGCGCATTGGCTGTTGCGGTAAGGTACCGGATGCGTTCGGCGCGCGTCGTGAAATCTCCGGGAGCATCCGGCAACTCGAAGATCATGTAACGCACCGTGCGCCATTCTTCGTCTATCGGAACGTCCTTGCGTACGATGCCGGAGAGGCGCTCGAAGCGGCCACGTCCGGCCCACAACTCGCCATCCAGGGGCGTGGGCGGCAGGCTGCGTACAAACCATTCCGGCGCGTGAACCGGATTGCCACTGCGGAAACGCAGTGTCTGACCATCCCAGATCGCGCGGACGCCATCGAGCTTTTCGCTGATCAGATAATCCGCCGGATCAATGCCATTGCGATAGACCTCGGCAAGCAGGATCGCCGGTTCGGCCCGGGCGATTGCCGGGTAGAGCAGCATGAGCAGCAGCAAACGCAAGAAAACGCGCATGGAAGTCTCCCGCGAGGAAATGCGCCAAGTTATCGTGTGTGGCGCACGCGGTCTGCTGTCCGGAAGGTCAGGCGGAATGCTGGCTCAGAGCTTGAACGCGCCGTCGTCGTAGGCCACGCAGTAGTGTTTCCAGTCAGCCTCGACCTGTTCGGCACACTGTTCGGCGAGGCTCAGCAAGCGGCTGCGCCACTTATGGCGCAGACCGAATTCGACCAGCTCGTCGGCGATGGCCGAGCCCTTGCGGCCACTGCTGCGCAATTGCGCCCAGGCAGTCAGTTCGCCCATCTGGCACAGCAATTCCCGGAACAGGCGCGGCTTGCCGGCGGCTTCGCGCAGATCGACACGATCCTGGGAGGGCTGCAGTTCGCGCAGTACGCAAGCGCGACGGCCCAGTTCCAGGGCGTGCAGGAATGCCGTCGGGATGACCTGCATCATCTGCTGGACGGCGATGACGCGTTGCGCGTCCGAATGCCAGCGTGGTTCGTGGTTGCGCAGGAAGGGCGTCAGCGCAGAAGGCTGGGCTTCCTTCAGGTCCAGCAGATAATGATCGTCCGGGCCGCCACGGCCGCGCACCAGAATCACATAGCGCTCCAGCCCCAGACTGGCGTTGCCACTGATCCGGCGGGCCACATCGAGTACTTCGAAAAATCCGGGTTGGGGTTGGGTACTGGCGAACTGCTCCATCAAGGACTGCACCCGGGCGTACTGCTTGTCACTGGCAGGCAAGGCCTTGTCACCATCCACGCGTAGGCTGCGCCGTTTGCCAGCGCGCCGGGTGCGGCTATCCAGCAAATTCTTGCGGCTGCGGTCGCGCAGATTCTCCAGCTGATCCCGGATCAAACCCTGTGCGGTGTCACGCTCCAGCCAGCGGGCCTTGCCACTGGCCAGACTATCGGCATAGGCATTGATGAAGGCCATGCCATGCTCGATGGTCTCGTCGCGCTTGAAACCCAGGCCAGGCGCGGCGAGCAAGACGCTGGCCACAAAGCGCACCAGAGCCCAGCTGGCGGGCGCCAGCGTGGCCTCGTCAAAATCGTTCAGATCGAAATACACCAGGCGGTTATCGGCCTTGTAACTGCCAAAGTTTTCCAGATGCAGGTCACCGCTGGTCCACGCCAGGGGCGCCTTGTAGAGCGATTTCTCGTCCGGCATGCGGGCATGGAACAGGGCATTGGTGCCGCGCAGGAAAGCGAACGGATCGCGGCGCAGGAGAGCGTATTTGAGGGCGAGCCGTTCGGGATCGCGACCGGCGTGTTGATGGATGAGGCTATCGACCAGACTGTCGTTGGTGCGGGGCATGGGGCGTCTCGTTTTCTGTTTTTGGACATAACCGCAGATCTTAGCCCTGCAGGGATGACAAGTCCGTGACAGTGAGCTGCCTGGCCCGCGCCATGCGCCGCGCGGAAATGATCCAAATCTCCCGACAGACAGCCGGTGTCAGTGGCTCAGCTTGAGTCCGACAATGCCGGCAAAGATCAGCGCAAGACTCACCAGACGCAGGGTGGTGGCACTCTCGCCGAGAACGAGGATGCCGAACAGTGCCGTGCCGATGGCACCGATGCCGGTCCACACCGCGTAGGCCGTGCCCAGTGGCAAGGTGCGCAACGCGACACCCAGCAACACGACGCTGGCGATCATGGCCGCGATAGTGCCGACCGAGGGCCACAGGCGGCTGAAACCATCGGTGTACTTGAGGCCGACGGCCCAGCCCACTTCCATGAGGCCGGCAATGATCAGGATGAACCAGGGCATGATTACTGAATAATCGGAAACCGGGCGGGGCAGGGGTGTGGCTCTCTCCCCCGCAGCCCTGGGTTCAATAGATCTCGCGCGTTTCCAGGAAGCGCACGTTGGGGTGCCGCTCCTGTGCCATCTGCAGATTGACGCGGTTCGGCGCCAGATACACGTAGTCGCCCGCGCCATCGAGTGCCATGTTGGCCGGAGCCTTGTCGAGCAGGGCCTTGATGTCTTCGTCCTTGCCGCGCAGCCAGCGCGCGGTGGCCCAGGTACAGCCTTCGAACACGCATTCCACGCCGTATTCGTGCTCCAGGCGGTGGGCGACGACTTCGAACTGCAGCACCCCGACCGCACCAAGGATCAGGTCGTTCGACGCCAGTGGCTTGAAGAGCTGGGTCTGGCCTTCTTCGGCCAATTGTTGCAGACCTTTTTGCAACTGCTTCATCTTGAGCGGATTCTTGATCTGCGCACGGCGGAACAGATCCGGCGCGAACGAGGGGATACCCGTGAATTTCAGGTCTTCGCCTTCGGTGAAGGTATCCCCCAGGCGGATCGTGCCGTGGTTGGGAATACCGATGATGTCACCCGAGAAGGCTTCGTCGGTGGTGTTGCGGTCCTGCGCCATGAAGGTGATGGCGTTGTTGATGGCCAGCGTCTTGCCCTGCGAGACCTGCTTGATCTTCATGCCACGCTCGAAGCGGCCCGAACACACGCGCAGGAAGGCGATGCGGTCGCGGTGCTTGGGGTCCATGTTGGCCTGGATCTTGAACACGAAGCCCGAGAATTTGTCTTCGTCCGGTTCTACCTGGCGGTTTTCCGAAGGGCGGGGCAACGGCGCAGGAGCGTAATCAACCAGCGCATCGAGCACCGACTGCACGCCGAAGTTGTTCACCCCGGAGCCGAAGAATACCGGCGTCTGTTTGCCGGCCAGATATTTCGCTTGGTCGAAGGCGTGCGAGGCGCCGCGCACCAGCTCGACCTCCATGCGCAGTTCGTCGGCCTGATCGCCGATGACTTCATCCAGACGCGGATTGGCCAGGCCTTCGATGATTTCGGAGGTGCCTTTCTCGGCGTGCGGGTCGAAGAAGGCAATGCTATCGTTATACAGGTGGTACACGCCGCGAAAGCGTTTGCCCATGCCGATGGGCCAGGTCATCGGTGCGCATTCCATGTCCAGCACGGATTCGATTTCATCGAGCAGGTCGATGGGCGATTTGCCCTCGCGGTCGAGCTTGTTGATGAAGGTCAGGATGGGTGTATCGCGCAGCCGGCACACGTTCAGAAGCTTGATGGTCTGGGCTTCCACCCCGTTGACCGAGTCGATCACCATCACTGCCGAATCCACAGCGGTGAGCGTGCGGTAGGTGTCTTCCGAGAAGTCTTCGTGGCCCGGGGTGTCGAGCAGATTGACGATGGCGTCGCGATACGGGAACTGCATCACTGAGGAGGTCACCGAGATGCCGCGCTGCTTTTCCAGCTCCATCCAGTCGGACGTGGCATGCCGCGCAGCCTTGCGCGCGCGCACTTCGCCGGCAACCTGGATGGCGCCACCGAACCACAGGAGCTTTTCGGTCAGTGTGGTTTTACCCGCATCAGGGTGGGAGATGATCGCAAAGGTGCGGCGGCGGGCGAGTTCTTGCTTGAGGGTGCTCATGGTGTGCGGCTTTCGGACAAGGCGCGGATTATACGTGAGGCGCCGGGCCCGGTCGCGTGCGGATTTGATTGCGCCGGAAGGCGGGCCTACCATCGCCTCCTTCTGCATTGATCAAGGCTTCTCATGCGTATCGTTGCGAATCCCCATCAGGCCGCGCACCACGCGGAGTTCGAGTTCTATCGCGGTCGCCGGGTGGCCTGTTTTGAAACGCCGAGCCGGGCGGAGTACGTTCTGCAGGCGGTCCAGCAGGCCGGCTTCACGGTAGAAGCGCCTCTCGCCTTGAACGCATCAAGCTTGTTGGGCGTGCACAGTCAGCGTTATCTGGACTTCCTTCAGGGCGCCTGGGCCGAATGGCTGGCCAGCGGCAACGAAGGTGATGCCTTTCCATGCGTATGGCCGATCCGCGGCATGCGCAGCGACCACACGCCGCACAACTTCGCCGCACGCATGGGGCTGTTTTCCTTCGACACCGGTTCGCCCCTGACTGCCGGCACCTGGCAAGCGGCACGCAGCGGCGCCGACTGTGCCCTGACTGCCGCCCACTGGCTGACGGCGGGCGAACGCAGCGCTTTCGTGCTGACGCGTCCGCCTGGTCACCATGCCGGTGCGGAATTCTTCGGCGGTTACTGCTTTCTGAACAACGCCGCAATTGCGGCGCAAGCGCTGCGTGATGGCGGCGCCAAGCGGGTCGCGATCCTCGATGTGGATTTTCACCATGGCAACGGCACGCAGGATATTTTCTACCGGCGCGGCGATGTGTTCTTCGCCAGCATTCACGGCGATCCGGCGACCGAATATCCGTTCTTTCTGGGGCACGCGGATGAAACCGGCGAAGGGGCCGGCGCGGGCTGCAACCTGAATCTACCGCTGCCGGCCGGTACCTCGGTGGCAGGCTGGTTCACGGCGCTTGAGGCAGCACTTGAGCGGATTGGCGCCTTCAAACCCGAGGCGCTGGTCGTGTCACTGGGCGTGGATGCCTTTGCAGGCGACCCGATCAGCAAGTTCCAGTTGCAGACACCGGATTACCGGCACCTTGGCGAACGCCTGCAAGGGCTGGGCTTGCCCACGTTGTTTGTCCTGGAGGGCGGCTACGCGGTGGCCGAGATCGGGGATAACGTGGTGGCCGCCTTGCAAGGATTCTGCGGGGACTGATCTGCTGAAGGCTTGAACGCAATAGCGCTTCAATCCTGTTGTGGAGTTTTTAATCCTTTTTACACCCTTGTCGCTTTGTCCTCCCCGTATTTGGCCGTAGACCCATGCATGGATAAGCAGACAGGAGAAGGCGTCTGTATTGCGGGCCGCGTGTCCGCCAACGGCGGCAGAAGGAGGGTTCAATCATGGTCACGGCAGTCAGTTCATCGACAAGTGTTTCGAGTTCATCGAGCAGCAGCTCATCCAGCGAAATAGCGGAACTTCAGAAAAAGCTGGCGTCCCTGCAGAAACAACTTACCAAACTTGCCACATCCTCTTCGGGAGAGGACAACTCGAAGCAGATCCAGCTCTTGCAGGCCCAGATTGCAGCAGTGCAAGCCCAGATCGCGCAATTGACCCAGGCGCAACAAGCGGCCGAACTGAAAAAGAACACCGAGCAGACTTCCCAAAGCAGCAGCACGACGAGCAAGTCGACCAGCACTACGCTGGGCACTAACGTGGATGAACTGGTCTGAACGCAAGGCAGCTCAGCCGCAAGACGGCTCTGCCTGCTTCGCCACCCAGAACACGAACACGCCCAGCGGCGCGGCCGAGTCGTTGAACAGGCCATGGCTTTCACCAACATGGGTAACGATCACGTCGCCCGTACGGACAGGCCGCTCCTGATCGTCAATCCGCACCCGGCCTGTACCGTACTGGATCACGTACACCTCTTCGCGCGCGTCTGCATGGGCGTGAAAGCCGATGGACGCGCCGGGCGGCAGCTCGGTCTGCGCCACGTAGCGCAAGTTCGTCGCGAAATCCTCCGCACCGAAAAGCTTGCGACTCTTTATCAGCCCTTCACCGTCATGGATGGTCTTTTCGATGGCTGGCGTGTCGAGATAATTGCGGATCAGCATGGGGTTGCTTTCATGTTGGGTGAGAATATGCCTTAAGAATTTAGGGCGGCGGGCGTGTGCGGGCAAACGGAGCGAGTGTTAGGGGCGGTTCTTCGAGAATGCTAGGTGTAGGGCGGGTTAGCCGTAGGCGTAACCCGCGCGGAAAAGGTGAAACCGACCCGTTCTGAAAATTTGTCGGTGCGGGTTATTGACCTGCCCTATATGGCTGCAGATGATTTGCCCCGCAAAAACCAAAAATCGATCAGCTTTGGTTTATGGAGGAATTGTTAGCGCGATGGCGGTCACCGGTTTTGTTGCCATATATAACCCGACTTTCGGTAGATGTTAACTTTGGAAGTTGCACTGCCAGAAATAGCAAGTTCGGGAAGTCGGTGATCGTTTTCCAGTTGTTTTTGATCACCACGTCATCTCCTCCAGTAATGTAACTTTCGTGCATACTTGCAGCAGAAAATGCATCTGCAAACGCTCGCCGTATCTCTGGCTCTAGATATAGGCAGTTCTCATCCCACCATATTTGGCATTCGATAACGACATTCATAATATCTGGAGAGTAAATCGCACCATATAGTTTTCGCCATTTTGTGAATGCCTCTTGATGCGCCTGCAATCTCTTATCAATAGCGGCTAGCCGGAGCTGGTGTTGTACTTTCAGATTCTCCAATAGTTCGGAATATTTTGAATTTACTTTCGCGACTATGCTGGTAATCGCACCAATATCTTCTTTCGTTGCTAGGTTTTCTGCTTTTTTAGCAAGATAGTTGGGTATAAAAAACTTCAAGAGCAGAAAAACAACGCCCGTGCCTAGAACGAAACCAAGACCTAGGGTACCGAAATAGCTGAGCAATTGAGTTACTTCGTCAGGTGACATTTGAGCGCTAACAAGGGTGTAGAGAAATCTACAGAAGTCTGCATCGTGCCGTGAACGATTTGTCATGGCAAGTCTCCAACCCGTGTCGGCGTAGGAGACTTTCTGATGGCACGCTACAAATACATCGATACCTGCCCGCGTTTCCTCGCGGTGGATCTGATACTCAGTTGTTGCTGGGCAGGTTGGGCTGCAGATGTAGGCATCAACGAGCAATGCGAACTGCACCGCATGTTTGGCATTCTCAGTCGACGCGATCTATCCAGGCTCCTGAATCGCCTGCGGCGACCCGGATTACGCCGCGTTGCGGCTAATCCAGGCTACGGCACAATGCGGGAGAGATCAGCAGCCTGAAGGCACTGCAGCGACGTAGGGCCGGTGAAAAGGCTTCGCGGCCAATGGCCGCTCCTACCAATCCTGCGCACCCAGCTCGTAGCCTGGATGAAGGCCGCAGGCCGGAATCCGGGAATTCGCGATAACTGTCCCGGATTTCGCTGCGCGGCATCCAGGCTACAGATTCCTGAGCTCGCTCACCCCGCCAACTGCTTGAGCACGTTGCGCACCTTGCTGGCGCGCTCCTGCAAGGATTCGGCGGTGATGTTGACGGTGAGTTTGTCTTGCCCGGCGAGCTTCCAGTTGCGGTTGTTCTGGATGAGCTTGATGATCCTGATCGGTTCGATGGGCGGGTTTGGTTCGAACTGGAGCTGGATGCGTGAATCGCTGACGTCGATCTTGATGATGCCGAGTGTCTTTGCGGACAGGCGCAGGCGGTGGGTTTCGAGCAGGGCCTGGGTTTGCGGGGGCATTTCGCCGAAGCGGTCGATCAGCTCTTCCTGGATGCCTTGCAGTTCGTCAGCATCTTCGCAGTTGGCCATGCGCTTATAGAGCGTGAGGCGCTCCTGGATGTCGCTGCAATAGGCGTCCGGCAGCAGCGCGGGCGTATGCAGGTTGATTTCGGAGGCCACGTCCAGCGGCTGCGCCAGATCGACTTCCTTGCCCGATTGCAGCGCCTTGACGGCGCGCTTGAGCATTTCGGAATACAGCGAGAAACCGACTTGCTGGATTTCCCCGCTTTGCGATTCGCCCAGCACTTCGCCGGCGCCCCGGATTTCCAGATCGTGCATGGCAAGGAAGAAGCCCGAGCCCAGCTCGTCCATCATGGTGATGGCTTCGAGACGCTTCTGCGCGTTGGCGGTCGGCTTGGCGCCGGCATCGGTGAGCAGATAGGCATAGGCCTGGTGGTGCGAGCGACCGACGCGACCGCGCAGCTGGTGCAATTGCGCGAGGCCGAAGCGATCCGCCCGGTTGATGACAATGGTGTTGGCGGTGGGAATGTTGATGCCGGTCTCGATGATGGTCGTGCACAGCAGCAGGTTGGCGCGCTGGGTGGTGAAATCCTTCATCACGCGTTCCAGCTCGCGCTCGTTCATCTGGCCGTGGCCGACCACGATGCGCGCTTCGGGCAGCAATTCAGTGAGCGAATTGCGCATGTTTTCGATGGTGTCGACTTCGTTGTGCAGGAAATAGACTTGTCCGCCGCGTTTGAATTCACGCAGCACGGCTTCACGTACGACACCTTTGCTCCAGCCTTGCACGAAGGTCTTGATGGCCAGACGTTTCTGCGGCGCGGTGGCGATCACCGAGAATTCGCGCAGGCCTTCCATGGCCATGCCCAGGGTGCGCGGGATCGGCGTGGCGGTCAGGGTGAGGATGTCGACCTCGCTGCGCAAGGACTTCAGGGTTTCCTTCTGGCGCACGCCAAAGCGGTGCTCCTCGTCGATGATCACCAGGCCGAGGCGCTTGAGCACGACGTCTTTCTGCAGCAGGCGGTGGGTGCCGATCAGGATGTCGATCTTGCCTTCCGCGGCCAGCGCCAGGGCTTCGTTCTGTTCAGCTGCGGAGCGGTAGCGCGAGAGCTCGGCGATCTTCACCGGCCAGTCGGCAAAGCGATCCGAGAAGGTCTGGAAGTGCTGTTCTGCGAGCAGCGTGGTGGGGCACAGCACGACCACCTGTTTGCTGTCGGCAATCGCGATGAAGGCTGCACGCAGGGCGACTTCGGTCTTGCCGAAGCCCACGTCGCCGCATACCAGCCGATCCATCGGCCGGCCCGAGCGCATGTCTTCCACCACGGCGTTGATGGCGGCGAGCTGGTCCGGGGTTTCCTCGAAACCGAAGCCTTCGGCAAACGCTTCCAGGTCGTGCTGCTTGAAATCGAACTTGTGCCCCGGACGCGCGGCGCGCTTGGCATACAGCGCGAGCAGTTCCACGGCCGTGTCGCGCACTTGCTGGGCAGCCTTGCGCTTGGCTTTTTCCCACTGGCCGGAGCCCAGCTTGTGCAGCGCGATGCTTTCCGGATCGGCGCCGGCGTAGCGGGTGATCAGATGCAGATGGGATACGGGTACGTAGAGCTTGGTGTCTTCGGCGTATTCCAGATGCAGGAATTCCGTGTCGCCTTCGCCCAGATCCATGTGCACCAGGCCATGATAGCGACCGATACCGTGGCTGCTGTGGACCACCGGATCGCCGATCTTGAGTTCGGAGAGATCCTTGAGGAAGCCTTCCACCGTGCTCTTGCGTCCATCCCGGCCACGCCCGCGTGGACGGGCCTGGCTGGCGTAGAGCTCGTTCTCGGTGAGGATCGCGATGTTGGCGGAAGGCAGTACGAAGCCAGCGTTGAGCGGGCCCACGCCCAGCGCGAGCTTGGCATCGCTGGCCATGAAGCCGGCCAGATCCGCGCTGGCGGCGGGGCGCAATTCGTATTCGGCGAAATAGTCGCTGATGGTTTGGGCACGACCGGCGGATTCAGCCAGCAGCAGGACGCGCCAGGGGAAGTTGGCAAGAAAGTGTTTGAGGCGGTGCAGCGGATCGGTGGCTTTGCGCTCCACGGAGAGATCCGGCAGTGGAGCGGTCGGTGTCGGCGCGGCTTCTTCCGCGCGGTCACCCAGTGCGAGGCGTGGCAATTCCTTGGCGGCGACGAAAAAAGCTTCGGCAGGCAGGAAGAGCTGTTCGGGCGGCAGCAGCGGACGCGCCCGGTCGCCGGCCATCAGGCGGTAGCGATTGTTGGCCTCGGTCCAGAAGGCGTCGATGGCACCCGGCACATCCTGATGCGTGACGAGCAGCACCTTTTTCGGCAGATAGTCGAAGAGAGTCGCGGTCTCTTCGAAGAACAGCGGCAGGTAATACTCGATACCGGCGGAGGCCACACCGTTGGAGATGTCCTTGTAGATCACCGATTTGGTCGGGTCCCCCTCGAAAGCTTCGCGAAAACGCGCGCGGAAGGCGCTCTTGGCTTTGTCGTCGAGCGGGAATTCGCGTGCCGGCAGCAGACGGATTTCGGGTACCGGATAGACCGTGCGCTGGGAATCCGGATCGAAGGTGCGGATGGTGTCGATCTCGTCGTCGAAAAGATCAATCCGGAACGGCAGTTGGGTGCCCATCGGAAACAGATCGACCAGCCCGCCACGCACTGAAAACTCGCCCGGGCGGATGACCTGGGTGACATGTTCGTAACCGGCCAGCGCCATTTGCAGCTTGAAGGCATCCAGGTCGAGCGTGTCCTTGGTCTTCAGGAAAAAAGTGTAGGCCGCCATGTAGGCGGGCGGCGCCATGCGGTAGAGCGCAGTGGACGCAGGTGCCAGCGTGATGTCCGATTCGCCCTTCTGGATTGCGTAGAGCGTGGCCAGCCGTTCGGAGATCAGATCCTGGTGTGGCGAGAAGCTGTCGTAGGGCAGCGTTTCCCAGTCAGGCAGCAGATGTACGCGCAGGTTCGGGGCAAGCCACTGGATTTCCTCGGTGAGGCGTTGCGCATCCAGCGGATTGGCGGTAATCACCAGCAACTTCTGCCCGCTCGCGGCAACTTGTGCGAGCGCGGCGGCATCGGCCGAGCCATGCAGGCGGGGCAGGTCGAGGCGCTGGCCCGGCTTGGGCGGCTGGATCAGGGCAAGGGGTTGAAGCGGGCTGGCGGCAGGCGAGGGGCGGGTCATGATGCGGCGGTCTCAAAATGCACAACACCGCGCGGCGGTATGCGGGGCGAAATGCTCCGGTTCCGGCGTGCGGTGGAAAGCGCAAAACAGCCGCGATTATACCGGCTGAAGTGCCGCGGCCCGACAATCATCCACCGCGGGAATCCAGGGAATGCCTGTCTGCCTGCTTGTGGCGGAAAAAATGAAGCCCCGCAGCGCGGAATCAGATCCGATGCGGGGCCTGGCGGGCGACGTGTGAGAGGGCGCCCTTTTTGCTGTGGCGATGTTGGCGGGCTGGTCAGTCAGACCCTGCCGGGCTCAGTGCCGGAAATGACCTCCCGGGCCCGGGCCAGGACCATGTCCCCAACCCCACCAGCCGAACAGGAAGGGGCTGGGCTCAACGTATACAGTCGGCGCCTGGCGATAGACGACTGTCGGGGATTGCTCGACGATGGTGCTCGTTTGGGTCGAAGCCTGCTCGGGCTGTACTGCAACCGGAGCAGACGGGCTGACGTTGATGGCCAGTTCGCGGCCCGGATCATTTGCCAGGCGCGCCGAATATTGTTGACCGGCGTATTCATAGACCACGTCGTAGCCGATGGTTTTGCGTTGCGTGACGCGGGTCGTTTCGCAGCGGCGAACCGTCTGGGTAGTGGTGTTGCTGCGGTTCTCCAGATTGTCTCCCACCACGGCGCCAGTGATGACCCCGGCAGCGGTTGCCGCAGCATTGCCGCCGCCACGTCCCACCGTGCTGCCCAGCAGACCTCCAGCCACCGCGCCAATCACGGCGCCAGCGCCAGATTTGGGCTGCTGGACTTGCTGTTGTTCATCCCAGCAATTCCGCTGCGGAACCGTCACCTCTCCGAGAACGGGCGTACTGGAAATCACATGTGCATACTCTGTGGCGTCTGCGACAGTTGAGAGACTGGCCAGTGCGATCAGGACGAGAATCTTGTTCATGATGTGCTCCTGTTCAAAAACAACTTGCTCAAACTACGACTGCACGATACTCGGCCAGTCTGTTAAGTGAGTTTAAGCACGGCACAAAAAGGTGTATCCAGTTGTAACGGCTGGTACAGAGGGGGGCCGGGCCGGCGCGCGGGGCGCCCATGCTAAAATCCGCGCCTGACTCAGATTGATCGGGAATCCCATGTCCGGCAGCATTTTCGGTACGCTCTTCACGGTAACTTCTTTCGGCGAATCCCACGGCGCGGCCATCGGCTGCGTGGTGGACGGCTGCCCGCCGGGACTCGCGCTTACTGAAGCAGACATCCAGCTCGAACTGGATCGTCGCAAGCCGGGCACTTCGCGCCACGTCACCCAGCGCAAGGAGCCCGATACGGTCGAGATCCTCTCCGGCGTGTTCGAGGGCAAGACCACCGGCACCCCGATTGCGCTGCTGATCCGCAATCAGGATCAGCGGAGCAGTGACTACTCCAAGATCATGAACACGTTCCGCCCCGGTCATGCGGACTACGCCTATGAGCACAAGTACGGCGTACGCGACTATCGCGGTGGCGGGCGTTCCTCGGCCCGGGAAACCGCTGTGCGTGTGGCGGCCGGAGCGATTGCCAAGAAGTGGCTGGCCGAACGCTATGGCATCGTGATCCGTGGCTTCATGAGCCAATTGGGCGAAATCGTCATCCCGTTCCAGCGCTGGGACGAGGTGGGCAACAACGCTTTCTTCGCGCCGAATGCCGAAGTCATTCCGCAGCTGGAGGCCTATATGGACCAGATCCGTAGCGAGCGTGACTCCATCGGTGCGAAGATCGATGTTGTCGCAACCGGTGTGCCGCCGGGGTGGGGCGAGCCTGTGTTCGAGCGGCTGGATGCCGACATTGCCTACGCAATGATGAGCATCAACGCCGTGAAAGGCGTGGAGATCGGCGATGGTTTCGGTGTGGTCACCCAGCGTGGCACCGAGCATTGCGACGAGCTGACCCCCGCGGGTTTCGTGTCCAACCACAGCGGTGGCGTGCTCGGCGGGATTTCCTCCGGGCAGGACATCCATGTGTCGCTGGCAATCAAGCCTACGTCCTCGCTGCCCCAGGAGCGACGCTCGATTGATCGCGACGGCAATCCGGTGCAGATGATGACCACCGGCCGCCACGATCCTTGCGTGGGTATTCGTGCGACGCCGATTGCCGAAGCCATGCTGGCCCTGGTGCTGATCGACCATGCCTTGCGCCAGCGTGCGCAGAATGCGGATGTCGTTGCACCCTTGCCCCGTATCGCGGGCCTGGCTCCGGATGGCGTGCAGGACATTCCGTCGCCGAAGGCTTGAGTCTTTTCTACGGCGCCAGCACGCCCATCTCGATCTCTTCGCTGCCTTGCCAGGTGCCTGTATAGGCCGGACTGCGGATGGCGTTGACCGAGCCGACCAGGCGCGAAAAACGCTGAACCTCGATGGCCGTGCGACGGGCGTCGAGCTTGAAGCCGGCCAGATCGATGCGTGCCTTGTCGGCACGGATGGCGATGTCTCCGCTGATTTCTCCTGCGGTGGCGATCAACTCCGAATTGTCCACTTCCAGTGCAGTGTCCCTGGCGTCTACCTGCACGTTGAGCATCTGCACGATGCTGTCACGCAGCACGATGTGTTCGGCACTCAGATTGCTCAGCTTCACGCCGCTGCAGCCTTCGATGAGGACTTCGCGAAAGTGACCACTGTAGAGCCGACCGGACTCTCCCTGGCAATGCAGATCAGCCAGTTCTGTGCCTGGCGATCCGGCCAATGGCGCCGGTTGCGGATCGCTCAACAGGGCATGTTCCAGTAGCGGATAGAAGATCTGGCTGGTCGCCGTTTCCATGGGCGTGTGCCCGACTCCGGGCATCGTCAGCAATTGGGCGCGTGGCAGGCGACGGGCCAGCATCTGCCCCGTGCGCAGCGGGGCGACCGGATCGGCCTCTCCCCAGATGATCCAGGTGGGCGTTTGCAACGTAGGGATGGCCGCGCTGAAATCTTCATCGACCAGCGCCATTGCGGCATTCAGGTTGGTGCGATGGGAGAGGATGCCGCCCCACACGGTTTCACTGGTATTGAGCAGGCGGGTCGGGTCCGGCAGGCCGACGATCTTCTCGACGGCTGCGTTGCCGAAATCCGTGATGCGGGCCACCGCGCCCTGGAGGAAGGAGGGCATCTGTTCTATGGGCAAGGGGATCCGTGCGCTGTATTTGACAAAGGCGGTGCGTTGCAGAATGCCAGCAGCATCGACAAGGATGAGCTTGTCGAGCTGCGCCGGATATTCACTGGCAAAGCGCAACGCAACAGCACCGCCCATCGAGTGGCCGACGACGATGGCTCGGGTTTTCGCGTGGCGCGCGAGCAGCCAGTTGAGTACGCGTGCATAGTTGCGTGGGGAGTACTTGCCGTTCGGGCTGCTTGAATAGCCGAAGCCGGGGAAATCCAGGGTGATGACGTGATAGCGCCGGGCAAGCTGCGGCATCACGCTGAGCCAGTCGGTAAAACCGTTCTGGCCGAGCCCATGCACCAGCAACAGGGTTTGCGGGTTCTGCATGCCGGCCTGTACGACCAGCACGTCGCTGCCGAACACCGGTTCGCGCTCCCTCTGCAGTTGCCAATCAGCAGGCAAGGCGGTACGCAGGGCATCCAGCGTGAGCAGTTTCTCTTTGCAATGACTGCAGTCAGGCGGTGGATTGACCGGCGGCGTTGTGGTCTGAGCCGATGCGGCAGTACTGGCCAGCAAGAGGATGACAAACTGTGTGCGGCCGTAACGCCAGAGCTGCTGAGCCAGAGAGGTTTCCATGCTTGGAGGAGGGCACTGTTCAGGATGCGGATGGTAGTGGATTCGTCTGGATGGCGCAGGATTTCTGCTGTTGATGCTTTGGTGCTGAGGCCCTGAGATCAGGTTCGGGTACGATGCTTCCGCTTGCCGCAGTCATGGCATTGAGCAGGTCGTGGACGTGTTGCTGGGCAGCATAGTCTGGTCTAATTATGGTTTGAGGCCGTGTGTTGTCCGGCTGGCAGCCCATTTCAACCATGCCTTTATCCCCCAGCCACGCTATCCCGTTTCGGCGTTTCTCTGCCTACTACTTCTGCTACTACGCGTATATGGGCATTTTCATGCCGTATTTCGCGTTGTACTTGAAAAGCCGTGACTTCCCGGCGGTACAGATCGGTTTCCTCCTTGCGGTGATGCAATGGATGCGTCTGCTGGCGCCGAATCTGTGGGGCTGGCTGGCCGACCGGCTGGGCCGGCGCATGCCTGTGTTGCGGGTGGCTGCGCTGTTGTCATTCGTTGGGTTTGTGGGGATCGAATTAACCTCAAGCTTCTGGGGCATTGCCATGGCGCTCGCCGTAATGGGGTTTTTCTGGACGGCACAAAGCCCGCTGGCTGAAGCAACGATTTTCGCGCATCTGGATGGTCGGCCTGGCTATGGCTCCGTGCGTGCCTGGGGCTCCTTCGGCTTTGTGGTCAGTGTGCTGGGCATGGGATGGTGGCTGGAGCGGGCCAGCATCGATTGGGTATTTCATGCCGGTGCAGCAGTACTGCTGGTGATCATGCTGACCTCGTTTTTCGTACCGGAGGCCCCGCCGAACCTCAATGCCCGGGGGAAGGGAAGTTTGTGGCCCATCCTGCGCCAGCCGGGTGTGATCGCGCTGCTGGCTTCGTGCATGTTGATGACGGCTGCACATGGTGCCTTGAACGTGTTCTATTCGATTCATCTGGTGGCCGCCGGCTACAGCAAGGGCACGGTCGGGCTGCTGTGGACCCTGGGTGTGCTGAGCGAGATCCTGGTCTTCATGGTGGCGCCACGCCTGATGTCACGCTTCGCGACAAAATCCCTGCTGCTCTTCGCATTGGCCTGTGCGATCCTGCGTTTCGTGCTGATTGGCTGGTTCGTTGACTGGGTTGTGGTACTTCTGGCCGCGCAACTGATGCACGGGATCACCTTCGGCGTGAATCATATTGCGGCCGTTTCCACAGTCAGTCGATGGTTCGTTGGGCCACATCAGGCTCAGGGGCAGGCCTTGTACGGCAGCATCTCGTTTGGGGCCGGAGGCATCCTGGGTAGCATGACAAGCGGACTCCTGTGGGACGGCATCGGTGCCGGCTGGGCGTTTACGGCCTGTGCGGGTTTTGCCGTAGCAGGGTTCCTGGTGGTGTGGCTGGGGTTGCCAGCCCGTTCTGTTGGTGGAGAGACAGGTGAAGTCGGCAAGTCTTAAATCAATCGTCCGGAAAATACGCGGAAATTTCGGGCCATGTGCCTGGAGCATGGGCCTGATCTGTCTGACCGTGCTGGGCTGCCAGACGGTGCAGACCACCCAGCCCGGAATGGTCGGCATCTCCCGTGAGCAACATGTCTCGCCGCTGATCAATCGTGCCCAGCTCAATCAGCAGGCCGCTTTGCAATACCGGCAAGTGCTTGGCGAAGCGCAGAAACAGCAGCGCTTGAACGCTGACGCGGCCGAGGTGGAACGAGTACGCCGGATTGCCAACCGCATCATTCCGCAGACGGCAGTTTTCCGCCAGGATGCGGTGAGCTGGAAATGGGAAATCAATGTTCTCGGCTCTAAGGAATTGAATGCCTGGTGCATGCCCGGCGGCAAGATTGCCGTGTACACCGGGCTGATCAATCAGCTCAAGGTGAGTGACGATGAACTGGCGCAAGTGATGGGGCACGAGATTGCCCATGCGTTGCGCGAGCATGCCTGGGAGCGCGCATCCAAGTCTGCAACAGCAGGACTGGGGCTGTCGATCCTTGGCATTGCGTTGGGCGCGAGCGATGGCCAGATGGATCTGGCCGGGCTGGTCTACAACGTGACTTTCGAACTGCCCAACTCGCGTGAGCACGAAACCGAGGCGGATCGTATCGGGATAGAACTCGCCGCGCGTGCCGGTTACGACCCGCGTGCGGCGATCAGTTTGTGGCAAAAGATGGGCAAGGCCAGCGATGGTGCGCCGCCCAAGTGGCTTTCCACGCACCCGGCCAGTACTGACCGGGAAGCAGATCTGCGTCGCTACGGCGAGATCGTGCAGCCCTTGTACGAGCAGGCACGGCGCGGCGCCCGTGCCTCCTGAGAATTCCCGCCCTGGCTATAGCGCGCTCCATAGCAGCTTGATGCCGGTCAGCAGCAAGAAGATGTAGCTCAAGCGATAGAACAGTTTTTCGTCAATGCGGGTGTGCAGCCAGATGCCCAGATACACGCCGATGGGCGCGAGTGGCGCGAGCACCAGCGCGGTGCCGAGGTTACGCGCATCCAGCAGGCCAAGCTGGGCGAAAGGGACGAGCTTCACGTAATTGACCAGTGCGAAAAACAGCGTGAGATTGGCCACCAGCACGGTTTTGTCCAGCCGCTTGGGGAGAAGGTAAATCATCATCGGTGGCCCGCCGGCATGGGCCAGGCAACTCGTGAAGCCCGACAGGCTGGCCCACCAGCTGGCACGCAGCGCTTCCGGCAAATGCGAATTGTCCCGCAACTGAATCCCCGAGAGGCGTTGCAGGGCAAACAGGATGGCCATGACACCGACCATCAGTTCCACCGTATGGGGTGAGAGCTGGCGGAACAGCAGCCAGCCCACAAAGATTCCCAGCAGCGCCCCCGGCAGCAGGCGCATCAACAGACGGTAATCCCAGTGCGGGTGATAACTCCAGCTCCCGACCAGATCCATCAGGCACAGGATGGGCAGCATCACGCTGGCCGCTTGCGGAGCCGGGATCACGAGTGCCATCAGCGGCACTGCCAGAATGCCCAGACCACCGGCAAAGCCTCCTTTGGAAATGCCGGCCAGCAGTACCGCGGGCGCGGCGGCAGCGTAGAACAGGGGATTGGTGATGAATTCCATAAGGTGGCGGAAAGCGTGACGGCGGAGAGGGGATTATCCCGCGATTCGCCAAAGCGTAACCCACTCACGGCGTGGTGCCGGGAATTTCTTCGTGTCGTTTTTGCGCAGCAAATCAAGCCGTGCATTCCTTGTCTTGTCGCGGCTGGGTTTTGTTCTCAGTGGAATTTCCTTAAAAATTGATTGCTCGCAAAGGCGCGCCAGTAATGCATTTGTGGGGATGTTGTCGCAAGATGCAATGCCCGCGCTGACTAGCCGTGATGGTCTCTGTAGATCAAGACTGAGTGCGGCTTTTCGGGCGGGCTGTGTTTGAAATCAAAAACACGCCCGCGCGCCAGAACGCCGGCCGGGGAACGGGCGGGTGAAATGGCTCTGGCTCAATAGGCCTGATCCCAGCGGCGTGAAAGACGTAGCGCGCAATTGATCAGACCAACCATGCTGTAGGTTTGGGCGAAGTTACCCCATTGTTCGCCAGTGCGTGGATCGACGTCTTCCGCCAGCAGCCCTTGTTTGTTGCAACAGGCCAGTAGTCGGATGAAAGCGGTATGTGCTTCATCGTGCCGACCCAGCGCGTGTAGCGCATAGACATACCAGAAGGTGCACACCATGAAGGCATTTTCGGGGTGACCAAAGTCATCGCGTTCGATGTAACGATAAATGAAATCGCCATGTTTTAGTTCGGTTTCAATCGCCTTCACCGTTTGGGCGAAGCGTGGATCATCCGCCGCCAGAAAACCGAATTCGTTCAGTAGCAGCAGGCTGGCGTCCAGAGTATCACCGCCCCAGGATGCGACAAAAGCCTGACGCTCGGGGTTCCACGCATTTGCGCAGATTTCCGCGTGGATACGGTCAGCCGATTCGCGCCAGATGCGGGTTGAGTCGTCCAGCCCCAGATGTGTGGCGATGAGCGCGAGGCGATCACAGGCCGCCCAGCACAACACGCTGGAGTAGGTGTGGATGCGTTGACTGCCGCGCAGCTCCCACAGACCCGCATCCGGCTGGCAGTAATTGGCCAGCGCGCGTAAACCGAGGGGTTCGAGCTGCCGGAAGAGGTTCTCGTCGCCCCGGTGGCGCAGTCGGGTATCGAAGAACATATGTGTTGCCGCGAGGATGGCGGAACCATACACGTCATGCTGGACTTGCTCGAAAGCCTGATTGCCGATGCGCACTGGGCCCATTTCACGATAGCCCGCCAGCGCAGGGGCGATTCGTTCGGTCAGGCGTGCTTCGCCGCTGATCCCGTATACCGGCTGTAGTACCCCTTCTTCGGCGCTGGAAACCACGTTGAGGATAAAACCGATGTAGCGCTCCATGGTTGCGGTCGTGCCCAGGCGGTTGAGGGCATTGACGACGAAATAGGCGTCACGCAACCAGCAGTAACGATAATCCCAGTTGCGCCCCGAGCCGGGATGCTCCGGCACTGAAGTGGTCATGGCGGCAATGATTGCTCCGGTGTCGTCGAAGGCATTAAGTTTCAGAGTGATGGCGGCCCGGATAACCTCGTCTTGCCAGTCGACTGGCACGAAGATCGTGCGTACCCAGCGCTGCCAGTAAGCAATGGTTTCATCAAGAAAGCGTTGCGTGGTTTCGGCAACGCCTCCTTGCAAGGTTTCGTCCGGGCCGAGAATAAAACTGAGCGTGTCGTACACATGCATGAAGCGCGCTTCCAGCACACCGTGGATCGAGGCGTTGGTCGTCAGGCGCAATGTTTGCAAGGGCGCGACGAAGCGGATGTGGTGGCTGCCGAAGGTGATGCCTGGGGCAAGCTCGCCATCCTGGAAAAGCGGCCGGACACGCACGGCGACGCGCGGGTTTCCTGTCAGACGGCGCACCCGGCGCACCAGCATCGCGGGGAAAAACACCCGGCCGTGCAGCTGGAAGCGTGGGGCAAAATCAGTCACTTCGATGCTGCTGCCATGCCGGTCGAACAGGCGCGTATGAAGCACCGCGGTATGCCGCTCGTAAGCCTGCTCGGCGTGGGAGAAATCATCCAGCACGATACTGAAGGCGCCCGCCCCCTCATCCCTTCCGGGCGGGGATAGCAGACTGCAAAAGACCGGTTCGCCGTCCAGACGGGGCAAGCACGCCCAGACAATGTTTCCATGCGGATCAATCAGGGCGCCGACTGCACTGTTGCCGATCAATCCTCCATCAAGAGATGCTTTTTGCATAGTTTGTTCCTTGGCTAGGGGTTGCGTCTGGAGGGGTGGTGATCAAGACCTTTTGCTTCACACAGCCAAGCGGCTGTGCCATTCTGTCAGGCCTGCCGACCACAAAAAGGTTCCGCAAGCATGAAATCCATACGCCTTCAATTGCGCTTTCTTGTTCCGCTGTGTGTGCTGCTTTTAGGTGCAGCCTATATCACCGTGCCCCTGGTCGACAACCTGACCCAGCGCTGGTTCGTGCGGGATCTTGATATCCGCGCAAAACTTGTTGCGGAGGCAATGGCTACGGCAATCGACGGGGTAGCAGACATCCAGCAAACCGACGCCATCGTTGCAGTGCTAGAAAAAATCATTGCTGATGAACGTCTGATGGCGCTCGCCATTTGCAGCCCCGCCGGGGATATGCAGGTACGCACACATGCCTTTCCTTTACAGATAGGCTGTTTGCAGGCGCAGGTGATTGCCAGCGGGAAAACGCCCCTGAGCACTCTGCCGCAGGGCGATGTACACATTGCCATGCGCCCCTTGGAGGCCGCGAGTTTTTCAGGCTCGCAGGTAGTTGTTCTGCATGATGCCAGCTACATGCAACGACGCAGTGACGCGACGCGTCAGTATCTGGTGATCCTGTTCATGGCGCTGGGCGCTGCAATCGCCCTCAGCACCATCCTGGCGGCGCACCTCAGTCTGCGGGGCTGGGTCGAGGGAACGCGGGCGCTGTTGCGTGGTGAGAACCTGCTTCGCCCATTTCAGGCGCCGCCCGAATTGCAGGGTGTTGCCACGGATCTGCGGCTGATGTTGCGCGAACTGGAAGATGAGCATCGCTCGCGCCTGCATGCGGAAGCCTGGACGCCGGAGCGTCTGCGTCAGGTCGTGGCCACAGACATGCGTGGTGAGCAAGTCATCGTCGTCTCCAATCGAGAGCCCTACATACATCTCCAGAGCGGCGACAGCGTGCGCGTGCAGCGCCCGGCTAGCGGCCTGGTGACCGCGATCGAGCCGGTCATGCGCGCCTGTTCGGGCACCTGGATTGCTCACGGTGGCGGGGACGCAGATCGCGCTACCGTAGACGGACAGGATCACGTCAGTGTGCCACCCGATAACCCCTGCTATACCTTGCGCCGCGTCTGGATGAGTAAGGAGGAGGAGCAGGGTTATTACTACGGGTTTGCCAATGAAGGCATGTGGCCCTTGTGTCATCTCGCGCATGTGCGTCCCGTGTTCCGACTGACCGACTGGGAGCATTACAAGGCCATCAACCAGCGTTTCGCTGATGCTGTGGTGCAGGAGGCTCGTACCGAAGATCCCGTTGTTCTGGTTCAGGACTATCACTTCGCGCTGCTGCCGGCGCTGCTGCGCGAACGCCTTCCAAATGCCACTATCATTACATTCTGGCACATTCCATGGCCCAATCCGGAGTCTTTTGGAGTTTGCCCGTGGCACGAGGAAATTCTGCGCGGCCTGCTCGGCAGTTCCATCCTGGGCTTTCATACCCGCTTGCACTGCCGCAATTTCATGGAATCGACCGACCGCTTTCTCGAAGCGCGGATTCGCCTGGAGGAATCAATGATCACTTTCGATGGTGATCATACCCAGGTCAATAGCTACCCGATCTCTATTCACTGGCCCGCGCCAGAGGAAGTCGCGCTGTGGCCGTCTGTGGCCGAGTGTCGCAGCAAGTTGCGGGCGCAGCTTGGCGTCAAAGAAGATCATCTGATCGTGCTCGGCGTTGATCGTTTTGATTATACAAAAGGCATTATCGAACGGTTTAATGCGGTGGACCGGATGCTGGAGAAGCATCGCGAGTTGCATCATCGTTTCAGCTTTGTGCAGTTCGCAGCGCCTACTCGCTCTGCTCTGGATGAGTATCAGCTCTTTGCTGAACAGGTGAGTCGCCTGGCCGAGCGCATCAATGCGCGCCATGGCGACGCGAATTGGCAGCCCATCCGCTTGATTGCCGAGCATCAGGATAGCGAGGCGGTGACCCGCCACTACCGCGCGGCGGACTGCTGCGTTGTGACGAGTTTGCACGATGGCATGAATCTGGTCGCCAAGGAGTTTGTTGCCGCACGCGATGATCTGGTCGGCACGCTGGTGCTCAGCGAATTTACTGGCGCTGCGCGTGAATTGCATACCGCCCTGATCGTCAATCCCTACGATGTCGAAAGCACGGCAGACGCCCTCTATCAGGGCCTGACCATGAGTCGCGACGAGCAGGCTGACCGGATGCGCAGTCTCCGCGCGGTGGTCATGGAAGACAACGTCTATCGCTGGGCGGCCAATATGCTGCTGGATGCCGCACGCTTGAGACGCAGCGAGCGCATCAGCGCACGTATTATTTCCCGACAGGGAGGGCGGTGACGATGCCTCACCTGTTTTCTCCGGATGGTGACAAGGCCATTGCCAGAATTCTGGCGCAGCGCCCGCTGCTTACGTTGGACTTTGATGGCACGCTAGCCCCCATCGTGCCACAGCCCGAAAACGCACGTGCGCCATTGGCCATTTCCCGCATCCTGAAAAAGCTTTGCAACCGCCTGCCTGTGGCTATTGTCAGTGGACGCGCAAAGGCAGATGTGATTGATCGCTTGGGCTTCGTTCCGCACTACCTGATTGGCAACCATGGTGCAGAAGGTTTGCCGGATGTACATCCCGATCTGGCTCACGATCAAGTCGCTCAGTGGAAGGCCGCACTGGAGCAGTTCGCCCAAGAATTTTCCGCTGCAGGAGTCCGTCTGGAAGACAAGGGCTATTCCCTGTCCCTTCATTATCGGCTGGCACGGGAACGGGACGATGCACTGGCGCTGATTGAAAAAATCGCCAGCAGTTTGAGCCCCGCCCCGCGGCTGATTGGAGGTAAATGTGTGCTTAATCTATTGCCCCCCGATGCGCCCGACAAATACCTGGCCATCTGCCATCTGCTCATCCTGTCGGGTTGCGATAGCGTCATTTTTGCAGGGGATGATCTGACCGACGATGTGGTGTTTGAAAAAGCCCCACAGGACTGGTTGACGGTGCGAGTAGAGCCCGCCGCCGGGCATCGGGCACGCTTTCATCTTTCCCATCAAAATGAGATGTTTCTGTTTCTGCAGCGCTTGCTGAGTGGGCTGGAGTTCTTGTAGAGGCCGGATGTCAGGAAACTGTTTGCAGGGCCTTAGAGTTTCTGCGAAAAAGGCCCCTCCAGGAAAATCCTAATCATTAGGCGGCTGGTCTTCATGGGGTGAGTCGCGAAGAGCGTTATTCTCCGTGCCGACTCGCGCTGTTTTGGATCTCGGTCAGAACTTCATCCTTAAAACAAGGATCGCCATAATCTAAATTGAATATTTTGGGGCGTCCTTTCATCACGAACATTTTACAGGTCTCGTCGTCTATAAAAGACGAACGCAGCATTGTGCTGCGCTCGTTTGCAAGCGATTGAAATTGTCTAATTTTAAAGTGGTCAATCTAGAATTATTTGTGGAACACAACGCAGCAAGGTTCTGTTCGTGAGTAACGGGGGTAGAAATCCCGCAAGGTATCTATGATAAACCGATACCACTGAGTGTCGTATGCCAATGGGGGCCGCCGGGTTGAGTTCGGAGGATGTCGTGAAGCGAAGATTCGCGACATGGACGTCGCTTCCGCAAAGCCCAATGCTGCCGTGTCGGCTGCCCGAAGAACAAGACTGGACGCGGCTCTTCAGGCAGGCTTGAGCATCACCAGCTTGATGTGCTCCTGTTCCACCGGGCGTAGGGTGATTTGCTGATAGTGGATCAAGCCCCGGCCAGGATGCAGGAAACCGCGTTCGCCACCCTGGCGTTCCAGCACGTCATGCTGCTTCCAGAACAACGCGAAATCCGGGCTGGCCGTGGAAAGTTCGTCAACCAGGCGGAGCAGGGCGGGTTCGTCCAGCCGGGTGCGGCAGTCGGCGCGGAATTCGGCGGTGATGCGGCGCGCGCGGATTTCCCAGTCGATCAGGAATGTGCGCGTCTCCGGGCGCAGGAAAACGAAGCGCAGCATATTGGGAGCTGGGTCGCTTTCCGTTTGCTTTTGATCCAGCCAGCCGGTGAAAAGCCCTGCAGCGGCGACGTTCCAGCCGAGGATGTCCCAGTAACGCCCCATCAGGTAGGCCGGCACTGCAATGTCGGCGAGCAGGGCACGCAAGTGCGCAGGTGCCGCGTCGTCTTCCGGGCTGTTGGCTTGCGGATCGCGCCGGTCCGCCATCTCGAAGAGATAAGCGCGTTCGGAGCGGTTCAGGCGCAGGCTGCGGGCAAGCCGGTCGAGTGCATCGGCCGAGACATTGACTTCGCGTCCCTGTTCGATCCAGGTGTACCAGGTCGGGCTGATGCCTATGAGCTGCGCCATTTCCTCGCGCCGCAATCCCGCCGTGCGGCGGCGGCTGCCGCTGGCAAAACCGAAATCAGCGGGCTGACTGCGGCTGCGGATGACCTGCATGAATTCACCGAGTTCTTTGCGGCGTGTGTCCATTGGCGGAGTTTTGGTTTGATGTTTGGAAGATCCGTCCGGTAAAAACCGGAGCATCGAGGAATCGCACAGGATGGGGTCAATGAAGCCTTGCGGCAAATGACTCGGGATCTATCCTGAGTGATCGATCCTGTTAGTGCTGGTACTAGTATAAATGCTTGCCTTGTTCGGGTATAGGGACAAGGCTAGTATCCGCCCCACACACCGGGGACGCCCCCGGGAACCAAGATCCGCGCCACTTCACGGCGCCCAGGCAAGGAGTGATTTGAATGGCCAAGACCCTCTACGACAAGCTGTGGGATTCCCACGTTGTCCGTCAGGAAGAAGACGGTACCTGTCTTCTCTATATCGACCGTCACCTGATGCACGAAGTGACCAGCCCGCAAGCTTTTGAAGGCCTGCGTCTGGCCGGCCGCAAGGCCTGGCGCAACACCTCGATCGTGGCGGTGCCGGATCACAACACGCCGACCAACAACTGGGATCGTGACATCGAAGACCCGATCTCGAAGACCCAGGTGGATACGCTGGACGCGAACATCAAGGAATTCGGCTCGCTGATCTACTTCCCGTTCAAGCACAAGAATCAGGGCATCATCCACGTGATCGCTCCGGAAAACGGCGCGACCCTGCCGGGCATGACGGTGGTGTGCGGCGACAGCCACACCGCGACCCACGGTGCTTTCGGCGCACTGGCCCACGGCATCGGCACCTCGGAAGTCGAGCACGTGCTGGCCACGCAAACCCTGGTGCAGAAGAAGTCCAAGGCCATGCTGGTGAAGGTGGAAGGCCAATTGGGTTTGGGTGTAACGGCCAAGGATGTGGCGCTGGCCATCATCGGCAAGATCGGCACCGCCGGCGGTACGGGCTACTGCATCGAGTTCGCGGGTTCCGCGATCCGTGGCCTGTCCATGGAAGGCCGCATGACCGTGTGCAACCTCGCCATCGAAGCAGGTGCGCGCGCCGGCATCATCGGCGTGGATCAAACCACCATCGATTACCTGGAAGGCCGCGAGCACGCACCGAAGGGCGAGCAGTGGAAGCAAGCCGTCGAATACTGGAAGACCCTGCACACCGAAGACGGCGCCAAGTTTGACGCTGTGGTGGAAATGAATGCCGCTGACATCGAGCCGCAAGTGACCTGGGGGACTTCTCCCGAGCAGGTGCTGGCGATTGGCGCCAATGTGCCGAATCCTGCAAACGAGGCGGATCCGGTCAAGCGTGCCGGCATCGAGCGCGCGCTGCAGTACATGGGTCTGCAAGCCGACATGCCGATCACCGATATCGTGATCGACAAGGTGTTCATCGGCTCCTGCACCAACAGCCGCATCGAAGACATGCGCGCTGCCGCCGTGGTGGCCAAGGGCAAGAAGGTTGCCGCCAACGTGAAGCTGGCGCTGGTGGTGCCGGGCTCCGGCATCGTGAAGCGTCAAGCCGAAGCTGAAGGCCTCGACAAGATCTTCATCGAAGCCGGTTTCGAATGGCGTGAGCCGGGTTGCTCGATGTGTCTGGCAATGAATGCCGACCGTCTGAGCCCGGGCGAGCGTTGCGCTTCGACTTCCAACCGCAACTTCGAAGGCCGCCAAGGCCCCGGCGGTCGTACCCATCTGGTGAGCCCGGCCATGGCCGCTGCCGCCGCGATCGCCGGTCACTTTGTCGATATCCGTGATTCACGCAACTGAGGCCTGAGGAGATAAACCATGAAAGCTTTTACCCGTCTCAATGGCCTTGTGTGCCCGCTTGATCGCGCCAATGTCGATACCGATGCGATCATCCCGAAGCAGTTCCTGAAGTCCATCAAGCGCAGCGGCTTCGGCCCCTACCTGTTTGATGAATGGCGCTACATCAACTATGGTGAGCCCGGCATGGACTGCACGAACCGTCCGAAGAACCCGGATTTCGTGCTGAACCAGCCGCGTTATCAAGGTGCGCAAGTGCTGCTGGCACGCGACAACTTCGGCTGCGGCTCCTCGCGCGAACATGCGCCGTGGGCCATCGAGGATTACGGCTTCCGTGTAATGATCGCGCCGTCCTTTGCTGACATCTTCTTCAGCAACAGCTACAAGAACGCGATCCTGCCGATCGTGGCTTCTGCTGAGGTCGTTGATCGTTTGTTCAAGGAGTGCGCAGCGACTGAAGGCTACAAGCTGGACGTTGATCTGGAATCCCAGACCGTGACCACGCCGGGCGGCTTCTCGTTCAAGTTCGATATCACCGAGCACCGCAAGCACTGCCTGCTCAATGGTCTGGATGACATTGGCCTGACGCTGGTACATGCCGAAGAGATCAAGGCTTTTGAAGCCAAGCACAAGGCCCAGCAACCCTGGTTGTTCGCCTGACGAGCGCTTGCGATGATTCGTGCAGAAAACCTTGCCGGCAAATATCAGGTGCAGTTCGGAAATGGAACAGTAACCGGAATCGCGGATACGGCGGCCGACAAGGGTGGGGCGGGCAATGGGTTCCGCCCGCACGAATTGCTGGAGGCAGCGCTGGCAAGCTGTACGGTCATGACCTTGCGCATGTATGCCGAAAAGCATGGTTTCAGCTACGCAGGCATCGGCGTGAAAGTGGGGCTCGACCGGACCCGTCCGGAGCGTCCTGTATTTGAATGCTGCGTGAGTTTCCCGGCCGGCTTTCCTGAGGAACGGCGTGCCCGCATGCTTGAGATTGCTGGCTGCTGCCCCGTTCACAAGACGCTCGCGAGTACACTCGCTTTCAAGATAGATTCGCAGGGGTGAGATCGCCCCTTCAAGAAAGGATAAGCAATGAAAATCTGTGTTCTGCCGGGTGACGGCATTGGTCCCGAAATCATGGCCGAGGCGCTGCGAGTGCTGGAAGTGCTGCGCGGCGAAGGTCTGAAGATGGAATTTGAAGAAGGTTTGCTGGGAGGCTGTGCGGTTGATGCTACGGGGGATCCGTATCCGGAAGCAACCCGCAAGCTGGCTCGCGAAGCAGATGCTGTGCTGCTTGCTGCAGTGGGTGGCCCGAAGTGGGACGTGCTGCCGCGTCCGCAGCGTCCCGAGCGTGGCCTGCTCGGCATCCGCAAGGATCTGAATCTGTTTGCCAACCTGCGCCCGGCCATCCTGTACCCGGAATTGGCCAATGCTTCGACACTCAAACCGGAAGTGGTTGCCGGGCTGGATATTCTGATCGTGCGCGAATTGACCGGCTGTATCTACTTTGGCGAGCCGCGCGGGATTTCCGTGGAAGATGGCAAGCGCGTTGGTCGCAACACCATGATCTACAACGAAGACGAAATCCGCCGTATCGGCCATGTTGCTTTCCGCGCCGCCCAGAAACGCAGCAAGAAGCTGTGTTCCATCGACAAGATGAACGTGCTGGAAACGACCCAGTTGTGGCGCGACGTGATGATCGAAATCTCCAAGGAATATCCGGACGTCGAACTCAGCCACATGCTGGTCGACAATGCCGCGATGCAACTGGTGCGTGCGCCGAAGCAGTTCGACGTGGTGGTCACGGGCAACATGTTCGGCGATATTCTTTCGGATGAAGCCTCGATGTTGACCGGCTCGATCGGCATGCTGCCGTCTGCCTCGCTGGATGCAAACAACAAGGGCTTGTACGAGCCTTCCCACGGCTCTGCACCGGATATCGCAGGCAAGGGCGTCGCCAATCCGCTGGCGACCATCCTTTCCGTCGCGATGATGTTGCGGTACAGTTTCAATAACGAAGCCAGTGCAGTCCGTATCGAAAATGCGGTCAAGAAAGTATTGGCTTTGGGCCTGCGCACCGGAGACATCTGGGAAGAAGGCACCAAGCGTGTTGGGACACGCGAGATGGGCGATGCGGTAATCGCCGCCCTGTAATCGGAAAATGTGATGCAACAGGACAGGAGCACCATCGGGTTGACGAACTTCCGCATTGCGGATGCCGTCGCTCGCCTGTCCGTTGCTGTTGCACTCACCACTACTACCCTGACGAAAAAAACCACCACGGTTTAGCCCTGTCACGCCGCTTTGTGTCTCCGCGGTGGCGGAGGCAGGCTAAAGTGAGCGGAGGCGGTTTTGGCGCAAAGGTAATCAAAATGAAGAAAGTAGGGATTGTTGGCTGGCGCGGGATGGTCGGCTCGGTGCTCATGCAACGCATGCGCGAGGAGAACGATTTTGCCCTGATCGAGCCGGTGTTCTTTACCACCTCGAATGTCGGCGGCAAGGGGCCGGACATCGCTGGTTCGGTCGAAACCCTGAAAGATGCCAAATCCATAGAAGATCTGGCCAAGATGGATGTGATCATCACCTGTCAGGGCGGTGACTACACCAATGAAATCTTCCCGAAGTTGCGTAGCGCCGGCTGGCAAGGTTACTGGATTGACGCAGCATCCAGTCTGCGGATGAAGGACGACGCCATCATCATTCTTGATCCGGTCAACAAGAACGTGATCCAGGATGGATTGGCCCGCGGCATCAAGAATTACATCGGTGGGAACTGTACGGTCAGCCTGATGCTGATGGGTTTGGGTGGTCTGTTCCAGAATGACATGATCGAGTGGGCAAGCTCGATGACTTATCAGGCTGCATCAGGGGCCGGTGCCCCCAACATGCGCGAGTTGATTGCGCAGATGGGCAAGATTCACGACTCGGTTGCCGATCTGCTTGCCGATCCGGCTTCAACGATCCTTG
>JAGTRY010000123.1 GCA_018262235.1 Pseudomonadota bacterium
ACGCGGCCATGCTCGCGGGTGAGCATGAAATCGCACACGCCATCGACCAATATTATGGTTTCGGATTGTCCATCGACGGTATCCTGACCGAGATCGAGACAGGTGAGATTGACTACCACTCGCTGACATCCAGTGATCAATACGACCAACCCGTTGTACGTCTAATTGATGCTTTGATGGCAGACGCGGTGAAACGCAATGCTTCCGACATTCACTTCGAACCTGAAGCAGGCTTCCTGCGCATCCGCTACCGTATTGACGGGCTACTACGTCAAATCCGTGTGCTGCACAAATCCTATTGGTCAGCCATGGCCGTACGCATCAAAGTCATGGCTGGTTTGAACATCGCGGAAACACGCGCCCCTCAGGATGGACGGATCTCGCTCAATGTACGCGGTCACTCGATCGATTTTCGCGTTTCCTCACAGCCTACGATTCACGGCGAAAACATCGTTATGCGTATCCTCGACCGGCAGAAGGGTATCGTGCCCCTAAACCGGCTGGGCTTAGGAAATACTCAACTGGAAATACTCAAACGGATGATTGCCCGCCCCGAAGGCATCATTCTTTTTACCGGCCCCACAGGCAGCGGCAAAACCACCACCCTTTACTCAATCCTGAACCACATCAACACAGAGGGCATCAACATCATGACCCTCGAAGATCCAGTCGAGTATCCAATGCCGATAATTCGGCAGACCTCTGTCTCGGAGTCCACGAAACTTGATTTTGCCGATGGCATCAAATCAATACTAAGGCAGGATCCGGACATCATCCTTATCGGTGAAATCCGCGATGCAGAAACAGCCGAAATGGCTTTTCGCGCAGCCATGACAGGTCACCAGGTTTACGCGTCCCTGCACAGCAATTCGGCTATTGGCGCCATCCCCCGTCTTCTTGACATAGGCATTCTGCCCGACATCATGGCCAGTAACATCATTGGAGTGGTCGCCCAACGCCTGGTTCGCAAACTATGTCCCCATTGCCGTCGCCAACGCACACCGGAAGCCCATGAGCTCAAGCTATTGGGCTGTGGCAACGAACAGCAACAACATCTGCTCTACGAAGCTGTTGGTTGCCCTGCCTGTGAAAACCAGGGTTACAAGGGCCGCATGGCCATCATGGAACTGATGCGTATCGATGCAGATATCGATGAGTTGATTGCTCGACGTGCTACCTATCGAGAAATCTACACCACGGCACGAGCCAAAGGATTTCACTCTCTGGCTGAAGACGGCTTGCGCCGTGTAGCAGAAGGCCTGACGACTTTGGATGAACTGGCTCGCGTGGTAGACCTGACCGAACGCATGTCCGGCATCGAATCCTGAGACGGATATTTACATGGCCTTCTTTTCCTACAAAGCCATGAATGAAAACGGCCACATCATCCGTGGCAAACTCGACGCTCTGAATGCGGTGGATCTCGAGATGCGCTTGAAACGCATGAATCTGGATCTGATTGCAAACAAGCCTTCACAAAACGCCGTAACACTTACACGCACGCGTTTACCCGTGAGGGAGCGCATCCACTTCTGCTTTCATCTGGAACAACTGGCCCGTGCGGGAGTCCCCCTGATCAATGCCTTGATCGATCTGCGCGACTCGACCGAACATCCACGCATGCACGCTGTCGTCGCCTCGCTGGTCGAAAGCATCGAAGGGGGACACAGTCTGTCACAGGCCTTATCGGAACATGGAGAAGCCTTTGATCCGGTGTTCTGTGCGCTGATACGAGCAGGAGAAACCAGTGGCAACCTGCCCAATGTCCTGCTCGAACTGAACAAGGCACTCAAGCGCGAAGACGAACTTTCAGCCTATGTCCGCAAGCTGGTCATTTACCCGGGCTTTGTACTCTCGATCACGCTGGCGGCTACCTTCATCGCCATGCTTTACGTCGTACCCGAACTCGCCAAGCTGTTCCACTCCACCGGCACGAAGCTCCCAATCCAGACCCAACTATTGATGGGGCTCTCAACTTTCATTACACATGCATGGCCTATTCTCATCGGCGTCACCATCGGCGGAGGCCTCACGCTAGCGACACTGATCCGCATCCATCCTGCAACAACACTCCGCTGGGATCGTTTCAAACTCTGTTTCCCTCTGATCGGAAAGGTATACCGCAAGATTGTACTGTCACGATTTGCCAGCCTGTTCGCCATGATGTATGCATCAGGAATCCCGGTCATCGATACCATCCGGTCCGCCCAGGACATCGCAGGTAACCGCGTAGTACGCAACATACTGGAAGAGGTAGAGCAATCCATTGCAGAAGGACAAAGCATTGCTGCCGCTTTTTCCGGTGCAAGCCTGTTCCCTCCATTGGTCGTCCGCATGCTGCGGGTTGGTGAACAAACAGGCTCACTGGATCACGCCTTGCACAACGTCGGGTATTTCTACGAACGGGATGTACGCGAAGCTACCGCCAACCTGCAGGTGCTCATGGAAGTATTGCTGATGCTCCTGCTGGGCGGACTGATCCTGTGGATTGCCATCTCCGTCCTTGGGCCTGTATATGACATTATCACCAAGATGAAAATCTGACATGTTCTCCCGCTATCTTCACTGCATCGATCAATCGGGCTTGCACAGTTATCTCGACGCAAAGGGAGGGCTGAAACCACTCGCCGACTTTCCCGACAGCACGAACGGCGCTACACAATTTTCAATCTGGCTGGATGGCGCACATCCCGGAACCCATACCCTCCTCGTGGACTTGCCAGACGAAGGCTTTCAACGCGACAGCATCCCTTTTGTGTCAGGAGCTGATCGCCAGAGACTGCTGACCCGCAAGAAAGGCCAGATCTTTGCGGGCTCTCCTTTCAGTACAACCATTTCCCTGGGTCGAGAAAAAGAAGGACGCCGCGATGAGCGCGTGCTGTTTACTGCCATTACCCGGACATCCGTACTGGACCCCTGGTTGCTTGTCTTGCGCCAGCACAACGCGCCACTGGCAGCGCTCTATAGCGTTCCATTGCTGACAACACCGCTTGTCAACGCACTGCCTGCCGAAGCGTCGCACACGCCACACGGTCTGATCATCAGTTTCTCGCCCGGAGGTATTCGCCAGACCTATTTCGAAAACGCAGCATTACGCTTCAGCCGTCTGAGTCCCGCCCCCGACGGGGATTACATTGATTGGGGCGAAGCCTGTCTGAACGAAACCCGTAAGACGCTGCAATACCTCACGACGCAACGCTGGATCACCCGTCACCAACGCCTACCCGTCTGGCTTTTGCTGGATCCCCACGATTCCGGGCCGATCCTCGGACAACTTACCGAGGCAGAACAACTGGATTTACATCCCGTCAACCTGACTACCCTTGTTCATCAATTCGAGAGTCGCACCAGCACGCACTCTTCCAATAGTCTCCCGCTGATGATGCACTTGGCTTCACGTGCAAAGCGCGGTCCCCAACTTGCCCCGGAACGCGAACGCCACACTTTCTGGCTGCGGCAGATCAGCCTGTCCATTGTGGGAGGGGCTATTGCCATCGCAAGCGTTCTAATAGGTCTGACGCTGTACAACCATTTGAGCACTCGCACACTTGAGCAACAGCGCGAGCTTCTTCAAACGACAAACAACCAGGAAACACAGCGTTACCAGCAATTCCTAGCAACCTTGCCTCAACTCCCTACCAATCTGGAAACCCTGCGCCGGATCACGGCAGGGATTGATCAACTTGGGGCGCATCGCGCAGACCCAGGGAATGCATTCGACATCATCTCGCATGCGCTTGATCATTACCCGGACATCACTGTCAAACTCCTTGACTGGCAACTCAGCAATCCAGACCAAGGATCCACCACCACAATCCTTTCTGCCGTACTGCCACTTGCTGCCGCGGCAGATCCGGGCACAAGCCTCCAGCGCATCCGGGCCTTGGCGGCCGAACTGAATCACACAGATGCAGAAACCAGCCTGCTCAATTTGCCATTCGAGATGTCCCCCGATAAAACCCTGCGCAGCCATAGCGAAACGTCCAGCAAACGCCCGGAATTCACGCTGCGCCTGCGTCTCACCAAAGGCTCTCAGCCATGAACGGAATGCCTGCGCTTGCTGACCAGATCCCACGCCAGTTGAGATTCGCTATCTTGGCTAGCATCCTCCTCCTCTTCCTCTGCGCAGGATTGCTATGGAACTCACGGCTCCAATTGACGCAAGCCCGCACCGAACTCACCGCGCTTCGGACCGCCACAACAGAAATCCAGCAACGCTACCAAAAGGCATTGGCCGAGACCCCCGAGATACGCCAGACCCTTGCTCGTTTCACTCAACTCCGCCAGGACGGCATGATCGGAACCGAAAATCGTCTGGATTGGGCCAATGCCTTGCGCACCATCAGCCAGTCACGCCACATTTCAAAATTCGAATTTACGCTGGGGCCACAAGGCCGGCTAGAGCAATTCGACACGGGTGGCTCCTTCAGATTCAAAACCAGCCCGATGCAACTCAACATGCACATCCTGCATGAAGGGGATCTACTGCGCATACTTTCAGATTTACGCAATATCCCCAGTGCGATGATCCTCCCGCGCCACTGCAAGCTTGGTGAGCTGGACAGCGATATCAATCCGGGCGATGCCCGTCTGCTTGCCGAATGCACACTCGACTGGGTTACCGTCGAAGCCCCGACTGACGCACGCCCCACCAGCCAGCCATGAAGATCAACAGCCCCTGCCCGCTCCACGCACTCGTCACGCTGATCTTCAGCCTCTGTGTTAGCGGGCATTCTTGTGCTCAAGCCCAGTCTGAACCATCACTCCCGGATCAACATCTCGGCCGACTCTTCCACAGCCCGCAGCAACGAGCCGTGTTGGACGAATTACGCCAACGCAATTCGCATATCGATCACGACCAGCGTTCCGACACCATTGCCCTGCAAGGCATTGTTCGAAGATCCAGCGGCCTCAGCACAATCTGGGTCAATGGTCAGACCTACAATACTCACGCCCCTGTTGCTAGTTTTGGAGAACGCTCCGCGCGCGTTTTCACAGGAAAAGACAAAACGGTCGAACTGAAGGTCGGTGAACAGATCCGACTGGATGCCAGCTCTGCCAGCGAGAGGATCCCGTGAACCGCGAGTCCCGGGGATATGCATTATTGGCCATGCTGCTGGCGCTGATGAGTCTGGGAAGCGTCTTCCTCGTCTCGACGCTCCGGCAACATGAAGATTCACAAGAGGCCCGGTCTCAGCGCAATGCCTTGCGCGCATTGCATGATGCAAGGCTGGCACTGATCGCCCATGGACTGGTCGAAGACAATACCCCCGGAACATTACCAAGTCCGTCCGGCGAAGACAGACTGGATGGTTACTCAACACCGGCCGGGTTTACAGGCTCCCCTGGTCAAGCTGCACGCCGACTTCCATGGCACTTTCTGGGCTTACAAGCGACACTGGGACAGGAATGCCTCTGGTATGCAGTGAGCAAGCCTTACCGGAACTCGCTTTCTACAGAAAACAGGGATCCGGTAAGCCACACCGCCATCAACCCCAACTCCTCCGGCACACTGGCGCTGGAGAATTCATCCGTCCCGCTGATCGCGGCCATTATCTCTCCTGGCCTATCCCTTGCTCAGCAAACCCGGGGCAGTTCAACCAGCCATGCTTGTCAGTCCGGAAACGTCAGTCAATTTCTTGAATCCAGCAATGCGGACAACACCGGAATATTCATCAATGCCAGCCACAGCAGCGACTTCAACGATTCAGTCGTCGCCATCACTCATATCCAGATGCTGAAGCCTGTAATACGTCGGGTTCTCAGACTATTTCTGGAACCTCCTGTACGCAAAGAAATACTTATCCGTATGGCAGGCAAGGTAGGCACACTTGATCAGATCCGCGGAACAGAGCCTTCACGCTATGAGCCCTTTGATGCCATTCTGGCGCAGACTGATGAAACGAATCTTGAATACAACAACGCTTGTGCAGGAATTGTTACAAACGCAAACGGCAGAACCACAACAAGCTATAAACACCCCGTCAGCTGGCTATGCTTCAACGATTGGTATTCCCATATCGAGTATCATGCTCCGGAAGGAGAATCTCCCATACTCGCGATTTCTCTCGCAGCGGCCGACTACATCCATCGCTGCACACTGACGCTTGATACAAACAGCATCGTTTGCAAAAACATCAACCCCTGAATCCATGGTTGCCGCACCTTCGCACTTGCGTGGTTTCTCTCTGCTTGAATTAGCCGTCGTACTGGTCATTATCAGTCTGCTTTCGGCAGGCGCCATCACGGCCCTGCATGTTCAGACGGAGCGCAAACAGCAAGCTGAAGCGCAGACCCTGTTGACTGAAGCACGCGAATCACTCATCAGTTACGCAGTGATCAATGGTGTTCTGCCCTGCCCAGACCACGATGCCGATGGAAACCCTGATGCCTGCGGAAAAACAGGCGTAGAACATGGGGGCCTTCCTTGGAAGTTGCTTGCTCTACCCGCGAAAGACCCTTGGGGGCAAACCTTGCATTACGCCGTGCACACCAACTTCGCCACAGGCAAGACTATTTCACTCAATACAACCAGCAATCTTGAGATACAAAGCAAGGACGCGAGTGGCACAATCTCTTCTTTGGCGGACGAAGCGTCTGTCGTCATGGCCTTGTGGTCTACCGGCCCGAATACGAACGACAATTCGAGAGGCAGTACCGACAGCAAGCTCATCGCCGAGTCTCCTACATCTGACGATACAGTCATCTGGTTATCCCGTTTCGTCATGATCGGCAGAATGCTTGAAGCCGGGCGAGACATTGCACAATAAGATCCGCGCAATGATTCCACGCTCTTCCATATTCCATCGGCTATGTTGCGCATGTATCGAACCCGGCGATAGTGAGGACTTGCGACTACAAAAGTCGCTCCTGGTTCTCGTGAGCGGCCTAATCAGCATTGCCGGCATCTTGTGGCTGCTTATCTGCTGGACACTGGGGCCGCGACTTTCTGCACTATTGCCCCTCTATTTGCAAGCCATTGTTGCGCTGAACCTTTTGGTCTACGCGCAATGGTGCAATTTCAGCCTGTTCCGGATAACCCAACTCGGCATCCTGCTGTTATTCCCTTTTGTTGCAGAATGGATACTCGGTGATTTCATGGTCTCCTCGGGCTTGATCCTGTGGGGCATGCTGGCACCGATTTTTGCCTTGTTGTGCCTGGGTCTGCACAAGTCCATCCCCTGGTTTGCCGCGTATCTGATTCTCACAGTACTGACAGGGTTCGCCAATTACGCCCAAGTAGATACGAACATCGTTGCCAGCGCCGTTCCGTACAAGATTTCGGTACTGTTTTTCGCGCTAAACTTTGTGACGATTTCAAGCATGGTGTATCTGTTCCTGCGCTTTGCCATTGGCGAACGGAACAAAACCCAGTCCATGCTCGAAGAAGCCCACGCTCGACTTGAAGTGGAACAAGCCCACTCTGAACGCTTGTTACTGAACATACTCCCTGCACCAATCGCCATACGCCTGAAAGCGTCGGATGAAACGATTGCCGATGGCTTTGCCGACGTAACCGTGATGTTTGCCGATATTGTAAATTTCACTGAGCTGGCAGCCGGCATGCCCCCGGGTGAAGTCTTTTCCTTGCTCAATCACGTGTTCGGCAAGTTCGACGAAATGGTTGAGGCAAGCGGGCTGGAGAAGATCAAGACAATCGGTGACGCCTACATGGTTGCCGGAGGGTTGAACGATAATTCAGCAGACCCTTGCGCCGCAGTGGCCAACCTTGCCCTGGCCATGCGTGATTGGCTTGCTGAAGATTCGGCCTTGCACAGTCGCTCTTTGCGGTTGCGCATTGGTATTGGCACGGGCCCCGTCGTAGCGGGCGTTGTCGGTCACAAGAAATTCATCTATGACCTGTGGGGCGACACAGTGAATCTATCCAGCCGAATCACGTCAGAAAGCAAACCCGATAGCATTCAATGTGACGCAACCACTTTCGCCCGCCTGAAATACCGATTCGTATTTGAAGATCCGGTCACTCTTCGCCTGAAAGGCAAGGGGATGGTCAGTGTATGGCACCTACTCGGACGCAGCGGAGAAACGCCGGGCCTCGCCCCCTTTGTCGCCAGCTACCCACTTGATATTGACATCAGCAACGCCGATTAAAACCAAAAACACATCTACCCTGATTGAGTTATGAATGTTTACTTATGCTTTATGGAAACAGACGGATCCACTGAATACTGATTAAACAACCGTCTCATCCGTCAGACTTTCACCATCAGGTGTCCGAAACCTGACGCACACCCCTTGTAAACCGCTAATTACGCGGAGAAAACCCCAAAAAAACCACTCTTCACCGGGCACCAATATTGCTCAAGGCAAGACTCCTATCCCTGACGGAGACAAGCATGAAGCCTCAGCAATCCGGTTTTACCCTCGTCGAAATTGCCATTGTGCTGGTCATCATAGGCTTGCTACTTGGTGGTGTGCTCAAAGGCCAGGAGTTGATTAACAGTGCCCGGGCAAAATCGATCGTCAACGATTTACGCAACACTGCAACCATGGTGACGGCATATCAGGACCGTTTTCGGGCCTTACCGGGAGATGATGCCGCTGCCAGCTCGCACTTGCAGAACACCACTTCCGCAGAAAACGGTAATGGTAATGGCACGATCGAGGGCAATTTTGACTCAAGCACCATCACTGACGAGTCAAGCAAACTGTGGGCACATCTGCGTCGAGCCAATCTCGCCTCCGGCGATGCCACTCTGGCGAACGACTGGCAACCGCGCAACAGCGATGGCGGACGCATCGGAGTAACCAGCAGCGCTCCACGTCCGCTTTGGCAGCATGACCGGCACCACACTCAACCAGGCCAGTACGGCATCAGGGCCAATTGCCGATGCAGACCTATTCACGATCTGCTCGGCTTTCTGAAAGCGGTTTCTATTTTGCCAAGCCTCGCATCGCGAGGCTTGGTTAATTCGACGGAATACCCTACTGCGCGGCGCTGCGTTTGCCCCCCTTGAGCAAGCGTTCCTCTGCAGCCGCCAAATCCCCCGGAACACCAAGCAGCACCAGAACATCTCCCGGCTCAAGCAGCGAGGTCGGCACCGGATCGAGACTACGAACGCCACGTCTGCGCACCGCTGCGACTTTCACTCCCAAGGCATCCAGATTCAACTCTGCCAGTGTTTTTCCTGCGGCCATCGCCCCAGGCAACAAAGAGACAGAATGCAGGCGGGCTTCCTGCACATAGCCATGCTCTTCCAGATCTGATGCGCCCACAAAGAAACCACGCATCAAACTGAATTGCTGACTGCGAACCGCACGCATGCGCCGGATGACTTTGGCAATCGGTCGGCCTATCAGGGTCAATGTGTGAGTGGCCAGCATGATGCTGGTCTCCAGCATCTCCGGTACAACCTCCGTGACCCCATGACTGATCAGCCGTTCCATGTCACGGTCATCATGAGAGCGTGCCACCACCGGAATATCCGGACGCACACTCTGCACATGATGAAGAACTTTCAGCGTGGCAGACAGATCGTTATATGCCACCACCACTGCACTGGCCCGCATCAGACCCGCTGCCAGCAAGGTTTCATGTCGAGAAGAATCACCGAAGACTACAGGATCCCCCGCGGTGGCTGCTTCTCGTACCCGGTCGGGATCCAGATCCAGCGCAACATAACTGACCTGTTCTTGCTCGAGCAAACGAGCCAGATATTGTCCGGTACGCCCGTAGCCACAAATGATCACATGCTTGTCAGTCGCGATCGATTGGGCAGCAACCCGGGTCAACTCCATGGAGCGCAACATCCATTCTGACGCCACGAAACGCAACACAATCTTGTCACTTGCCTGAATCAGCAAGGGCGCGATCAATAGCGAGAGCACCAGTGCAGCCACCAGCAATTGCAAAACAAAACCCGGCGCGGCTTGCGTGTCCGAGGCGAGCGTCAGCAACACGAAACCGAACTCTCCGCCAGCACACAACCAGAGCCCTGTACGTACGGCGGTACCGTCGAGTCCCTCCAGCCAGCGCGATGCCGCCGCAGCCACCGCAAACTTAAACACCAGAATGGTCATCAGGCCGAGCAAGACCCACTGCAAATTATGCACAATCAGGTCGAAATCCAGGAACATGCCGACCGTGATCATGAATAGCCCC
>JAGTRY010000031.1 GCA_018262235.1 Pseudomonadota bacterium
ACTCCCACGGATGTGACTTGTCATCGTAACTACTTCTACCAGAAGTGTTTTACGAACGATGGCAAGAAGCTCATGTTCGGTGGCTGGTTCGACAATAACTGGAACAATTTCCTGCTCGACCTGGAAACCCAGGTTGCCACGCAGATCACTGAAGGCGCAGGCAACAACACCTTCGGGTGTTTCCTCTCGCCGGACGACAAGACTTTCTACTACCGTCAAGGTGCCAAGGAAATGCGGCGTGTCGATCTTGCGACCTTGAAGGAAGAAACTTACTACACCGTACCGGATGGCTGGAAAGGTTACGGCACCTGGGGTTCGAACACGGATTGCACCAAGCTCGCCGGCATCGAGGTTGTTGAAGGAGATCTGTTGCCGCTAACGACCTGGGAACAATTTGCCGAACAGTTCCACATGAAGCCGCGCTGCCGCCTGATCATTGTCGACATTGAAAAAGGTACGAGCGAAGTTCTGGTTGATGAGAAACGCTGGATGGGGCACCCGATTTACCGCCCGTTCGATGACAACACCGTCGCGTTCTGCCATGAAGGCCCGCACGATCTGATCGATTCCCGCATGTGGATGATCAACGAAGACGGTACCCACCCGCGCAAGGTCAAGCAGCAAGAAGAAGGCGAAGCCTGTACGCACGAGTTCTGGGTGCCGGATGGTTCCAAGATGATGTACGTGTCGTACAAGAAAGGCAGTTCAGATCGCTGGATCTGCGTGGCCGACCCGGTGACGCTGGAAAACGAAGCCGTGCTGACCATGCCGCCGTGTTCGCATCTGTATAGCAACTACGATGGCTCCCTGGCTGTTGGTGATGGCTGCGATACGCCGGCCGATGTGCAGGACACTGCCTCGCATACGCATGAGAACGATCCGTTCCTGTATCTGTTCGATCTCAAGAACAAGACGACCAAGAAGATCTGTGAGCACAATTCGTCCTGGAAGGTCTATCGCAATGACCGGCAGGTGACCCATCCGCACCCGGGATTCACGCCGGACGGAAAGCGTGTGTTGTTCTCCTCTGATTTTGAAGGTGAACCCGCTGTTTATCTGGCCGACCTGCCTGTTTGAGGATTGTCCGATAAGACAGATCTAAGGGTCTGTCAGACTAAACCAAACCCCCGGATGTTCGGGGGTTTTGTCTTTTTGGGGTTGTGTGGAATT
Source organism: Pseudomonadota bacterium (assembly GCA_018262235.1). GTDB lineage: Bacteria > Pseudomonadota > Gammaproteobacteria > Burkholderiales > Rhodocyclaceae > Uliginosibacterium. Next base: position 1,171 of record JAGTRY010000031.1, read on the forward strand.
CCTGCTTCTCGGGAGAGGCAGGCTGAAATCCAGAGATGGATGTTTTCGGCATGCGACGGTGCCTTTCCTGTTGCAGCCTTCTCAACAAGTCTTGAATTGTTTCCAAAGTGTTGCAAAGCCGTGCTCAGCATCCGTACCGGATTCTTTGCGAAGGGGGGCTGTTTTTCCGGGATTACCAAGGAGATGTCTCATCATGATGTGTCGCAAAGGCGGGGCTGAGCGCGAGGAGGTTTTGTGCGACGGGTACTGATAGGGTGATTTGTTTTTTTGACTTTTATGTAGGTGTTGTTGTGTTGCATCCTCACAACAACTTGGCGGCCCAATACAGGCAATGAATGGTTTTGACTTGTCCTGATGGGCTTGGAATGGCCACAATTGCCCAACTTCTCGAATCGCGAGAGGTGGGATGGGAGAGCAGGGTGAACTGCCATGCCCCCGATCTTCAACTGTGAGGAGAATTATTCATGCAGAAGAAACTCATTGCTCTGGCTGTCGCCGGTTTGATGTCTGGCGCCGCTTTTGCCCAAACTTCCGTCACCATCGGTGGCAAGTTCGATGCTGGCTATCAGTTCAAGCACACCGCTGGTGCCGACTCCGCTACCCTCGGCAATACTGGCGGCTCCACGACCGAAACTCTGGGTGACGGCGCAGCCTCCACCTCCCGTATCACGGTTGTCGCCAAGGAAACCATCTCCCCGTCGATCGAAGCCGGCGTGAATATGGACTTGCGCTTTGGTACGGTTGAGGAAGGCAAGAACACCACCACCACCGGTGGTATCAACTCCAACGATAAGAAACTGGCTTACTTGAGCACGGCTGCTGGTAAGTTGTCCTGGGGTGTGATCAATCTGGGCGACAACTACTTCACGATTTCGTCCAAGCCTTACATGGTTGAGCCGAAAGATCTGGAAATCGTCAAGTACGGCATTGCGACCTATCGCTATACCGCGCTGTCGAATCGCCTGACCGAATATCTGTCGCCGACCCTGAACCTTGGGCCTGTCGCCGTCAACTTCCATGCTCAATACGCTTTTGGCGATCAACATAAAGGAGGTAGCAGCAACACTTCCGGTACAAATCGTGGTGACGCCTGGAACACCGGTATTGAGTGGAAGTTCTCGACACTGGTTAACGGTGGTCTCGACGTGCTGCGTCGTGGCTCCACGAACAATGCGCTGGTGACGACCACAACCTATGCGGCTTCGTCGGCTACTGCCAACAAGGCAACCACGACCTATGCTGGTCAAGACAGCTTCAGCCTGACCCGCGCTTACGTGAACGTCTTCCCGATTGGTGGTCTGAAGGTTGCTGCGACCTACATCAATCAAGGTGGTTATGGTCAGTCCGACTCCACTGGTGCCAACGGCACCGTGAAAACGGGCTTCCAAGACAAGATCACCAATCTGGTCGTGTCCTACAATTTCGGCAAGGCTGAAATCGGTGCGGAATACTCGATCGTTCGTGACGTGGGCGAATACCGTAACAGCGGCCATGGCCTGATGCTGGGTGGAGCTTACTTCCTGTCGAAGAGCACCTATGTCTACGCTGCTTGGCAGAAGAGCGACTGGGAACGCAACCAGAAGAGCGTTTATGGTGGCAAGTATGACGGCACCGGCACGAACTTCGCCGGTAGTGCCGACAAGGTGGATAGCACTTATACCCGTATCGGCATGGTCAAGGAATTCTGATCTTTCGCAAGAAAGACAGGTTCTGTAAAAAGGCAGCCTTCGGGCTGCCTTTTTTTGGGCTGTGACCCGTCCTGCCCTGAGTTGACGCCTTTTCATGTCATGAAAGGGAAAGGTTGGCGGGATCAGGAGAAAAGAGACCGAAGCGTGATGACACGCTGTATTTGGGATTGTTGGCGTTTGTTCAAGTGGAAAAAGACGGGATGGCGTTCAAAGCAACGCAGCCCGGCAGGTTTTCAGCTTGTCCCGCTGTATTTGTGTGCCAGTGCAAGTGTGGTCGTCAAGATTTGGTTGGCTGGGGCGTTCCGCCACAGAGGGCAAAGGCAGGGTGAAAACTGACTTGGCTACGCAGGCTTCTGGCTGTAGTCGGAAGCGCCATGAAGTACTCGGCAGGAACTCCATCGAGGATCAACCCGGTGTCGGTGCGAAAGCCGAAACGGCTGTAATAAGCGGGATTGCCCAGCACGACGCAGCCTTGCGCGCTGAGTGCATCAAGGCAAGCCAGGCCCGCCCCGACGAGTAGTGTGCCGATGCCTTGATGCTGGTGCGTCGGACTGACCGAGAGGGGCGCGAGGCCATACCAGTTCAGATCGGCGTCATTGATCAATACCCGGGAAAAGGCGATATGGCCGATGATCTCACCTGCATGTTCCGCGACGAGCGAGACGCACAATGCTCCGGCGACGCGGAGGGCGTCGACCAGCAGGTGCTCGCTCTGGGTGCTATGTGGCTGCTTGGCAAAGGCTTGTACCGTGATCTGGCGAATGGCGCTGACATCATCAGGCGTTTCCGGCCGGATCACGTGCATGGTCTCTATCCTGCGCAGGGTTTGACCTTGTTGGCGCAGGCCGTGGCACGGGCTCGGGCTGTTTCCACATCATCTGCACTGGCGACAGCCACACCCATGCGGCGACGCTCGAAGGCTTCCGGCTTGCCGAACAGGCGCAAGTCCGATTCGGCGACCTGCAAGGCCTGGTCGATGTCTTCGAACTGAATCCCGATGGCATTCATGCCGCCGTAGATCACCGCACTCGCTGCCGGGCGACGCAACTGGGTGTCGACGGGCAGACCGAGAATGGCGCGTGCATGCAGTTCGAATTCCGAGAAACGCTGTGAGGCCAGCGTGACCAGGCCGGTATCGTGCGGACGCGGGCTGACCTCGGAGAACCAGACCTGCTCGCCCTTTACGAACAGTTCCACACCGAAAAGGCCGCGGCCGCCGAGTGCCGTGGTGACCTTGTCGGCGATTTCGCGTGAACGGTGGAGTGCCAGTGGCAGCATGGTTTGTGGTTGCCAGCTTTCGACATAATCTCCCTGAACCTGGATGTGGCCAACGGGCGCGCAGAAACTGGTTTCGATCTCGCCTTGGGCATTGTTGGCGCGCACGGTCAACAGGGTGATCTCGTAATCGAAATCGATGAAACCTTCAACGATGATGCGGCTTTGCTTTACACGTCCGCCGGTCGCGGCGTAATTCCAGGCGGTGCCGATGTCGGCCTCGCTGCGGATGACTGACTGGCCCTTGCCGGAGGAGGACATCACCGGTTTGATTACACAGGGATAGCCGATCTGGCGGATGGCGGCACGCAGTTCCTCTTCGCTGTCGGCGAAGGCATAGGGAGAGGTCGGCAGGCCCAGCTCTTCAGCGGCAAGGCGGCGGATACCTTCGCGGTGCATGGTCAGCTGGGTGGCGCGGGCAGTGGGAACGACGATGGAGAGTCCGTCGGCTTCGATGCGCGCCAGTTCATCGGTGGCAATGGCTTCGATTTCCGGCACGATGAAATGGGGACGTTCTTGTTCCACAAGCGCGCGCAGCGCTTTGGCATCCGTCATGTCGATACTGTGCCAACGATGCGCGACCTGATGGCCAGGAGCGTGCGGGTAGCGGTCTACCGCAATCACTTCGCAACCGAAGCGCTGAAACGCGATGATCACTTCCTTGCCGAGTTCGCCGGAGCCGAGCAGCATGATGCGGGTGGCGGAAGGGGAGAGCGGGGTTCCGATGTGCATGGGTGAATCGCTGCGAAAGGGAAAGGCAGGCATTTTAGCGTGCCGGCTGATCAGGATGGCCTTGATCTGCCGCAGAGTGGGGACATGTGCCGCCAGGTGTTGGTCAACGCAACAAGGGCCTCCGCAGAGGCCCTTGCTGGTACGACTGATCCGTTAGTGATCAGAACTCGTAGCGATTACGGCCTGAGTTGCTGCGCCGGTCATCCACACGCGGAGCCGCATCGCGCGAGAAGGTACGCGGCTGGCTGTCACGATCACTGAAGTTGCGACGCGGGGCGTCACTGCTGAAAGCCGGGCGCTCGCTTTGCGGGCGATCGCTGAAGCTGCGCGGGCGATCCCCTATCTTGCGCTCGGCGTTCGAACGTGGCCGGTCGCTGAAGCTGCGCGGACGTTCGGAGAAGCTCGGGCGGTCATCAAAACGCGGGCGCTCCGCCGTGCTGCGCGGTGCAGCACCTTCGGTACGCGGCCGGTCACTGAAGCTGCGTGACGGCTGGCTGTCACGGTCGCCGAAACTGCGTGGACGATCTCCTTGCGGACGGTCGCCGAAGGAACGGGGACGATCACCAAAACTGCGCGGTTTGTCGCCGAAAGAACGCGGGCGATCACCACCGCCACGGTTTGGACGATCACCACGACTGTTGGAGCGCTGTTCCGGTTTGAAGCGCGGCTCCAGGCCTTCGATCACCGAGGCCGGAATCTGCTGGGTGGTGAAGCGCTCGATGGCGCGTACCTTGAAACGATCAGCTGGCACGGCGAGGGTGATGGCGATACCGCTGCGGCCGGCACGACCGGTACGGCCGATGCGGTGAACGTAATCTTCCGGCTTCATCGGCATGCCGTAGTTGATCACGTGGCTGATGGCCGGCACGTCGATGCCGCGGGCGGCAACGTCAGTGGCGATCAGCACCTTGATCTCACCACGGCGCAGGCCGTTGAGGGTACGCGTGCGCTTGGCTTGTGGCATGTCGCCGTGCAGGGCGGCGGCGGCGAAGCCCTTGTCGGCCAGGGTCTCGGACAGCCAGTCGGCATCGCGCTTGGTGGCGGCGAAGACGATGGCCTGGGTCATGTCCGGCGAATTGAGCAGGTGGTCGAGCAGGCGGTTCTTGTGGGCGGTGTCGTCGGCCCAATGTACGCGCTGTTCGATGTCGGCGTGGGTGTCGGTCGAGTTGGCCAGGTCGATGCGCTTGGGCTTGTCGAGCATTGATGCCGCGAGGCGACCGACTTCACCACCGAAAGTGGCCGAGAACATCACGGTCTGACGACCTGCCGGCAGGGCCGCGACGATCTTCTCGATGTCTTCCATGAAGCCCATGTCGAGCATGCGGTCGGCTTCGTCGAGCACCAGCATTTCGGTGCGCGAGAAATCGATACGGCCGCTGCTGATGTAATCGAGCAGGCGTCCCGGCGTGGCAACGAGGACATCAACGGGCTGGCGCAGCAACTTGAGCTGGGCCGGGTAGGGCATGCCACCGACTACGGTGACCATGGCAAGGCGTTGCAGCGAGCGGCCGTAGGTGGCGCCTGCCTTGGCGACTTGCTGGGCAAGCTCACGGGTGGGGCACAGCACAAGGATGCGCGGGCCGATACTCTTGACGGCCGGGGCTTTGGTCAGACGCTCCAGGGCGGGCAGCATGAAGGCTGCGGTCTTGCCGCTGCCGGTGGCGGCCGAGACCATCATGTCCGCGCCGGTCAGCGCGACGGGAATGGCTTCAGCTTGTACGGAAGTGGGGGTGGTGTAGCCGGCGCGAACGACCGCGGCGACCAGGGCTTCATTGAGCCCGAGTGTTTCAAACGACATTTGATTCCAATCGAAAAAGCGCAAAACATCTGCGTTGCCAGTACGGCAGGGCAGGAGGTTGGCGCAGGGCTTCCGATTGAAAATCGTCCGATTCGTGATGGATGACGGCAGGACTTGCCCGTGGGCAGTGTCGGCGCCGCGTCTTCGCGTCTCGGTCGGTTCGCAACCGGAAATACGCGCAGCAATCAGTGCTGCGCAAACAACATCGGCGCCAACCGGTACGACAAACGCGCGGGTTTTCCGAGAATTACGGAAATGCGTGAGAAGGGGGGTCAGGGACGATGAAACAAGGTCTAACTGCACTGCAGTACTCGGTTAGTACTGCAAGGGGGCGCACTATACAAGGTTAATGCATTGATTGCACGAGATTTTTGTGTCGGCAGGTTTCGCTGGCTGAGAAATTCAGGCCGGCGTGCAGCTCTGGAGTGCTGTGTCGGACTGGCGTTTTTCGTCATTTCGGTGATCATGCAGGGGCCGATCAGACGGGAGGGCTCTCGTGGATGGCATATTTGCCGTGGTGGTGGGGCCTCCGCAAGGTCTGAACAAGGATAAGGAGTTCGAAATGTGGATGAGTCAGCAGATGGCAAGACTCTTGATCTGTCTGGTTTTGGGGTGTTTGCCGGCGCTGGCGCAAGCCTGGGTGGATCTGTCCGAAGCGCGGGTGCGTGAAATTGCAGCCTGGATGGGTGAGGGGCCGCAGGGGCAAGGTCCTGCGTGTGCGGACCGGTCTGCCTGGCAAACCGTCGTGGCGGACCCGAGGCTGGCAGGTGTTTTGAAGGACGCGCAGGTCCGTCTTGTGGAACCCTTTCCGGGGTGGCGGGATGAGGACTATCTGGCCTATACGCGGACCGGTTCGCGCGGAGAGGGCGAGCGCATGATGAATGCCCGCTCGGCATTCCTCTATCCGCTGGTGCTGGCCGAATGCGTGCAGTGGCAAGGGCGCTATCTGGCGCGGATCGAAGCGACGCTGGCCGAATTGCTGCGTGATCCGACCTGGACTTGGCCAGCGCATGACAGCAAGCTGGGGAGCTATCGTGGCACGCATTACGAGGTCGACCTGAAAACAGCTGATCTCGCTCATGATCTGGCCCAGACCCTCTGGCTGCTCGGTGACAAGCTGCGCCCCGAAACCCGTGCGGCGGTACTGGCCGCACTGGATGAACGGGTATTCACGCCCTTGCGTCAGACACTGGCGGACGCCCGTGACAAGCGGCACTGGTGGCTCAAGGCCGATCACAACTGGAACGCGGTCTGTCTCAAGGGCGTGATCGGCGCTGCCATCACCGTGTTGCCAGATCGGCAGGACCGCGCCCTGTTTGTGGCGGCTGGTGAGCATTACATCCGCAATTACGTGAAGGGTTTTGCAGAGGACGGCTACACCGGTGAAGGACCGGGCTACTGGAATTACGGGTTCTCGCATTTCGTCGTTTTGCGTGAGTTGCTGATGAATGCTACGGGCAATCGACTGGACCTCTTTGCGGATCCGAAGGTTCGGCAGATGGCGCTCTACGGCGCCCGGATCGAGATGGCGCCCGGCAATGTGGCTGCCTTTGCGGATGCCTCGCCGACGACGAAGATGGATGATTTCAGCCTCGCCTACGCCAATCAGGCATTGAATCTTGGTTTGCCTGCCACACTGGGGAACACCAGTATCTCTGGCCGCCCACCTGCAAACTCGGCTCCGCTGGCACTTGCCGGCATCATTCTTTTCGCGCAGCCGGCCTTGAGCAGCGAGGCGGGTAAAGCGGTCGTGCTGGATCCTTTGCGGGGATATTTTGATCAGGTCGGCATGCTGGTCGTGCGTCCGGCGCCCGGCTCATCGAGTCGTCTGGCGGCTTCGATCAAGGCTGGCGGTAACAGCAATCACAGCCACAACGACATCGGTTCTTACGTGATCGCATTGGGGGCCGAACAGCCGACAGGGGATCCTGGCGCACCGAAATATTCGGCCAAAACGTTCAGCAAAGACCGCTACACGATCCGGGCGATCAATTCCTATGGACATCCGCTGCCACGCATCGACGGCGTTTTGCAGCGCGAAGCTACCCAGGTGAAAAGTGCGTTGCCAAGCGTCAGTTTCACGCCGGAGGCTGATGTCTATCTGCTCGATCTGCGTCCTGCCTACGCCGTGAGTGGCATGCAGATGCTGACCCGGCGCCTGCGTTACGAGCGTAATGCTGTTGGCGCAGTGGAGGTTGAAGACCGTTTCGCGTTCGATCAGGCGCGTGATGTTGAAGTGCCGCTGATCGTGAGCGGGAATTGGCGATTGCGTGAGGATGGGCGCATCGAACTCTGGCAAAAGCGGGAGCACTTGCTGGCCCGGATTGAAACGTCGACACCATATACCCTGAATGAAGAGCGTATCGATGAGGAAGGCAAAGCGTTTACGCGCCTGGCCATTCATCTTGCTGGCAAGCAGGAGGCTGGATTCATCCGTGTGCGTTTCAGTCCCTCAGAGTAAAGGCCGCAGGCACGGCAGAAGTGTGGCAAAACTGGGTTACAATGCCGCGCGGCGGGTCTCCCCGCATTGCAGCGTGGGAATCTGGTCAGGTCCGGAAGGAAGCAGCCATAACCACTCACTGTAAGTGCCGGGGGTCAGGCTCGCCGCCTTGAATAAAAAAACGGGATGCGTCGCGAGGCGCATCCCGTTTTGCTTTGCTACGACCTCTGGATTCAGATCAGGTCTCGATCAGGTGTGTCGGCGGCGTGGATTTGGGGAACTCCATGCTTTGGTAGTGCTCATCGGACATTGTGCCGGCAGGCGCTTCTGCGAGGATCAGTTGCTTGAGCAGCAGCAAGCTGCCGGCGGCAATGATCAACGCACCGATCAGGCGCAGGATCTTGTGAGGCTCTCTCGTGTTGGGGGAGGGGGTGTTCATGTCGCTCTGCCTTTTTCTCAAGGTCTGATTGCAGTCTGGATGGTGCTTGAAATGGCGTCCAATTGATTGCCTGTACAGGCATGATAGGCAGCTCCAATGACAAGGCAGAAAGGGCTGTACATAAATACCCTCGGCCATACGCTGCCTCCTGCTAAAATCATTGCCCATGAGCTATCAGGTACTTGCCCGCAAGTGGCGTCCCAAGAGTTTTGAAACTTTAATCGGCCAGGAGCATGTGGTCCGTGCGCTGACGCACGCCCTGCAAACCGGGCGGTTGCACCACGCCTATCTCTTTACCGGGACTCGCGGGGTCGGCAAGACGACCATCTCGCGGATCCTCGCCAAAAGCCTGAACTGCGAGACCGGTGTCACGGCCACGCCCTGTGGTGTCTGTGCGGCTTGTACCGAGATCGATAGCGGGCGCTTCGTTGATTACGTCGAGATGGATGCGGCCTCGAACCGCGGCGTCGACGACATGGCCTCCCTGCTTGAAAAAGCGGCCTATGCGCCCTCGCGCGGGCGCTACAAGGTCTACATGATCGACGAAGTGCACATGCTCACCGGCCACGCCTTCAACGCCATGTTGAAGACGCTGGAAGAGCCGCCCGAGCACATCAAATTCATCCTCGCGACGACCGACCCGCAGAAAATTCCGGTGACCGTGCTGTCGCGCTGCCTGCAGTTCAACCTCAAACAGATGCCGCTGACGCATATCGTCGGCCATCTCTCGAACATCCTTGGCCAGGAGGGTGTGAGCTTCGAGGCCGGCGCGCTGCGCCACATTGCCAAGGGGGCGAACGGCTCGATGCGGGACGCCTTGTCCTTGCTGGATCAAGCCATTGCCCATGGGGCTGGCAAGGTCGAGGAAGAAGGCGTGCGTGACATGCTTGGCACGGTTGGTGAAGACCATCTCTTCGAATTGCTGGATGCGCTGCAGGCGCAGGACATTGGTGCGCTGATCGCCGTGGCCGATGCCATGGAAGCGCGCAGTCTTTCTTTCGAATCGGCCTTGCAGGAGTTTGCGACCCTGCTGCATCGTGTGGCCCTGGTGCAGTTTGCCCCGCAGGCGATCAGCGACAATTTCGAACGCGAACGCTTGGCGCCGTACGCCGCAGCCTTTGCGCCGGAGTTCCTGCAACTCGCCTACCAGATCGCCATTCACGGGCGGGACGAACTGGCCCTGGCGCCAGACGAATACACCGGCTTCACGATGAATCTGCTGCGTTTGCACGCGTTCAGGCCCGATGCGCCCGGCGCGGGAGTCGCCGCTACGCCGGCGCCACGTGCTGCAACACCGCCCCGTCCTCCCGCGCAGCAAGCTGCGTCTGTTGCGAGCGTACAGGCGGCGGCTGTACGTGCTGCCGCTCCGGCGTCTGTGTCTGAGCCCGCACCGGTTGTGACGCAGCGGGTGAGTGAGCCCGAGCCTGCCGAAATTGCTGTGCCTGCCGTGGCGCTTGCCGGGGATATGGACTGGCATGCCATGATCATCGCGGCAGGATTGGGTGGCATGACGAAAGAATTGGCGCAAAACTGTGAGCTGCTGGGCTTGAGTGGCAATACGCTCAAGCTGCGCTTGCCGCCGTCTCACCGGCATCTGGTGGCTATGGCATCAAATGCGAGCAAGTTGCAGGATGCTTTGACGGCCCACTTTGGCCAGACCGTGCGGGTGAATATCGATATTGGTGAAGTGGCCAGTCAGACGCCCGCTCAACGCAATGAAGAAATCCGTCAGGCAAAGCATGTCGATGCGCTGGCGTCCCTTGAATCCGATCCCTTTGTGCAGGAACTCATCGAGCGCTGCGATGCAACGCTGGTGGAGTCCTCTGTAAAACCTTTGGCTGGAGATACGCAATGATGAAAGGTGGCCTTGCTGGCCTGATGAAACAGGCTCAGCAGATGCAGGACAACATGAAAAAGGCGCAGGATGCGCTGGCGCTGGTCGACATCGAGGGCTCGGCAGGTGCCGGAGCCGTCAAGGTGACGATGAGCTGTGCGCACAAGGTCAAACGCGTGGCGATTGACGCAGTGGTGATGGACGACCGTGAAATGCTCGAAGACCTGATCGTGACGGCGCTCAATGATGCGATGGCCAAGGTCGAGGCGACGACTTCCGAGAAGATGGCCGGGTTTACCGCCGGCATGGGGCTGCCCCCTGGCATGAAGTTGCCGTTCTGATGTGAATGCAGGGAGTGGGTAACAAGGGGCGGAATACCGGCTCCGCACTCCCTTCTCCTAACGCCCCAACGTGTCCCTCATCGATCAACTTACCGAAGCTTTGCGCGTTCTGCCCGGGATTGGTCCCAAGTCTGCGCAGCGCATGGTCTATCACCTGCTGCAGCGCGATCGCGAGGGGGCGGCGCGCCTGTCGCTTGCCCTGTCCAAGGCCTTGGCCGAGGTCCGGCATTGCGAGCGCTGCAATACCTTTACCGAAGCCGAGATCTGTGAGCGCTGTCTGAACACGCAGCGTGACGCTTCGCAGTTATGCGTGGTGGAAATGCCGTCTGACCTGATGGTGATGGAGTCCACCCTGGCGTATCGCGGGTTGTATTACGTCCTGATGGGGCGGATCTCGCCACTGGATGGAATTGGTCCGCGCGAGCTGAAACTGGACAAGCTGGTTGCGCGTGCCACTGATGGGGTGGTGCAGGAAGTGATCCTCGCAACCAACTTTACCAACGAGGGCGAAGCGACGGCACATTACCTCAGCGAAATGCTGCGCGCGCGCGGACTGAAGGTCAGCCGGATTGCACGCGGGGTACCGGTGGGCGGTGAGCTCGAACATACCGACCTGGGGACTGTGGCGCAGGCTTTTGTCGAGCGGCGCGGATGGTGATCATGATGGGGGTTACTGGATGAAACGTTTTGTTGCCGTGCTTTTGCTGGCTGTTTCGCTTGCCGCTTCGGCGGATGAAGTGACTTTCCGTCAACAGACGGAAGAGTTGGTCGGGCTCTTGCGAGTAGAAAACCAGATCAAGGATTGGCGGCAGCGGCTTGATGCACAAGCAATCGAGACGATCAACAAAGCCTTGCAAGGCAAGACAGAAGCCCAGTTGAGCAGTGAAGAAAAGGCCGCCATCGCGCGGTTTTCCGAACGTGCGAACGCGGCGCTCGATGCCGGGTTGAATTGGGAAAAACTCAAGCCATTCACAGTAAAGACCTATCAGGATGCTTTTTCGGAAAGTGAAATACGTGAATTGCTGCTGTTCTACAAATCGCCGCTCGGGCAGAAGTTGCTATCGCGGCAAGCCCCGATAGCGGAGGCTTCTACCCAGATGTTGCGCAGTCAGGTACAGGCGATGCTGCCTGAGTTGCAGCGGATCGGGTTGGATTTTTCCAGCGATTACGCCTGTGCTTCGACAAAAGTGGCAGGGCCAGTGGCCTCGCCGATCACGAGCCCCTCGCCAGCCGTGTCCCAATGTGTTGGCGTCAATCCCAGAACGGGGCGTGCCTGTCCCTGATGCGAGGGCTGGAATAGCGCGCACCTGCCCCGGGTTGCCTGGTGAAGTCAGTCTTCCGTAGCAGGATCATGCGTCGCTCATGACAAAGGGTTTTGCATGGGCGACGATCATGAACGGGGTCCTTAAAGCGTTGCCAAATCAATGTCTCCGACCGTATTGAGAACGTAATCCGGTTTGTAGGGGAATTCGGTCATCAGTTCTGGCGTGGTGACGCCGGAGAGCACCAGAACGGTTTTCATGCCGGCTTCCATTCCTCCGACGATGTCGGTGTCCATGCGGTCACCGATCATTACGCAGTCTTCCGGATGGGCGCCAAGCTTGCGCGCGGCCAGCATCATCATCAGTGAATTGGGTTTGCCGACGATGTAGGGCTTTTTGCCGGTGGCTGCGGAGATGGCTGCGAGCAAGGTGCCGGCCGCAGGCTCCAGACCGCCTTCGACCGGATCGATCATGTCCGGGTTGGTGCCGATGAATTTCGCGCCCTGATCGATCAGGCGTACGGCTTTCTTGAGTTGTTCGTAGCTGAGCGTCGAGCACTTGGCGACCACCACGTAATCCGGGTTCGATTCCGAAATCGAGAAACCCACGTTGTAGAGCTCGTTGATCAGGCCGCCACCGCCAACCACGTAAGCGGTGGCGTGCTGTTTCTGGTTCTGGTTCCTCAGGAACATGGCGGTAGCCATGGCGGCGGTGATGAAGTTGGCTTCGGTCAGGCCATGGATTCCCAAGCTTTCAAGTTTGAGCTTCAAGTCCAGTGGTGTCTGTTCGGCGTTGTTGGTGAGAAACAGGAAAGGGATTTGCGAGTCGTGCAAGCGTTGCACGAATTCGAGCGCGCCGGGCACGAGTTGTTTGCCGCGATAGATGACGCCGTCCATGTCGGAGATGATGCCTTTGACCATGTTCTGTTTACCTCTGTAAGCAATAGGGATTCACATGTACGAAGTATGCCGCAGAATCGGGAATGGTCGTTTCGTATCCCTGTAATTTGAGGCCAGGCAGACAGAATGCCATGCCTTTGTGACAGCACTTTGTATGCAATAAGGGTTTATGTTGTTTATATGTTGTTGTTAGTAAAAAGACTTTTAAGTTAATTTGCTGGGTGGGCTTTAATCCATGCTGACAAATTGGCTATAATCGGCAAGCTTTGAATCACAATCACTCGGGGTTTGCAATGAGCGATAACAAACAAGATGCATCCGGCGGAGAGGCCTGCTGTGCTTGCAGCCTGGATCCCTCACGTCGTGCCTTGCTGGCAGCGACGGCTGGTGTGGGTGCCGTTGTAGGGATCGGTGCTGCGACCCCTTTCGTGACGAGCTTCATGCCTTCCGAGCGTGCCAAGGCTGCAGGGGCGCCGGTAGAGGTTGATCTATCCAAGCTCAAAGCTGGCGAAATGATGACGGTGGAATGGCAGGGCAAGCCGGTCTGGATCGTGCGGCGAACCCCCGAGATGCTGGCTGCGCTGAAGAAAAACGATGCTGCGCTGGCTGACCCTGCTTCCGAGCGTGCCGAGCAACCGGAATATGTGAAAGGCGAGGCACGCGCGATCAAGGACGAATATTTCGTGTGTCTGGGGGTTTGTACGCACCTAGGCTGTTCGCCCAATCCGAAATTTGCCATGGGCGCTGAAAGCGGGATGGGTGAGGCGTGGAACGGCGGGTTCTTGTGCCCGTGCCACGGTTCGCAATTCGATCTCGCCGGGCGGGTTTTCAAGGCCATGCCCGCGCCGACAAATCTGAAGATTCCGCCGCACGTCTATCTGAGTGATACACGCCTGCGCATCGGCGAAGATACCAAGGGAGCCTGATGATGAGCTGCTGCAAGATCGTGACCGAGAAGGCGCAGCAAGTGCTGGGCTGGGTTGATGAGCGTTTCCCGCTGACATCCACCTATAAAAACCACCTTGCCGAATACTACGCCCCGAAGAATTTCAATTTCTGGTACTTCTTCGGTTCCCTCGCGCTGCTGGTGCTGGTGATCCAGATCGTGACCGGGATCTTCCTGGTGATGCACTACAAGCCTGATGCTTCGTTGAACGCAGCAGGCGTGCCGGTAGCCTTTGCCAGTGTCGAGTACATCATGCGCGATGTGGCCGGTGGCAAGTTCATCCGCTACATGCATTCCACGGGCGCTTCGATGTTCTTCATCGTGGTGTATCTGCACATGTTCCGCGGGCTTCTCTATGGTTCCTACCGCAAGCCACGCGAATTGATCTGGCTGTTCGGCATGGCGATCTTCCTGTGCCTGATGGCTGAAGCCTTCTTTGGCTACCTCCTGCCCTGGGGCCAGATGTCGTTCTGGGGGGCGCAGGTGATCGTGAACCTGTTTGAGGCTATTCCCGTGATCGGGCCGGATCTGTCGATCTTCATCCGGGGCGATTTCGTCGTGTCGGATGCAACCCTCAACCGCTTCTTTGCCTTCCACGTGATCGCGATTCCGCTGGTGCTACTGGGGCTGGTCACCGCTCACCTGATTGCGCTGCATGAAGTCGGCTCGAACAACCCGGACGGGGTCGAAATCAAGAAGTACAAGGACGCCAACGGAATTCCGCTGGACGGGATTCCCTTCCATCCGTATTACACAGTGAAGGATATCTTCGGTGTGACGATCTTCCTGATCGTTTTTGCCATCATCATTTTCTTTGCACCTGAAGGTGGCGGCTATTTCCTGGAATTCAACAATTTCTTCCCGGCCGATGCCTTGAAGACCCCTCCGCATATCGCGCCGGTTTGGTATTTCACGCCGTTCTATTCGATGCTGCGGGCGACGACCTCGGACTTCCTGCCATACCTTTGGGCGTTTGTGACGCTGGTTGCCGGGCTGACAGCCTGGAGTGTGCGCAATGTCTGGGTGAGACGCTTGTGTTTGGTGCTGGTGGTCGGTGTGTATTGGGGGTTCTTCGGCTTGACCGTTCTGGGCAAGACCAAGCCCTTGTTCGACTTTGCCATTCTCGGGATTCACATCGGTCGTGGCTTCGATGCCAAGTTCTGGGGCGTCGTGATGATGGGGGGCTCGGTTCTGCTGTTTGCCTTGTTGCCCTGGCTGGATCGTAGTCCGGTCAAGTCGATCCGCTACAAGGGCGGTTTGTTCAAGACCATCCTGACGCTGTTCGTGGTGAGCTTCGTACTGCTGGGATTCCTGGGCACCAAGGCGCCAGGCTATGCATTCTTCGGCTTGATCCCCGGCGGCCCGGTCGCTGCGGTAAGCACGATCCTTTACCTGGCCTTCTTTGGCCTGATGCCTTGGTATTCTCGTCTGGACAAGACCAAACCCGAACCGGAAAGGGTAACCTCGAAATGAGTCTGCTCAACAAGTTGTTTGCTGCCGCCGCACTGGTGGTGACGATGGCCGGTTTGCCCATGGGCGCCCAGGCGAATGAAGGTCCGACGCTGGACAAGGCACCATTGCGTTTTGATGACGCTTCCTTGCAGCAAGGGGCCAAGCTGTTCGTGAATTATTGCCTGAGCTGTCACGGGGCGAGCTCCGTGCGTTACAACACCTTGACCCAGATCGGTCTCTCCGAGCAGCAGATCAAGGATAATCTGATGTTCGCAGCGGACAAGACTGGCGAACAGATGATGGTGGCGTTGCGTCGCGACGATGCGCGCAAGTGGTTTGGCGTAGCACCACCCGATTTGTCCGTGATTGCCCGCGCGCGCGCATCGGAAGCAGGCAGTGGGGCAGACTGGTTGTATACCTATCTGCGCCAGTTCTACCGCGACGACTCACGTCCGACCGGCTGGAACAATGCCTTGTTTCCCGGTGTAGGCATGCCGCATGTCCTGTGGAGTTTGCAGGGCGAGCAGGAAGCGCGTTTCGTCACCAGAGACGATGGCCATGGCAACATGGTCAAGCAACTGGAGGGGCTGGAACTTGTCAAACCAGGTTCGCTGACGAAAGATGAGTATGACGAGCAGGTTGCCGATCTGGTGTCCTTTCTTACCTGGATGGGCGAGCCGGGGCAGGAAACCCGTCGCAGTATGGGCTGGTTCGTGCTTGCCGTTTTGAGTGTTCTCGCCGTGCTTTCCTATTTGCTCAAACGGGCATACTGGAAAGACGTGCATTGATCGGGTGTGCAACCAAATGATGGTGTTGGCTGGTCGCGACAGCGATGCGCAGCAGGCGCGTCGGGTGGTTCGTGATAATGAATATTCCTGGAGTAATTCCGCAATGATGAACTTGTATTCCGGTACAACGGATCCTTTCAGCCACCGTTGCCGGATTGTGCTGTATGAAAAGGGCATGGATTTTCAGGTGGTCGATGTTGACCTCTTCAACAAGCCTGAAGATATTGCCGTGATCAATCCTTACAACCGCGTGCCGGTGCTGGTTGACCGCGACCTCGTGCTCTACGAGTCGAACATCATCAATGAGTACATTGATGAGCGCTTCCCGCATCCGCAACTGATGCCGCCAGATCCGATCATGCGGGCCAAGGCGCGCCAGTTGCTGCATACGCTGGAACATGAATTGTTCTCGCACATCGAAGCGCTGGAGAAAAACCAGAAGGCTGCTGCCGACAAGGCACGTGGTCATGTGCGTGACCAGTTGCTGCAACTCGTCCCGTTGTTTGCCAAGCAGAAGTACATGCTGGGCGATGAGTTCTCGATGCTGGACGTGGCGATTGCGCCATTGCTGTGGCGTCTTGAACATTACAGCATCGAGCTGCCGAAGACGGCTGCGCCGTTGATGAAATATGCCGAACGTATCTTTACGCGGCAAGGCTTCATTGATGCGCTCACGCCCTCTGAACGCGCCATGCGCCGATAAATTTGGACATTCACCCCGACTGCGCGACTCAATCTTGAAGCTGTGAGGCTCACCGTACATGCGTACGTTTTTGCTTCTCGCTTTGATCTTGAGTCGCTTGCTACGGCGACTGTCCCGAATTGTCCTCACTCAGCAGCAATCGCATGTCCCAAGTCCAAGCCACTTCCACCAAGCCTTACCTGATCCGTGCCCTGCATGAATGGTGTGTGGACAACAGCTTCACGCCTTACATCGTGGTGCAGGTTAACGAGCGCACGCGTGTGCCGATGCAGCATGTGCGTGCTGGGCAAATCGTGCTGAACATCGCACCTTATGCCACGGGCGGCCTGCAGATTTCAAACGAAGAGATCACCTGCCAGGCGCGGTTCAATGGTGTGGCCCAGTCTCTTTACGTGCCGATCAGCCAGGTGCTGGCCATTTATGCACGCGAAACCGGGCAGGGCATGGCTTTCGAGCAAGGTGCGCTGGCCGGTTCCGGCATGGAACTGGGCGGCGTGGTTGCGGGAGAGGATTTGTCCGGCTCCGCCGAGCCGGGCTCCAGCGCGCCAGAGGCGCCATCCGATCCAGAGCCTCCTGCGGCGCCCTCGCCAAAGGGCGGGCATCTGCGGCGCATCAAGTAGGCCGCGCCTGCGATCTGGTGTGTCCTGCGATCACTTCCTGATACAGCGCACCCATGCGTACGGCCATTTCCCGCGCAGACCATTGACGCGCGGAGCTTTCCGCCGCCCGCCCCAGCGCCTTCAAGCCTGCTTCATCCCGTAACAATTCGACGAGCTTGTTGGCGAATGCGTCCAGGTCATCCTGTGCGATGACGGTACCTGCCGCATTCTCAAGGATATCGCGGGTCCCCATTGCGGCTAAGGCCAGTACCGGGCAGCCCATGGCCATGGCTTCGAGCAGGACTAGTCCCTGGGTTTCCGTACGCGAGGCGAACACGAAAAGATCCGCAGCGCTGTAGCAATCCGCCAGGGCGTTACGGCGATCAAGATAGCCGAGAAAGCGGACGTGTTCAGTCAGACCCAGTTGGCGGGCCTGGGTACGCAAGCCCGCCAATGCAGGCCCTTCTCCTGTCACCAGAAGCAGCACGTCGGGGTGCTGCTGGCGGACACGCGCCACGACTTCGAGCAGGAAACCGATATTTTTCTCGAAGGCCACACGTCCGACGAACAGCAGTAGCGGGCGCGTCGGGGCGATGCCATGGCGTTCCCGGAAAGCCGCACCATTGCCGCGACAGAAACGTTCCTCACGCAACCCGGTGGGCAGGATGTGCAGCGGTTGAGTGACACCGTAATCGCGCAGGGTGGCTGACATCGCGCGGGATGGCACCACGATTGCATCAAGCTGATTGCACTGGCCGCGAGAGAAGCGCCGGGCTACTGCCTGGGTCAGCCGACGGGGCAGGAACGGGATGTAGTGGTGCAGGTATTCCTCGAAATAGGTGTGATAACTCGCAATGGCAGGAATGTTGAGTTCACGTGCGATTTCGATGCCGGCGTAATGCGCGGCGAAAGGGGTCTGGATGTGGACCAGATCGAAGTCGCGGAAGAGTTGGGCGCGCAGCCATTGGCGGATGGCCTGACGGCGCATCAGCCGGTCTTCCGGATCCATCGGCAAGTAGCGCGCAGGAATCCGGACGATGTCCGGAGCTGCAGGATCGGTGTCCTGCGGGTAGGCCGGAGCAACGAGCGTCGTCTGGATGCCCAGGGCGTGGAGTTCGCTGCGGAAGGTTTCGATGGAAGTCGAGACGCCATTGATGCGCGGGAAATACACATCCGAAATCATCAGGATTTTCATGGTGATTGTGGCGGCTGATCGTATTGCGACTTTACGACCTGCATGTGACGACGATGTTGCAGCCCGGTGTCGTCTTGCTACAACACTTTTTGCCTGTCCCGGGGCCTTATCGTGCACTAATGCCGCATGCAAGCAAGGCTGATTCTGAATCGTGCAGAGATCCGTGTATCTTTCTGCTCTGGTATCGGATATGGCGCCTCAGAGCGCTGATTCGTGAGCGCCACCTGGCGAGTGGTGGTGGCGTGAAGTTTAGGGGAGGAGCGTTTTTTGTTGCATCCGGTTGGAGGGAAATGTCCGGGTCTTTTACGCCGGGCAAAGCGGGGGGCAGGGCTCGGGGGGCTGGCCTTGGTGACGACACCGGTACTGGCCAGCGGGTTCGGTGCCAGCGGTGACGTAACGGGCGCGGTGAGTGTGGTCGGGATCGCCGTCATCCTGCTGCTGGCTGCGGCCTTGCTCTATCGCCGTCAATTGCATGAGCTGGCGATACGGACGCGCAAGCTTCAGCAATCCGAAGAACGTTTCCGGGTCATTGTCGAAGGTACCAGTGTGGTGGCCTGGGAGTATGACGCGGGCTCGAATGCCTTCACCTATGTCTCGGCACAAGGTGAACGCCTGCTGGGATTTTCGCCGGCGGCGTGGCAGCAGTCGGGTTTCTGGCAATCGCGTCTGCATGCTGAAGATCGTGAAACGGCCTTGTCGTTCCTGCGCGAGTTGATTGCCAACGGTGGCGAACGCGAGTGCGAGTATCGCCTCATACATGCGGATGGCCACGAGGTCTATGTCCGTGATTTGCGCAGTCCGATCGAGGTGGGTCATGTCATCGGAATGCGCGGGATCTTTGTCGATATCTCTGCCCACAAGGCTTCCGAAGCTGCCCTGGAGGATAGCGAGGCGCGCTTTCGTGGCACTTTCGAGCAGGCGGCGGTGGGCTTCTGCCTGTGTGCGGTATCCGGGCGTTACCTGCGGGTCAATCAGCGCTATTGCGCGATTACTGGCTATCTTGAAGGAGAGTTGCTCCTGCGCGATTTCCGCGAGCTGACCCATCCGGAAGATGTTGAAGCGCATGAACGCTTGCTTGATGCGCTGGTCCTCGATACGGCGGAGACCTTCTCGATCGAGAAGCGTATCAAGCGACGAAGCGGGCAGCTGGTGTGGGTCAATCTCACCATGTCCCTGGTGCGTTCGCGCCGCGGTACCAGCCAGTTCATGGAGGTCATCGAGGACATCACCGCACGCAAGCAGGCTGAGCATGAATTGCGCGAGAACGAAGGGCGCATGCGTTTGATCCTCTCGTCCATGCGTGAAGGTGTGATCATGCGTGATGCCACAGGCACCGTGATCATTGCCAATGCCGCCGCACGACGCCTGTACGGGCTGGCCCTTGACGAGAACTTCCCGCCCTTGCAGGAACCGGAGGGCTACAGCTTTGTGCGTGAAGATTGCAGCTTTTGCCCGATTTCGGAATTGCCTGGTGCGCGAGCCATGCATTTCGGGCGCCCGGCGTCGGCGGTGGTCGGGATTGACCGACGGGATGGCACGCGTGGCTGGATGCTGGCCAAAGCCGAGCCCCTGGCGCGCGATGAAGCCACCGGTCTGCATCCGGTGGTCCTGACGCTCAATGACGTGACGGCCCAGCGGCGCGCGGAAGAAGAATTGCGGCTAGCCGCCACCGTGTTCGATCATAGCGTCGAAGCCATCATGATCACCGATGCACAGCGCCACATCCTTTCCGTCAACAAGGCCTTCACGGACCTCACCGGATTCTCGTCCTGCCAGGTGATCGGTCAGACGCCCGCCTTGCTCTCTTCCTCGCGTCATGGTCTGGTGCATTACGACAGCGTATGGAAGGAAGCCACCGAGCAGGGCACCTGGCAGGGGGAAATCTGGCAACGTCGGCGGGATGGTTCGGAGTTTCCTGAATGGCTTTCCATCGGCGCGGTGCGTGATCGCAGCAATACCATCACCAATTATGTCGCGGTGTTTTCCGACATTACCGAGCGCAAAGCCAATGAAGCGCGGATTGCTTTCCTGGCCCACCATGATCCGTTGACGTCCTTGCCCAACCGGACCTTGTTCCAGGACCGGCTTGAGCAAGCGCTCGCGCGTGCAGAGCGCAGCGGCAAGGTGCTGGCCTTGCTATTCCTGGATCTGGACCGTTTCAAGACCATCAATGATTCACTGGGCCATCTGGTTGGCGACCATCTGCTCCAGGCCGTGGCCGAGCGATTGCTGCATTGCGTGCGCGATAGCGACACGATCTGCCGTCAGGGGGGCGATGAATTCATCATTGTGCTGCCTGAGATAGCCGATACCGAAGTGTCGGCCCGGATCGCCGAAAAGATCCTGCGCCGTCTGGCAGAGCCTTTCGAAGTCGACACGCACGTGCTGGGCACCTCGTTCTCCATCGGGATCGCCGTCTTTCCCCATGATGGGGTTGACGCCGATACCCTGATGAAGAATGCCGATACGGCGATGTATCACGCCAAGGAAAACGGGCGGAATACCTACCGCTTCTTCACCGAAGCGATGAACGCCAATGCACAGGATCGTCTGCAGGTGGAGACGCATTTGCGCCGGGCTCTGGAACACAACCAGCTCAGCCTGAACTACCAGCCGCAGGTACACCTCGAATCAGGTGCGATCGTTGGGTGCGAGGCCTTGCTGCGCTGGAATTCGGATGTCCTTGGCTTCGTGCCGCCCAACCGTTTCATCCCGATCGCCGAAGAATCCGGTCTGATCATTCCGATCGGTCGCTGGGTGCTGCGGCAGGCATGCATTCACGCCATGGGCTGGTATGCCACCGGGGTGCGTTCAATTACCGTTGCGGTCAACATCTCGGCCTTGCAGTTCCGGCGCGACGATATCGTCGCCGCCGTCAGCGAAGTCCTGGCTGAAACCGGGTTGCCGCCCGAATACCTGGAACTCGAATTGACCGAGTCGCTGCTCATGGACCATGCCGAAGATGTGCTCGATACCGTGCAGCGTCTCAAGACGCTGGGCGTGCGCTTGTCCATCGACGACTTCGGTACCGGCTATTCCTCGCTCTCCTATCTCAAGCGTTTCGCCGTGGATCGTCTCAAGATCGATCAGGGCTTTGTGCGTGACATGGTGGATGATCCTGATGATGCAGCCATCGTGCGCGCGATCATCCAGCTCGGGCGCAGCCTCAAGCTCGAAGTCATCGCCGAAGGCGCAGAGTCCCGTCATCAGGTCGACTTCCTGATTCGTGAAGGCTGTCGTGAATCACAGGGTTACTTCTTCTGTCCGCCTGTACCCAATGATGTTTTCATGAGCATGCTGGCGCGCGGGCTGACTTCTGCTGGCCAGGAAAGCCTGCCGTTCATGATCAATTGAGGCGGTGCTTGCAAGTTACAAGTCGCAAGTCGCAAGTTGCAAGTTGCAAGTTGCAAGTCAAACCCTCTGCTTCTGCGTTGCTGGTGGGCTTGCGTCATGGCAAACCTGCCGGGTCAGTCTGTGGCGTAGTTCAGGCAGAATCCAGCCCATGCTGGATCAGCCAGGGCCTCAAGGCTGGCAGGCAGCGGCGCGTAATCGCCGCTTGCCATGGGCACCAGCCGCAACCATTGGCTGCATCCGTCTCCGCCTTCCGCTACCCAACCCAGCAATACACCGGCTGACCCGGCATTGGCACAGGCCAGGTGCAAGGCGGTGAGCGGCTCGCGCGTTGTCAGGCAGCGTGCATTACCTTGCCAGTCCAGCGCCTTGGCCAGATGGGCCAGTGCCTGATTCGGCTGGCTTTGCAGAAAACCCATCGGCATTGGCAGACCGTCCTGCGCTTCGTGGAGTGCTGTGCGCAAGGCCTGATCCGGGCCTAGCAGGCTCGCCAGACTCAGCAGTGCGCCTGCGGGCAGTGTGGTTTCGCCTGCGTCATCCAGACAGCATAGCGCGCCGTACAGGGCCAGTTCGGCCCAGCGTCCGATCCGGCGCGGCTTGAAGCCCAGTCGGGTAGCCAGTCGCTCGCGCCAGTCGGCTGGTGGTGGTGCAGTAAAACAGCGGCCGGCGATGCGCCAGCTCCGGGGCACGCGCGGAGTCTTTTGCTGCGGGCCTGATGGGTGTAGCCCGGATGCGGAGGAGATGCCGGAACCTGGGCTACGCGCGCAATCCTCCAGCACCAGCGTGGCGTGGCCGCCACCGAAACCGAGGATCGTGTTGGCCAGATAGGGCACCACGGGGATTTCGTTCGCCAGTGCGGCATCCAGATCAGGATCTGCCGGATTGCGGGGAACCGGCCACACGCCGTGCTCCAGGCACGCAGTGAGCAGTGCCAGCTCGGCTGCACCGGAGGCGCCCAGTGTGTGGCCGATCTCCGCCTTCAGGCTCGTCAAGGCCGGCACGCTGGCAAAGGCCCTGTGCAGGCCGGCGAGCTCGTTGGCATCATTGCCGGGGCTGCCGGCAGCCTGCAACTTGATCAGACCGATGTCATCGGGCCGAAGGCCGCTGTCGGCGAGTGCGGCCGTATACATTGCCGCGACGGCTTGCGGTGTGGCACCGGCCGGGTCACTGCCATCCACCACATTCGCTCCGCCGCACACCCGCCAGCGCGCAGGCGTGGTGCTCAGGTACAAAGCCGCCACGGCTTCGCCCAGCACCAGTCCGGCCCGGTCTGCTGCAAGCGGGCGTGGGCGTTGCGAATCCAGCAGCTGCATTGCGCCGAAGCCGGCGCTGGTAAAGCGATTGCGTACCTCCATACCCAGCACCAGCGCGGCGGACGCTTCACCCGCGCGCAGGCAGGAAACCGCGCTTAGCAGCGCGTTGCTGGCCGACGTGCAGGCGGTCGAAATCCAGTAGACCGGGCCGTGCCAGTCCAGCCAGCCCGCCACCGTTTCGGCAAAGCCCTGGCAATCCGGCGGCCAGGGCGCACCATCTTCCATCGCGCCTACATCCAGCGAACAAGAAGCGAGAAACAGCGGCGCCGCCCGATCCACCACGCCGCACTCGGCCACCGCCTGCAGCGTCAGGCGCCGCGTGCGGGCGTACCAATCCAAGTCGTCATTGGCGATGGCAAAATACGGCCAGACGGTGGCGGGGCCGACCTTGAGTCGCCCTGGCTCGACGCCGTCTGATTTCAGGCAGGCCAGCGCGGCGGGGAGATCGGGGCCGAGCGCGGAGACGAGGCCGCGGCCGTGGAGGTAGGCGGGCTGCATGAAGACTAGATCCTCGTACCAAGAAGGAATGTCTTCATGAAAGCATCTACATCGTTTTGAACTAGATCGTCGAAAACGAATGGTTCGCCAAGAACTGTTTGGCTTACCAGCGATGCGAACTTGTGTAATTTTCTGAAGTAAATTTCATCAGCGCCTGCGTCGAAGCTGCCAAGCTCTGTTGCGTTGAGCAACACTGCCAAATCGTTGTGAGAGAGAACCTTGTTTCTGGCATCTTTGATTGGTTTGGCGAGAGTAGACATCTCGGCTAGCAGATCAGTGAGGGTCGTTTTTGTCACATGATCCCATTGACCGTATTCGATGATGTAGTTCAGCGATAGATTGATGTGACCGTTCGAGCCACCTTGTACCGCTGGGTCATGCAATTTGGCGAGTTGATGTAACCAAGCTTCTTGCAATACAACCTGCAAACGGTAGAAAAAGTGGGCGTGTCGCGGGGTCTTCAGTGCAGCCTCATTAGGGTTTTCGTCGAATAGATACTTGCGTGTCTGCCAGATTTGCAAGAGCCAATCGCAAAGCTCGCAAAATGTGTTGATAACCTCTTTGCTATGCGCTGGCATATTGGCTCCATTGTGGCGTGAGGAATTACCCGCGCCGTTCAGTCAAATACCCCGCCAGCGTTGCCAGCGAGGCCATCGCACGGCGCGTATCTTTGCTGTCGGCAATGCGCACGCCGAGCTTCTTGTGGATCGCCACCGAGATCTGCAATGCGTCGAGCGAGTCGAGACCGAGGCGGGATTCCGGGCCGAAGAGGATTTCGTCCGGGCTGAGGCCGCCGGCTGGCTCGTCCTTGTCGCAGGCTTCGAGGATCAGGGTTTTGAGTGTTTGAATGAAGTCTTGCGTCATGTTCGGATTTCAGTTCAGCACGTAGGGTGCAATCGAAGCGCAGCAAAGCGGAGCGCATTGCGCCGCATGCATGGATTGCCCAAAAGGATTCATTCGGCGCAATGCCCTGCAGGCGATTGACGCCCTACGATGGGTGGTCATTTCATTCTCCGCCGGAACAGCAGTGTTGCCGCCAGCCACATCAGCACGGCGAAACCGCCCAGTCGTGCGGCATAGGGCAGTACGGCGAGCGTGTCGCCCGAGCGCAGCAGCACCTGCAGGAGGCCTTCGAGCGCCCAGTTCATTGGTGACCAGTGCGCGGCGGCCTGCATCGCAACGGGCATCACGAAGGTGGGCACCATGATGCCGCCAATGGCGGCCATCAACAGATTGCAGGTCGCCCCCAGCGCGGAGGCCTGGGCGTGGGTGCGCACGAGACAGGCAATTGCCAGCGCGAAGCCAATGGCCGCAAAGCTGATCGTGGCGAGCATGAGCAGGAGTGCCACCCAGTCGATGCCGGCGAGCTGCAGTGCTTCGCCGCCCACGCGCGGCATCAGCCATACACCGACGGCAAGCATCAGCGCGGCCTGCACGGCATTTACGCCGAGGTAGGGCAGGGCCTTGGCAAGGATCTGGATGCGGCGCGGCACGCCGATGGCCTGCAGGCGGGTGAGCGTACCGTCACGCGCTTCCTGCACGAACAAGCTGGCAATCGCGGTGACCACGAAGAACATGCCGAACACCAGCCAGGCCGGCACGTTCTGCTGCACGGCGGTGGGGCGCACGCGGGTGGCGACGCGCTCGGCGGAGACCAGATTGCGGATTGCATTCGCCCCTTTGCCGACCATGCCCATGAAGCGTTCCTGGATCGCGTTGGCGCGCAGTTCGCCGACAGCGGCAGCGAGCTCAGCCTCCGTGCCGCGGAAGAGGGCGTGCTCCAGCCCCGGATCAGCGAGCAGGCGCACCTTGATGCCCGGCGGCGTGGCCGGCGAGGCGATGGCGTCCGAGAAGCCCGGTTCGATGGTCAACACGTAACGCACCTGCCCGGCGAGCAAGGCCGGGCGCCATTCTTCAGGTACCTGCCGGGGCACGCCGTGATCCGCCTGCCACTGCTCGGCAAGGGTCTGGGCCTGCGCGCCGTGATCCAGATCGAGCAGCGCGTAAGGCAGGCTGCGGGTCTGCGGGTTGTAGTAGTCCTTCAAGGCCAGCGACATGATGACGATGAAGGCCACCGGCATCAGGAACAGCGCAACCAGCCCGTGCGGGTCGCGGATCAGGGCTAGGAATTCCTTGCGGATCAGGGCGGGGAGCATCATGCGCGAATTCCCTCTGCCATCATTCCGGCGCAGGCCGGAATCCAGAGTTGGTGGCGCGAACTGGATCCCGGCTTGCGCCGGGATGACGCCGGTTTGAGGGTGAGGTGCATCACTCGTCCCTCAGCGCGCGGTGCGTCAATCGCATGAACAGCCGTTCCAGATCGTGGCTGCCGTAACGTGCCATGTGCAGCGTGGCGCCGGCCGTGGCGATTGCCTGCAGAACGCTGGCCGGGCTGCTGTCGGGGTTCAGGCTGACGAGGATTTCGCCCTCGTGCCCCGCCTGCGCGTGGCCGAAATTGCCGAGAAGCCCGAGCGCCGCGTCGAGCGGCCCGTCGATGCGCAGTGCCATCTGGGCACCACCTTCCGCGAGCAGTTCGGGCAGGGCGGCGGCGCGCAGTACACGGCCGTTGTCGAGAATGGCGACGTCATCCGCGATGGTTTCGATTTCTTCGATGTAATGCGAGGTGTATAGCACCGTGGTACCCGCTTGGGCGAGGGCGCGCACGGCATCGAGCAGGAAGGCGCGCGATTGCGGATCGACGCCGACCGTGGGCTCGTCGAGCAGGATCAGTTCCGGTTCAGGCAGCAGCGCAATGGCCAGGTTCAGGCGGCGTTTGAGACCGCCGGAGAGATGCTCGGCGCGTGTCTTGGCGAAGCGTTCGAGCTGGGTGAAGGCAATGCAGGCGGCGATGCGTTCGCGCAGCGTGTTGCCTTTCAGGCGGCAGGCGGCGGCGAAGCAGGCGAGATTCTCGGCCACCGTGAGCATTGGATAGAAGGCGTATTCCTGCGGCGCCAGCGTGATGCGCGTGGGGCGCTCGGCGCGGGCCTGTGCAATGGGTTGGCCGTCGAGCAGGATGCTGCCGTGTTGCACGGCGAGAAGTCCGGCCAGATGCGAGATCAGCGTGGTTTTGCCGGCACCGTTTGGCCCCAGCAGGCCGAGCACGCGGCCGCGCCGCACGGTCAGCGATACGCCGTTCAGCGCGGCTTGCGGTGCGCCAGGGTACTGGAAGCTCAGTTCGCTGATCGTCAGCATCTTCTTTACTTGATAGCCCGGCCGAGATCGTGGAAGAAGGCTGCTTCGCTGTCCGCCTGTGCGGCCAGCAGGGCGGCGATGGCAGGCGGGTCGAGCTTGTCGCGGCCCTTGACCATGCGTGCGGCGGCCAGTGCGAAATCGCGCCAGGCATCGCCAATCGTCATCAGGCGTTCGGAGAATTCGCCCAGCACCGGCAGGCGGGCGATGTCCGCCGCTTCCTGCAGGAAGGCTGCGTAGATGAAGCGGAAGCCTGCGCCGCCGGTGCCGATTTCTTCCTGCATGCGCACCACGTGGCCAATGAACGGGCTGCTCTGTTCATCCGCCGGATCGAGTCGGGCGATGCGTTTTGCCAGCGTATGGATGCCGCGTGTGCCGATCAGCGGGATCGGCGCGGCCATGGTGCGGATGGTCTTGCGGATGGCCGGCCGGATGGCTTCCGGCGTGATCGTGCTGCGCGCTGTTTGCACCGGGTAGTAGAGCAAGCCCTTGGGGGCGAGCACGCCCTTGGCGAAGCGCGCGCGTTTGAAGTCCGCCACCGCGCAGCGCTGCGGATCTTCGGCCACCGGGTCGCCAATCAGGTAGTCGTCTCCTTCTTTGCCGAAGACCACAAGATTGTGCGCGTTGAAGTGAAAGCGCATCTCTTCGGGGAAGTAGGGCAGCCAGTACACCGAAGTCTGGGCACCGACGACCTGGCCTTGGGCCAGCAGTGCGTCGAGTCGGCGCTGGCCGGTTTCCGCGTCGCGAAAGGTCTCGAAGCGAAAGCGGCTGCCAAAAGCCTTGGCGGTGCCCTTGATGATGGACTTGGGCGGCGAGCGGTAGGCAATCAGGGGCAGACCGTTGCTGATGCGTACGAAAGGCAGGTAGGCAAAGGACAGCCCGGAAGCCACTCCGAATGCCAGTGGCTCCGAGACGGCCGCGCCCTGATGGCGCAGCAGGTTGGCGATGGTGCCGCTCTCGCAGTGGGCTGCGTGCTGGTGCTGGTAAGCGATTTTTGACATCAATTTGGGGCTGGGCAGGTTCATCAAGACTGACTCTGTACGGGGTGTCAGATTACTTTACGGATGATGTAGCGAAACAGGATGGCGATTGATGTCACGAGGTAGGAAGTGAAGGCAACTAGAGCGAGAATGCCTCCGTATTTGATGTCGCCCCAAAGCCTGAATATCACCATGAGATAGGTCAGCGATGCTGCGCAAAAAATGATCTCTGCCAAGTTGGTTAGCAGCTTTTTTGGTTTTGTGGCCGCGAATCTGCGAAGCATCCAGAGGGCTAGCGGCCATGCAAACACGGAGATGATTACTAGCTCATCAATATTTTGAAAGCGAATTTCTTCAATAGGGATGAGCTCTTCTGTTGTGGAGAAATCCGCCTGATTCGATGTGTTCTCAGCTGGAGACTTTGCAGAGCACTGGCATAGGGGTAGAAAAAAGCAGATCAGAATGATGAGAGCCAACCCGCGTTTGAAATTTTCGATCGTGAGCATCAGCTATGCTCGCTCGGGTAGGTGGCGGATCGTTTCCGTAGGCAGTCCCAGCGCCTCCGCATACCGCGCCAGAATCTTCGGCGATAAGCGCACGAACACCGCAGGGCGTAGGTGACGGCGGATGCGCCATTGCCACAGGCCACTGACCTGGGCGAGCATTTCGACATCCATGCGCCGGGAATACATCCAGTATTCGAGAGGCGAGCTTTGTCCGGCGGCAGCACGTGTGCGCGCGGCTTCGGCCTGGGCGTGGAAGACGTCGACGGCTTGTACGGTGACGATCTCTTCGACTTCCCAGCCCTTGCTGGGGACGAGTACCAGCTTGCCGCTGGCATCGCGCGCATACACGCCCTTGCGGTGGCCGCCCAGCGTCCGGTTTTCTTCCTGCGGGACCTGGTCGACCTTCATCAGACCGCCTGCAGCAGCACGAAGCCACTGGAGAAACGGCCACTCTCGGGGATGTACATCAGGATGCGTTGTCCCTTCTCGATGCGGCCGGAGCGGAACAATTCGTCGAGCATGATGTAGGGCGAGGCGGAGCCGGTATTGCCGCAGCGCGTGAGATTGGTGAACCAGCGTTCGCGCGGCACATCGAGGCCGATTTCGCGCATGCCGGCTGCAACCGGTTCGGCAAAATACATCGAGGATATATGCGGCAGGAACCAGCCGATATCCTCGACCTTGAGCCCGCGTTTGGCCGCGATCAGCGCGAGCGGTTCGCTCAGTGTGGCGCGGATGACGTGTTCATTGAGCTGTTTGACATCCTGCTTCACCGCGAGCATCGAGCGCTCTCCCCATTCTGCATGGGTGGCATTGCGCCAGCTGTGGAGTGAGCCATCAGGATTCTTGTCCGCGCCCATGTACATGCAGGCGGGGAGTTCGTGCGCCGCCGAGGAGAGATCAATCCATTCGATGCGCAGACTCAGGGGGCCGCGTGGGGTGGATTCCAGAAGCATGGCGCCAGCGCCATCCGAGAGCATCCAGCGCAGGAAATCCTTCTCGAAGGCGATTTGCGGGCAGTTCTCCAGTGCTGCGATCTGATAGTCGGTCTCGGGCTGGAAGAATTCGCCACGCAGGCCCGAAGATGCCAGTTCCGAGGCGCAGGCGATTGCGCGTTGTGCTTCGCCAGCCTTGACTGACAGCCAGGCGTGCTTGAGGGCGGCTGCCCCTGCCACACAGATGCCGGCGAAGGCGACAGCTTCCAGACGTGGCCAGCCCAGTTCGCCATGCACCATGACCGCGTGGTTGGGCATCAACTGATCAGGCATCGAGGTTCCGACCGACAGGCAGTCGACCGGGCCGACTTCCCCCAGGGCACGGATCGCTGCGGCGGAGAGCTGGGCGTTGCTCAATGCATTCTTGCCGGTGGCGCGGTCGATGGCGTAGTGGCGGGTCTGGATGCCGTTGCTGCGCAGGATCATGCGTCGCGCCCGGGACGGTTTGCCGCCGACCATGCCGAGCACGGATTCCATTTCGTCGTTGCCAACGGGATCAAACGGCAGGAAAGCAGCCGTGCGGGTGATGAATACTTCAGAAGTCATATTGCGACAGGCGTTCGGTGCCGGAACCAGAGGGTTGCTCGAAGCGTTGCTTCAGGCATGCCAGCCGCTGCGTCAGGAATGGACGCAACAGCGCCTGAAAGAGCAAGCTCAGGGGCACGATGGTGAGGATCAGGGTGATCAGGAAAAGGACATAGAGCAGCAGGAGCGGCTTGCGTGCAGTGGCCCCGGGGTCGCCGGCAGCACGCAGCAGCTTGCCCCACAGGTAGAAGCTGCGGGTGGCCGCCCGTTCGCTGACGAGCAGACGAGGGTTGGCCTCGACTGCGGCAAGACCGCCGAGCAAGGAGGTCCGGGTTTTCTCGCGGCCATCGCGCAGCGCGTCGCGCAGTGCCCGTCCGAAGCGGATGCTGCGTTCCGTGTCGTTTTGCGATACGCCCGCAACAGGCAGGCCAGGTATGGGACGGCGTTTGCCGGTGAGCAGCCAGGCTGGAGCGGTGATCAGGGTCGCCATGGTCGGGGCACGGTCGGTCAGTACCACGTTGTCGATCAGGTGAGCGCCAACATCCGCGAGCATGCCCTTCATCTTTTCCTGCGCCAGCAGCCACATGTTGCGGCAGGCAATGACCGTGACAACGGGCTTGCCGTGCAGGAGTTTCGCGGCGAGAGGGTGTTTGAGGAAGGCGGTGATCGGCTGGCTCGGCGCCAGGAACCAGACCTGATACGGCAGGATGACCAGGTCGAACGCTTCATCGCCGCTCAGGCCCAGCGGTGCCAAGGCAGGCGGGACGAGATGGGCCGACTCGGGAAACGCATCAAAGAAGCGGGAAATCGACCACGGGAACGGGAAATCCGGCAGGGGAGCGAGGGTTTCCACCTGGACCACAATGCCTGGATCAGCGCGCAGGGGCTCAAGCAGGCGTTCGGTGATCGCGGCCAGTTGTCCGGTCTGCGAGTAGGAGATGACCAACACGCGTTTCTGGGGGCCGACAGGCATGGCCTCTGGAACTATGTGGGTCACGGAATCTCGCTCTGGCAGGTGAATTGAGTGGTCTGCTGATGGTATCAGGATATCCGCAGGCTGCCCATGCCGTGCTTGAGGAGACGGCTTATCCCGATTGGAATAGGGTGTGGAGCTGACGCTCGTAGGCCTGTGCAGCCGGACTTCCTTCGGCAGGCGCCCAGGGGGCCTGTTCCTCTGCGGAGAGAGCCCGATAGGGACCGGTTTTGATTTCAAAGAAAACGCAGCCCGATTCCAGCGCAACGACACTGTGCCAGACGTTCAGTCCGAGATGAAAACCCATGCAGTTACTGGCGGGGGCCAGCAGGTGGGTGGCACTGACGTGACCGGCATCATCAAACAGGATCAGGCCCAGCCTGCCTCGCAGCATGAGCAGGGTTTCATCCTTGCCGGCGGCCAGATGGCGATGGGGTATGACATACGAACCCGGTTCGATAGCGTTGAAAAAACGCTGCACCGGGTCATTCGGGCCGGCATGCAGGTTGTGATTCTGGCGCAGGCGCGGATTGGCGCGTGCGGCAGCACTGAGCCGGTCAAGCAGGCCCGTATCAAACAGACTGGCGGGCATCAGTAATTGAGCGTCGCGCCGAAGCTGACGTAGGGATTCAGGCGCAGCCCATTCCCGCTGGCTTCGCCATTGAGGCCTTGGGGTTGCGGTGTCAGGCAGACGGAGGTGATGCCCGTGCAGGTATTCCTGCCAGAAAGGTTGGTGCCCAGTTCGGCGGAGAATTTCCAGCCGCTGCTCTGGAAGGATTCACTGCGCCAGCCGAACCCCAGAAAAGTCGTTGGTGCCATTTGCTCGCGGGAGAAAGAGCGGTTGCCTGCTTCGGGGGTGCTCCAGGAAAGGCCGAGGGAGGTCCGCAGCCCATACCCGAAAATCGGCCAGTCGGCACGCACGGTATTACGGGTGAGGCTGTTCCTGGCAGGGTCCGAGGCGGCCAAGGCTGTCGTATCGTGTAGCGGGTTGGTGGAGGTAAAACGCAAGCGCAAGCCATTATCCGATCCGCGCAGGGTAAAGCCCTCCGCATTCCCTTGCAGGCGCAAGCCGCTGGGTTGGGCATAAGCGGGGGTGGTCGCAACCAGACAGGCCAGACTGGTGTTCAAAAATGCGGCCGCTGCTTTTCTCACGATCTATGCTCCGGCTATTGGTAGATGATCTCTACACTCTCTGATGATAGCCATTCTCGCAGACTTTCAAGTAGTGGGTCATCCAGTCTTACCCGCCATTTATCCCCTAAGGGCAGGTCTGCTTCCGCGGAACCGTTGCGATAACGCACCCGGATCGGGCAGCAGCCCTCTTCACGGGTACCGCGATAATCTGCCAGCAGATCTTGCAGACGGCCTACCGCCGCCTTGCCCCCACCCGCTGCGGCAACTTCGCCATTGAACCGCAGGGTGAGCAGGCGGGCGTAACGGCCACGGGCCTCGCCCAGGGTGAGAAGGCGCTCGGCGATGACACGAAAGCCGCCGCTGAAGTCGTCATTGCTGACTTTGCCTTCGACGATCAGCACTTCATCTTGCATGATCTTGCCTTTGTTGGCTTCCAGCACTTCCGAATAGATGGTGACATCCAGCGGCATGCTGCCATCATCCAGTGTCACGAAGGCCATCTTGCCGCGATTGCCCATCTTGATGCGTACTGCGGAGACGATGCCGGCCAGCATCTGCGGTTCGCGGCGTGGCTCGATGCGGGAGAGCGGGGTACGCACGAAACGCCGGACTTCTGCGGCAGCGCTATGGAAAGGATGACCGGAGATGAAGAAGCCGATGGCGGTTTTTTCTTCGGTCAGGCGTTTCTTCTCGTTCCAGACCGGCGCTTCGATGTATTCGGGGGCGATTTCCGAGGGGCCGTCGCCCATGTCGAAGAGGCCCCCCTGACCTGCGCTGGCGGCTGCCTGCTCGGCTGCTTCCATGGCTACGCCGACCGTGGCGAGCAACTTGGCACGATGCGGTTTGCCGTCCGGCGCCAGGGGGGCGATGCTGTCCAGCGCACCGGCCCTCACCAGCGCTTCGACTACGCGGCGGTTGGCGGCACGCCGGTCGATGCGGGCGCAGAAGTCGAAAATGTCCTTGAAGGGGCCGCCCGTTTCACGTGCGGCGATGATGCCCCTCACGGCCGGTTCGCCGCAGCCTTTGACGGCGCCGAGACCATAGCGGATGGTCTTGGCGTCAGTCGGTTCAAAGCGGTAGGTGGAATGATTCACATCGGGTGGCAACACCACGACTTTGTTGGCAAGGGTATCTTCGTAGAAGATCTTGACTGTGTCGGTGTTGTCCATGTCGGACGACATCGTCGCAGCCATGAAAGCCGAGCAGTGGTGCGCCTTGAGCCAGGCCGTCTGATAGGTGACCACGGCGTAGGCGGCGGTGTGCGACTTGTTGAAGCCGTACTCCGCAAACTTGGTCATCAGGTCGAAGAGGTGTTCGGCCAGTGCCGGATCGTAGCCTTTCTTCGCCGCGCCCTCGGCAATCGTGGCGCGGTGCTTGTCCATCTCCTCCTTCTTCTTCTTGCCCATCGCCCGGCGCAGCATGTCCGCGCCGCCGAGCGTGTAGCCGCCGATGATCTGCGAGATCTGCATCACCTGTTCCTGATACACGATCACGCCATAGGTCGGTTCCAGACAGGCTTTCAGGTCCGGATGGAAATAGTCGATCTCCTGCTTGCCTTGTTTGCGCAGGATGAAGTCGTCCACCATCCCGGAACCCAGCGGGCCCGGACGGTAGAGTGCGAGTACGGCGATGATGTCCTCGAAGCGGTCGGGGCCGAG
>JAGTRY010000195.1 GCA_018262235.1 Pseudomonadota bacterium
CATCCGTTCGCCCATCAATGGCGTGGTGCTGGCGCGCCAGATCGAGCCGGGGCAGACGGTGGCCGCCTCGTTCCAGGCGCCGGTGCTGTTCAAGCTGGCAGAGGATCTGGCGAAGATGGAACTGCAGGTCGACATCGACGAGGCAGACGTCGGCCAGGTCGAGGCTGGCCAGAAAGCCACGTTCAGCGTTGACGCCTGGCCCGGACGTCAGTACACCGCCGTCATCACCCGGGTTGGCTTCGGCTCCCAGGAAAAGGAGGGCGTGGTGTCCTACCTCACCGTGCTCGAGGTGGGCAACGACGACTTGAGCCTGCGCCCCGGCATGACCGGTACCGCCGATATCACCACCCTGACGCGCGAAAACGCGCTGCTGGTGCCGAACGCAGCGCTTCGCTTCACGCCTGCCACCCCGTTAACTGGGAAGAAGAAATCCGGCGCCAACCTGGTCGGGATGATGATGCCGCGCCCGCCCAGACAGACGCGAAAGGTCCAGGAAACGACCAAGGGCGGCAACCAGCGCGTGTGGGTGCTGCGCGATGGCCAGCCCGTCGCCATCGACGTCAAGACCGGAGCCACCAACGGTCGCGTGACCGAGATCGTCGGCGGCTCGCTCAAGGCCGGCATGCAGGTGATCACCGAGGCCCTGGGCAAGCAGCCATGAGCCAGGTGGCGCAAACAGCCATGAGCGACCCAGCGGCCCTGATCCGGCTGTCCGGCATCACCAAGACCTACGGCAACGGCCAGGCTGCTTTCCAGGCGCTGAAGGGCATCGATCTGGCCATCGACGCAGGCGACTTCGTCGCCGTCATGGGGCCCAGCGGGTCCGGCAAGTCCACCGTGATGAATATCCTCGGCTGCCTGGACACGCCGAGCAGCGGAACCTACGCATTCCAGGGCATCCACGTCGAGCAGCTGACGCGCAACCAGCGCGCCCTGCTGCGGCGCAATTATCTGGGCTTCGTGTTCCAGGGCTTCAACCTGCTGGCGCGCACCACCGCGCTGGAAAACGTCGAACTGCCGCTGATCTACCGCGGCGAAGCCGCCGCCGCGCGCCATGCCGCGGCCCGCGCCGCGCTGGAGCAGGTCGGCCTGCAGGGCTGGGAGCATCACACGCCGGGAGAACTGTCCGGCGGCCAGCAGCAGCGGGTCGCCATAGCCCGCGCCATCGTGACCCGCCCTGCGGTGCTGCTGGCCGACGAGCCCACCGGCAACCTCGACACGCATACCGGCCAGGAGATCATGGACCTCATCGGTACCTTGAACCGGGAGTGGGGCATCACCGTGCTCATGGTCACCCACGAACCCGATATGGCCGCCCACGCGAAGCGGGTCGTCCACTTTGTCGACGGCAGGGTGGCAAGCGACCGCCGCAACGGGGAGGCTGCCTGATGCTGTGGAACACGCTGCTGCTCGCCCTGCGTTCCATCCGACGCAACCTGATGCGTTCTTTCCTCACCATTCTCGGCATCGTCATCGGGGTCGCCGCCGTCATTACCATGGTCACCCTCGGCAACGGCGCCACCAAGTCGGTATCCGACCAGATTTCCAGCATGGGCAGCAACCTGCTGATGGTGCGTCCCGGCCAGCGCTACGGTCCCGGCTCCGAGGGGGCGCCCAATTTCAAGAGCGCCGATGTGGAAGCCATCCGCAACCAGATCACCTCCGCCGCCGCGGTCGCCCCGGTGGCCAGCAAAACAGTGACCGCCGTGTATCAGGCGCGCAACTGGTCCACCGTGGTCACCGGCAGCACCAACGACTACTTCCAGGCAGGCAACTGGGAACTGGCCGCTGGCCGCACCTTCAGCGAATCCGAGGAGCGCTCAGGCAAGGCGGTGTGCGTGATCGGTGAGACAGTGCGCGACAATCTTTTCGGGCGGCAAAGTCCGGTAGGCAGCGAAATCCGCATCAAACAGTTTTCCTGCGAGGTGATCGGCCTGCTCAAGGCCAAAGGCCAGTCGGCCATGGGCTCGGACCAGGACGACACCGTGGTCATGCCCCTGCGCACCGTGCAGCGCCGCCTCACCGGCACCCAGGACATCAACCGGCTGACGGTCTCGGTGAAGGAGAGCGCCTCCATCGACGCAATCAAGGACCAGCTCACCCTGCTGCTGCGCGAGCGGCGCAACATTGGCGAGAACGAGGAAGACGACTTTCGCGTGATGGACACCCGGCAGATCGCCGAGACCCTCACCGGCACCACCAAGATCCTCACCATGCTGCTCGGCGCCGTGGCGGCGGTGAGCCTGCTGGTGGGCGGCATCGGCATCATGAACATCATGCTGGTGTCGGTCACCGAACGCACCCGCGAGATCGGCATCCGCCTCGCCATCGGCGCACTGGAAAGGGAAGTGCTGCTGCAGTTCCTGATCGAGGCGGTGGTGTTGTCGAGCCTCGGCGGCCTGATCGGCATCGCGCTTGCCACCGGGGCCTCCATCTTCCTGGCCGGCCTGATGGACGTGCCTTATCTGTTCGATCCCGGCATCAACCTGCTGTCCTTCTTCTTTTCCGCTGCCATCGGCGTGATATTCGGGTTCTTCCCGGCGCGCCGGGCAGCGGGTCTCAATCCGATCGACGCCTTGCGGCACGAGTGAGAAAAATCAGGCAAGCTGCGAAAACGTAAGCGATTTCAGCCATCACGGGGCGGCCGGGTCACGGCAAAGTCGCAGAAAGAAACTAAAATATCTTTC
>JAGTRY010000032.1 GCA_018262235.1 Pseudomonadota bacterium
CGCCCGCGCCATGGGTCAGGACGATTTTCTGTCCGGACTGGTAATGGAGTTTCCGCGCGACCTCCGCGCCGAGCACCGCATCGAACACGCTCTCGAAGGGCTTGCCGGTCTCAAAGCGGAGCTTCTGCCGATCCCCGTAGCCGAAATGCGCAAAGTAATCGGCGGATGTCCCCAGTACCGGAAACCCGTGGTGCGAATCCCCCAGCGAGAGCGGAATGCTCCAGGCCACGGCGGGATGCCGGGCGAGTTTCCGGGCAGATGCCCAGCGCATGTTCTGGCTCGGGTCACCGATGCGGAACACGGCATACAGCATCAATTGCACCGGGCTGGCGCGTGCGCCGACGATCAGATCCGTGCCCGCGACCGATTGCGCAAATCCTTCGCGGGCATCATGGCGCAGATGTGCAATGCTCAACAGCAGGGCCGTCGCCAAAGCAATCGAGACCATTGTCATTCCCAGAGCCAGGCGCCGGTTCCAGGCACTGCGTGCGGCCAGCGTGATCAGATAGCGCATACGCCCTCCCCGCCTGCGGCCCGGTTGATTTGCGGCAAGGCCAGATTGCGGTCAAAACTCGCGGCAAGACGATGGTCGTGGCTCACGAACAGTACCGTCGCCCCTACCCCGTTCGCCTCCGCGAGCAACAGGTCGAGAAAAGCCTGCTGGCGTTCTCCATCCAGCGCCGAAGTCGGCTCATCGGCAATGATCAGTGCAGGCCCGCCAATGAGCGCACGCGCAGCCGCAACCCGCTGCTGCTGCCCCACCGAAAGCGTGGCGGCCGACGCGCGCCACAGATCGGCCGAGACATCCAGCCGCCGCAGCAAGCGTTCCGCTTCCGCACGCAAGCTTGCTCCGCCAGCCTCGACCCGTGCTCGCCGGGACGTGGAGAAGCGGCATGCCAGGAGCACATTGTCCAGTGCAGACAGATACGGCACGAGATTGAACTGCTGGAAGATGTAGCCGATGTGGTCGGCGCGCAATGCATCGCGGCGGCGGGACGACAGCCTGCCCAGATCCTGCCCGAGCAGCGCAACGCGGCCTGTCGTGGGCGTCGCCACGCCAGCAATCAGGCTCAGCAGCGTGCTTTTGCCACAGCCACTGGGGCCGTGCAGGAAGGTGTGCTCTCCCCTTGCCAGGCAAAGCTGCGGGACATCGAGGCAGGGAGCATGCTGGCGCGGCCAGCGGAACACCAGATCGGTGATCTCGACAACGCTTTCATCCGCAGGCATCGGTGGCTCACCAGACAAACGTGCGGGCATCGGGCGTGAGCCTGGCCGCGGATTGCCGCTTCGCCGTGACGGACTGCACCTGGATCTGGCGAAAACCTGCGAAGGCGTCGAAGAGGCGTACCTCCATCGTCTTGAGCGCGAGCGGATGGGCGCACTGGAAAACGAACCCGGCATCCAGATCCGCATGTCCGGGTTCCGCCTGGCTGGCCGCAGGCGCGGTTTTCGTCACCGGCTCGCCCAGTTCCACCGGCGCAATCACCGCAGATGAAAGGGTCACACTCGCGAGCTTGCACGCAGCCTCGGGATTGGGTACGAACCAGCGCCAGGCCTGGCGGAGCTGACGTGCCATGGTGCGGACTTTTGCGTGTTCCCCATCTCCTGATGGCGCATGTTCAAAGCCGATCAGGTTGTCCAGCGGACTCTCCAGCGCCAGACGCAAGGTGTCGCCCTGCACACTGATGTCCAGTGCCGCGACACCATGCACATGGGCTGGCTCGGCCCGGACAGCCGCACTGAATGCCGCCATCAGCAGCAAGGCCGGGAGACTGGATGGAAATTTCAAAGGCATATCGTGGCTTTCATCAAAGGATTCATGCATGCGGGCACGGCGCTCGGGGGCGTTTCATGCCGGCTTGTCCTGTGCACGGAGGCACTGGCTGAGTGCGCCCAGGATGGCCATAACGATCACGATCACCGCGCCGGAAGGCAGGTCGAAGACCGCAGAGAGCGCCAGCCCGAACAGATAGGACAGCCCGCCGAGGAGATAGGCCCGGAGCAGGCGCGCACGCGTAAAGCTGCGTGTAGCCAGGGCTGGAATGATCAGGCTGGAGAACACCAGATAGACGCCGACGAGCTGCACCGAGGCAGTGACCGCCAGGGCAAACAGCAGATAGAAGCCGAGCCGTCCAAGACGTTCCCCGGCAAGAAACCAGATGCCGAGCACGATTGCGGTGAGCCAGGCCACGCCGAGCAGCTGCTCGGAATTGACCCACAGGATCTGCCCCACCAGCAAATCCTTGAGGTGTTCGCCGCCATGCGGATTGCCCGCCAGCAGCAGCAATCCAATGCAGGAGGCCAGAACGAACAGCACCCCGATCAAGGCTTCCTGCGTCTGGGGCCAGCGCTTTTCAGTCCATGTCAGCAAGGCCGCGCCGAGCAAGGCGGCCCCCAGCGCGGCGCCCTGCACGGCCCAGCCTTGCGGCTCCAGCCCGAACGCATCGGCCGCAATGACGCCGATCCCGGCAATCTGGGCAATGGCCAGATCGATGAAGATGATCCCGCGCTCCAGCACCTGCATGCCCAGCGGCACGTGCGTGGCCAGGACCAGCAAACCCGCCACGAAGGAGGGTCCGAGGATGGCAAGGTCCAGTCCTGACAAGGTCATTTTGCGGCCTGCACCAGTTGCGCAACGGTGTCGTCAAACAGGCCGAACAAGTCCTTGGCCCGATCGTTGCCGCCCACCGTGAAAGGCAGGGCCAGCGCCGGAATCCTGGCGCGCTGGGCCAGCCATTCGGAAGGACGGCCGTCGTTGTAGGCCGCACGGATGATCAGCCTGGCCGGCGTAGCCTGCAGACGCGCCAGCACCTCGGCGAGATAGGCACTGCTGGGCTCCACGCCAGGCTTGGGCTCCAGGGTCGCCACTTCCTTCAGCCCCAGCCAGTCCTGCAGGTAGGGAAATGCCTTGTGCTGCACCACGATGGGCGTGCCGCGCAAGGGCGCGGCGGCCTTCTCCCAGCGCAGCTGCGCGGCCTGCCAGCGCGTGCTGAAATCGGCATACCGGGCGGCATAGAAAGCGGCATTCGCCGCATCCAGCGCACTCAGGCGCTTGGCAAGCGCGTCGGCCACCAGCGCGATGTTGCGCGGATCTGTCTGGATGTGGGGATTCCCGGCCGCATGCACGTCGCCATCGGCGCGGTCCAGACGCGTCGGGATCTCCAGCTTGCGCACATAGGCGGCCGCCTCGAAATAGCCGGGCTGGCCGACCTGCACGGCCGGGTTGCCGGACTGGCGTTGCAGCACCGGCAGCCAGCCGGTCTCCAGCTCGGCCCCGGTACACACCAGCAGGCTGGCGTTGCGTACCGCAGCGATCAGGCTCGGGCGGGCCTGGATGTGATGCGGATCCTGCAAGGCATTCGTGGCGGTATAGATCGTGGCTTTGTCGCCCGCGAGTTCCTGCGCCAGTGCGCCCCATTCCGGCTCGCAAGCCACGATATGCAGGGGAGCCGCCTGGGCATACGTGCCGAGCAAGGCCATGACAGTGGCAATCAATAGGTTTTTCATTTTCTCGTTCCTCAGAAGCTGTGTGCGCCGTGAGCACCCAGGCTCATCTGGTATTGCAGGTAGATCTGGTCATCTCTCACACCTTCGCGCGCCTTGTCCTGCGCATATTGCAAACGGATGCGCGAGAACTCGGAGGGCGACCAGTCCAGCATCAGCGTGCTGCGTGTCGGCTTGTAGCCGGTATTGACGAAGTAAGCTTCGTTGCTGGCGTAATCGACGCGGCCCGGACTGAGCTGGTCATAGCGGGCACCCACACGCCAGCGCGGCATGAACTGGAACACGCTCTGCAGATACCAGCCCGATTGCGCGGAACGGTAGCTGTCGGTCAGATTCTGGCTGGCCGTGTCATACGCCAGCTCGCCGTTCTCGTGGCGGCGGAAGTACTCGCCCTGCAGCTTCAGATTGATGCGTTCGCCATTGCCATTCGGTGCCCATTTCCATACGCCGTCGAGCAGCCACAAGCGGCTCGTCCCCGAGAAGCTGTTGGTGACCGTGTTTCCGGCCAGATCCTCCGCGTCGTAGCTGCGGTCACGCGGTGCCGTCCGCAGCCAGCCCGCGCCGGCACGCCAGCTGTGGCTCGCGCCAACATCCCCACCAACGTGGGCAAACAGGGCCGTTGCGCCAGCGCCATTCTTGTTGCGAGTCGATCCGGGAAAGTTTTCTCCAGCGCCCAGATCGGCCCCGAGCTCGACGAAAGTACTGGTCGGCGCGACCCATTTCATCTGCACGCCATCCTGCTTGAACTGCCCACCCAGGAATGCCTGATAAGCAAGCGGTGCATCCACGAAATCCCAGGTATGGGAATGCTGGCTGTTCAGGTAACCGATGCCCGAGAAGAAACGCCCTGCCGTGGTCTGGAATCCGGCCGGCAGGCTGGTGCTTTGCACGAAGCCCTCTTCGGCTTCGATTGAATTGTCGCCCGTGACCGAAAGCGTCAACTGCCCGCGGAACAGCTGGTCGACGCTGGCCGAGAAGCCCAGCTCCGATTCGCCCAGATTGAAGCCGCGTTTGCCAGGGCCGATCTCATCCCCGCCGGGAATGAAGTTGCTCATCTTCCACTTCTCCGGGTCTTTCGAAAGGTTCGCGTATTGCCCGGACAGGATCAGTGAAATGTCGGGATTGAAGCCATTCGCGGCGGGTGCGGAAGGCGCTGCCACCACAGGACTGGCTGCGACCTTCTCGGCGGTCGAAACGGCCGTCTGCCGGGCCTGATCCGCATTCTTTTCGGCCTGCTGCAGGCGGCTTTCAAGCTCGCGGATACGCGCTTCGTAGCCCTGGCGGAGTTGGTCGATTTCCTGGCGGATTTGCTGCAAGTCGCTGCTGTCGGCAGCCATGGCACTCATCGGAGCTGCGCTTGACGCAAGCACGGCAAGCGCGATGGTTGTGTGTCTGAACATGGGGTTTCCTCGTCTAAATCGATCAATGGCATGCGTACGCACCGCATGTGCGTACGACCAAACCGGGCCAGCCCCATCGGAATGGGTGAAAGGCGGGTTCAGTGAAAAGGATCAGACAGGGATGACAGGCGGCGCGCGTGAATCGTAGAGCGCCAGGAACCGTTGTTCGGGGCTGTTTGTCTGCGGGGTGGGGGCAAACGTGAAATGCTGGGGCGCGGCGAGCGCCAGCCCCGCGGAAGGCAAGGCCGTGCCGATCATCGCAAAGGCCAGGCATGTCATGCAGGCATGCTCGGGCGCCTGATGCGATTCAGGCGTCGGCTTGCGTTCGTACTGTTCGGCGGACTGCAGATCTTCCTGCCAATGGCTCAAGGCGTGGATGACCGCGCCCTGCTGCGCGAGCAGCATGAAAAACATCAACAGGAATGGCAAAACCCGGGAGCACTTCA
This sequence comes from Pseudomonadota bacterium, assembly GCA_018262235.1. Classification (GTDB taxonomy): domain Bacteria; phylum Pseudomonadota; class Gammaproteobacteria; order Burkholderiales; family Rhodocyclaceae; genus Uliginosibacterium. Next base: position 5,351 of record JAGTRY010000032.1, read on the forward strand.
TACGCTGACCAGAATAAGTGCAAGCGCAGATTAACGCAACATTGTTGCATTTGCGTTGCGCCACACCAAGGGCCCACGGCCACGCGCATTCAGCCTTTCATCCGGCCAGCCTGTCATCCATTCACCGGCTGCTGCGTTAACGAAACACAAGCTTTGCTTACAAGAAATGAGCACCGGCTTCATGAACCCATCCAGACATCTGTGGTCGAATCCGACACAGGCCGGTTCGAGAAGCCAGAGAAGATCATCCCGATGGCTGCCGGGGAAAGCCCGTCACGCCGATCAGCCCGTTTCAGGGCCAGGCAAACATGTTCATGCACCGGGCCGGCGCTCACCCTCACCTGCTCAGAAAAGGATTCAGAATGTTCAGCCGTATCGCGCTCCACCCCAGATGGAGCGTGCTCTGTGTAGGGACCGCGCTCGCCGGATGTGCCGCCGTAGGGCCAAACTACCAGGCCCCGAAACTCCCCGAAACAGACCTGCCACGCCAATGGACGTCGCCCACCGACGCCATCAAGGATGGCACCGCGACCAGCGAAACACCGGCCCACGCCACGCAATGGTGGGCAGAACTTTCGGACCCGGCCTTGAACCAGTTGGTCACCGAAGCCTTCAACAGCAGTCCGACGCTTGAGGCCGCCATCGCGAAGCTCGGCCAGTCGCGCTCGCTGCACGCACAAGCCAACGCGTCGGGCAAGCCTGCTGTCAATGGCGAGGCCGCCAGCCAGCGTAAGGTCGACGACGAGACCGGCAAGCCCTACCAGGACTCCTGGTTGTCGACGAACGCCTCCTGGGAACTGGATCTGTTTGGCGCCGTGCAGCGCGGCAAGGAAGGCGCGCAGGCCCGCGAGGAAGCCCAGCTTGCCACGCTGGCCGATGCACGCGTCAGCCTGGCTGCCGATGTGACCGACGCCTATCTGAGCCATCGCGCCTGCCAATCCCATCTGGCGCTGAGCGAACAGGATGTGACCTCCCGCGTGGCCACCGAAAAACTCACCGCGGCCAGCGTCGAATTCGGTTTCACCGCGCCCTACCAGGGCATCCGCAGCAAGGCCTCGGTCGCGGAGGCACGAACCGCACTGGCGGCCACCAAAGCCCAGTGCCAGCAACTGGAAAACCTGCTGACCCGGCTCACCGGGATCACCCGTCCGGTCCTGATGAAGATCCTGGCGGAAAGCCCGACCGGCCTGGACCGGCTGCCGGAACCCAAGCACTTCAGCATCGCCATTCCAAGCCAGGCCCTGACGCAACGCCCGGATCTGCGCGCGGCCGAGCGCAAGCTGGCTGCCGCTTCTGCGGATATCGGCCTGGCCGAGGCGGACCGCTACCCACGCCTGTCGTTCAACGGCGCACTCGGCTATTCCGCCACGAGTTCCAGTGGCAGCGGCGTCCTGTCGTTCGGCACCTGGTCGTTCGGGCCGTCATTGAGCCTGCCGATTTTCGACGCGGGGCGCCGCAAGGCCGAAGTCGAAATCGCCAAATCCAGATACGAGGAATCGCTGGCCAACTTCAAGGCGAAGACGCGCAGCGCAATCCAGGAAGTCGAAGACGCCCTGACCCGCTACGCCGCCGCCCACGAACGCGCCGAGAATGCACGCGTGGCTGCGAGCGAATACCAGCGTTTCTTTGCCACCGTCGAAGAGCGCTACCGCGAAGGCGCCAGCAATCTCCTCGAACTCGAAGACGCACGCCGTGCCATGCTCGACGCGCAGCAAACCCTCCTTGGCGTACAGAAGGAGCGACTCCAGGCCTGGATCGCGCTGAACCGAGCAACCGGTGGCGCGGCGCAATACGCGCCGGAAGCCACCCTCTCCCAGGCCAGCGCGCCCGCTGCCACGCCATCGCAACCGTGAGACCTGCCATGCAACCCATACACCACCCCCAACACCGCCTGGCGATTGTCATGGCACTCGCCGGATCATTCGTCTCGATTCTGGCTGCCGCCACCGCCTCAAGCGCCGAAGTGCCCACGCCACCAGCCTCCCGCCAAACCAGCCCGGCGAGCCAGCAAGCCCCCGCGCCTGCGGCCTCCGCACCCACGCCCGCCCCCGCGGCGCGTGCCGTCGTGCTGGTCACCCCCAAGGTCGAGATGTGGCCCGACCAGATCGAAGCCAATGGCGACATCATGCCCTGGCAGGAGACACGCATCGGCACCGAAATCGGCGGGCTGCGCCTGGTCAGCGTGCAGGTGAATGTCGGCGATGTCGTCAAGAAAGGGCAGGTTCTCGCGCAACTGAATCCGGCCTCCATAGAAGCCGAGCTGGATGCGGTGAGTGCCCAATTGATGGAATCACAGGCGACCCTGGCCCAGGCCGAAGCCACCCTGTCGCGCGCCAAACGTCTGGCCCCTTCAGGTGGGGTCAGCCAGCAGGAACTGACGCTCTACGAAACCCAGAAACAAACCGCAACGGCACGCTTCAACGCCAGCCAGGCCCAGGTCAAAGCACAACAACTCAAGCTGGAATCCGCCACACTCGTCGCCCCCGATGACGGTTTGATTTCCGCCCGCTCGGCTTCTGAAGGCGCCATCGTTCAGGCCGGCAGCGAACTTTTCCGCCTGATTCGCCAGGGCCGGCTGGAGTGGCGCGCAGAGGTGCCCGGTGAAACGCTCATGAAACTTGCCATCGGCCAGGAAGTGACGGTCACCAGCCCGCTCGGCACAGAAGTCAAAGGCCGGGTGCGCCAGGTTTCCCCCACCATCGACCTGAAGACCCGCACGGGCCTGGTGTACGTCGACCTGCCCGCCGATACGGATTTCAAGGCCGGCCTGCACGTTTCCGGCACGCTCGCGCTCAAGCGCAAAGCCCTTGTCCTGCCAGCATCGGCCGTGCGCCATGGCGCGCAAGGCGATCAGGTCTTCACCGTCAACACGGCCAACCGGATCGAAGCCGTCAAGGTGACGCTCGGCCGCGTGATCGACGAACAGACCGAAATCATCGCCGGGCTTGATCGGCACGCCCGGGTCGTTGCCAGGGACGTAGAAACACTGAAGAACGGAGATGCCGTCACCCTGCCGGACGCGACGGAAAAACCGAAAGTGACGCAAGACGCAGCGAGCGTGAAGAAGCCCCAGGTCTGATCCGGTCAGCATGTATCGCCAGACCGTGCTCAGCCATGCCGGCTCTGCGCAGTCCCGTGATAAACCGCCTCGATGTTGTAGCCATCCAGATCCAGCACGAACGCGGCATAGTAATGAGGGTGGTAATGCGGCCGCAGGCCGGGCGCGCCATTGTCTCTGGCGCCAGCCTCCAGCGCGGCAGCATGGAAGGCTATGACTTCCGCCTCGCTCTTTGCATGAAAGGCAATGTGACTGCGGGGTGAAAATGGCAGTCCGGCAGAAACCCAGAAATCCCCGCCGGGATCGTTCCCGGCCTTTTCGCCGAAGCCCGCGGCATTTTTCAATTCGAGCTTGAGGGTGTAACCGAGCGGCGCGAGCACTCGTTGATAGAAGGCCTTGCTCGCGGCAAGATTGCTGACATTGATTCCGGTGTGATCGATCATTTTGACTCCACGATGAATGAATAGGGCAAGGAACGCTCATGCAGCCGTTGAAACTTGATCAAGCCTTCACCCTGATGGAATCCGGGCCTGTCGTGCTCGTCACGACCCATGACGGAAAGGCGCACAACATCATGACCATTTCATGGACCATGGTGCTCGACTTCACGCCACGCTTTGCCATCGCAACAGGTGCTTGGAACCACTCCTTTGCTGCCTTGCGGAAAACGAGGGAATGCGTGATTGCCATTCCGGCTGTCGATATGCTGGATCAGGTGGTCGGGATCGGAACATGCTCCGGTACGGAGACGGACAAGTTTACCGAATTCAGGCTCACGCCCGTTCCCGGCAAGCTTGTTCAGGCGCCCTTGATTCAGGAATGCCTGGCCAACATCGAGTGCCGGGTCGTAGACATCGTCAGGAAGCACAACATCGTCGTACTCGAAGCAGTCGCGGCTTACGTGGATGACATGCGCAAGGAGAAACGCATGATCCACGCGGTTGGTGATGGCACTTTCATTGTCGACGGGCGCCGGATGGACCGGCAGAAGATGATGGCTTCCAAACTTCCCGAAAGCTGCCAGCCGCACTGAAGCGGGCGGCCGTCCGGCAAGTGCCACGCCCGGCTCGGCTCCCCGGCGGAACATGTCCCGGACTACCTGAGTATCTGCGCCAGCTTGGCCAGTTCCGGCGTGTCCTTGATCCCCTGTGCCACCATCCCGGCCACAGCACGCGCGCCCGCTTCCTGGAAGTGCGTGGTATCCGGCTTGGCCAGGGTTCCGCTGCTTTCCTTGGCGTAGAACGAGTATTTCGCCGGATCCGCAGCGAGCCAGTAGTTCTTCCAGTCTGCCTGGTGCGCATTGGCAAAGGCGATGGTCCGGGCTTCGATATCGATCAGCGGAATCTTGTTGGCACGCGCCGTGTCCTTGATGGTCCGGCTGTAATCCCCGGTGAACGCAAACCCGGCCTTGCCCTCGGCCGTGAAATGATTCGGCACGACCGGGAAACCTTCCTTGCGATCCTGGTTCCAGACGCGGGTAGTCGGCGTCATGATGATCGGAATGGCCCCTTTGGCACGGGCTTCCTGCACATAGACTTCCAGCGAATTCTGGAAGCTCATTTCCGGCTTGCCGGCAGGGAACTGTTTCCTGCCTTGCGCATCATTCGGATAGGTGCACAGATTGGCGACATCCGCATCGCCCCGCCCCTTCTTGCTGCTGTCACAGTTCTGGTCATTGTGGCCATGATGGATGATCACGTAATCGCCAGGGCGCAGGTATTGCGCCATCTGGCGAAAGTAGCCCTGGTTGTAGAAGTTGCGTGAGCTGCGGCCGGACTTGGCGTTGTTGAGCACCTTGACCTTCGCGTCCGGCTTGAACTGGTCCTGGAACACCTGCCCCCAGCCCATGCGCGGCAGACGGAAAGCCTCATAGGTGCTGGCAGTCGAATCGCCCACGATGAGCACACGCGTGTAGGCCGGATCTTTTGCCTTGGCCAGCGCAGCCTGGGCATGCGCAAGGTCCAGCGGCTCTTCGTTGCCCACGTACCGGTAATCGGCATCCAGAATCGCCGTGCCACCGGGCACGCCCGTGTCATTGTCATATCCACGATTGTGAACCAGCACTCGCAATACCGCATCCACGCCCTTGCCATCCGCCTGCATCGGCGTCGTGACCGGATCGAAACTCTCGGCATAAGCCACGCCGGCATCCTTCAGCGCCTGCAGTACAGCCTTGCGCCCGCCATCGGTCTTGCCATGAATCACAGCGGGGTCAATCCCGGCAGTGGTGCCCGCATCCATCAAGCCCTGCGGCCCTTTGTACTTGAGCGTCTGGGCCACACTGCCGAGCGCACGGTCGGTCAGCACATTCACGTTGGCGATGTTCTGCCCCGGCTTCGTTTCTGCCAGCAGGGCACCGATGCATCTGGCCCACGGCCTGGCGCTGTCACCACAATTGGGATTACCCGGTTCCACCGCCGAGATCATCAGCGGGGCATGCAAGTCATTCACCTCCAGCGCATAGCGCCCCTGCGCATCAGCCCTCGCCGTCTTCTTGGCGCCCTTGGCATCAGCCACGGTAATGATCGCCCCGGCCAGTGGGCCTTCGTAGACAACCACCCCGGTCAGCACGGTACCTGAGAGTTGCGGCGTGGATGGTGCGTTGCTGCACGCGCCCAGCGCCAGACAAACCAACGCAGCAGTGGCATTCAGATGGAAAGTACTCATGGCGACGCCTCCCAAGAACAAGGCAGACATGATGGCAGAAAAGCCAAACCGCGGACCTGACGGGAATTGCTGAAATTGGCATGGCAGCAAAACCGAAGAAGCGCGATGATCGAGGCTTCACCTCCGAAATGGCGTTCATGGCACACCTTCGCTCCCCTGGCACAGACGCCACAGAAGTCAGCATCACCCAAGCCCTCGCTTATGCAATACAACTGCACCAGGCCGCGCAACTCGATGCCGCCGAAGCCCTGTACATGCAGATCCTCGATGCCGTGCCGGAGCAACCCGATGCCCTCCACTTCCTGGGCGTGCTGCAGCACCAGCGCGGCCAGAGCGATGCCGCCATCAACCTGCTCCGCTGTGCCTGCGCCCTGATCCCCAACCATCCGGACTGCCACATCAATCTGGGCAACGTGCTGGCCGAAACCGGCCAGTACCCCGAAGCAGCAAGCGCCTACCGGCGGGCACTGGCGTTGGCCCCCGCACGTGCCGACGTGTTCAACAACCTCGGCGTGGTGTTCAGACTCCTCGCGCGCTGGGACGAAGCAGAAGCCAGCTACCTGCACGCCATCGAACTCGCCCCGGACACAACCAGCGCCTACAACAACCTGGGGCTGCTCCATGCCGCACGCGGGCGCATCCAGCAAGCCATCCAGTGCTACGACCTGTCAATTGCCAGAACGCCCGGCAATCCGGACAGCCGGCGCCTGCTCGGGATTGCTTACTACACGCTCGGAAAAACCCGCGAAGCCGCTGAAGTTTTCCGCCAATGGCTGGCGCTGGACCCTGCCAGCCCGGTCGCCCGCCATATGTATGCAGCATGCTCCGGGAAAAACGTACCGGAGCGTGCCGCGGACGACTACGTGGAGCAAACCTTCGACCGCTTTGCCGACAGCTTCGACACGCAACTCCAGAACAATCTGGCCTACTGCGCGCCGCAGCAGGTCGTCGGCGCACTGGCACAAACCCTGCCCGCCGGCTTCGAGCCACTCGACATCCTCGATGCCGGTTGCGGCACCGGTCTGTGTGGCCCGCTACTGCGTCCGCTGGCACGCCACCTGACAGGCATCGACCTCTCCGCCGGCATGCTCGCCAAAGCCACTGCCCGGCAGTGTTACGACACGCTTCTCAAAGCCGAGTTGGGCGCCTTCATCGCCAGCCAGACAGCCCGATTCGACGCCATCATCTCGGCCGACACACTGGTGTATTTTGGTGCGCTGGAAACCGTCTGCGCCGCGGCACGCAAAGCACTGCGGCCACAAGGCGTGTTCATCTTCACGGTGGAACAATTACCTTCGGGTGACGTGGAGACCAACTACCGTCTCAACCCACATGGCCGTTATGCCCACGGCAAGACCTATCTGGAAACCACGCTCACCGCCGCGGGACTGGAAGTTACCCGCATCACCGCAACAGATCTGCGCAACGAAGCGGACAAGCCCGTCGCCGGCTGGGTGGTCACGGCCATGGCGCCGTGAGGAATCGCAATCAGGCCCATCCCCTCAAGCCCTACCCGTTCCGTGAACTAAGCCGGTTCACTCGGGGAAAGATTTGAAACCCTTGCGCTGCGCCTGCACACGCATTGCTTGGCGTTCCCAATCCGGCGCATCGCGGTAACGCGCTATTGCCCACGCACGCAAGTCCGGCGGTTGTTTTGTCCAGGTCGGCAACAACACATCCAGCAGGGTACGGCGTACGCCGGGATCACTCTCCCCCAGCGCGATGGCACGGCGGATGGCATGCTCCAGTGCAGGCCCTTGCTGATTCGTCGCATAGAGGCTCAGGGCCAGATTCGACCAGGCCGGCGCATTATGCTCACGCAATTTCAGCGAGGCCTGCTGGTGTTCCAGGGCTTCCGCAAAATAGGACTGGCGCAAGCTTTCATCACGCCAGGCCTGAATGCCACGCAGGGCATACAGGCTGCCCAGATAATCCTGCAGCATGGGATTGTCGGGAGTGATCGCCGCGGCTTCCTGCAAGCCATCGCGAGCCTCCAGCCATTCAGAGATGGTCCATTGCGCACGGCCATTGAGCCATGCATCAAGCCGGAACCGCGCCGGCATCGAAGCAAAATCCGCGCGGATCAACGCAACAGAAAACCACACAACCCAGCCGGTAATCAGCAGAACCACCAACACCAGACCCGCATTCAGGATACGCCGTGGCACAGCCTGCTCACTCATGTACAGACTCCACATCGACAGGAATGCCACACAATGCAGCGGGCCCCGTCCGCATCAAATCCAGTGCCATTTCAGAATCAAAACGGCGTTCCAGAACAATCCAGGCCTCCCGCATGCGGTGGCGACGGCCTTCCAGATTGTGGGCATCGCTGGCAACCGCAGTCACCCATCCCTCGTTGAGCAGGAAATCCGTCGCAGCACCCACACGCGGCCCAAACTGACCCAGCAAGGAGCCTGCCGTAATCTGCAGAAAACATCCCGCATCAACGAATTGCCCGATGCGTTCCGGCTTTTCCATCACCGCCTTGTTGCGCTCGGGGTGCGCAATCACCGGGCGAATCCCCAAAGCCATCAGATGCCGCACCAGGGTGATTGATCCGAGCGGAATCTGTGCATCTGGCAATTCCAGCAGCATTGTTCGATAGCCACCACATTCGCCCAGAAACGGAATCTCGTTACGCTGCACAAGGCTGATGATTTCTGCATCCAGCCGCACCTCTCCCGCAAAGGAAAGCTGCAGGGGCACATTCTTGACCTTCAGAAATGCGGCGAAGCGCTGGAACTCGGCTTCAATGGAAGAGCGCAGGTTGTTGAAACGTCCCAGAAACACATGCGGCGTCAACACTGCATGTGAAATCCCGTCCGCAACAGCTGCCTGAGCCAAGGCCAGGGCTTCTTCCAGCGTTTGAGCGCCGTCATCAATTCCTGGCAGCAGATGGCAATGGATATCGATCATGCCAGGCATCATCGAATGCTCCCGAACTTGCAGTCCGCAAGGCGCGCGGTATTCATGAAACCCAAATCAATCTTCCTGACCCAAGGCATGGCGACTATCTTGAACACCAATCAGCTCTGCTTGGTCTGTACGTAACCATAGCCTTCGTAACCCTTTTCACCATAGCCGGAATACTCGCCGTAGTAACGTTGGGCCTTCGCATAATCCATATGATTGAGCACAACGCCCAGCAGCTTGCCTCCAGCGCGTTGCAAACGCACCAGGCCTTTGCGCACAATCGGATACGGCGTACGCAGGGCACGTGTCACATAGATCGTACGCGTAGCCATTGGCGCCAGCACCAAGGCATCGCTCACCAGCTCGACAGGCGGCGAATCGATAATGATCACTTCATAAATTTCAGACAGGCTCGCAAGCATTTCGGCGAAACGCTTGGACAGGATCAATTCCAGCGGATTCGGCGGCACATCGCCCACTGGCATCACTTCCAGGGTTGAACCCTTGACACGATGCACACACTCTGCCAACGCTGCAGAACCGGTCACCAGATTCGACAAACCCTTGATCCCCGGCGGCAAAGCCAGGCGACGAGCGATCTGCGGGCGGCGCATATCCGCATCGATCAACAACGTCCGTTTGGTTTGCGCGTGAGCCAAAGCCAGATTCGAACTTACAGTGGTCTTGCCTTCACCCGGAACACTGGAAGTCACCAGCAAGATCCGGTTCGGCAGATCGATATCCGAAAGCAGCACCCCGGTACGCGCCGTACGAACCGCCTCGGCCATATGGGATTCCGGCTTGTCCAGAAAGAGCGTCATGGCCTGTTTGCCATCTTTGGGGCCCAGCTCGGGCAGCCCAGCCAACACCGGCACCTGGAATCGACGCTCGGCGTCCTCAATACCCTTGACCGTGTTGTCCAGCTTATCGAGCAGCAGAGAAATCAGCACGCCAGCGAACAAGCCCAGCACCAGTGCAATTGCAATCACCTGGCTCTTCTTCGGCTTGACCGGCCGTTCCGGCACCACGGCGGGGTCTACCACACGCGCCACCGAGCCTTGCAGGTCGCTACCAAGATTGGTTTCCTTGGCGCGATTCATGAACATGTCGTAGAGCTGCTTGTTGGCTTCTACTTCGCGCTCCAGAACGCCCAACTGGAATTCCTGCCGGTTCACGTTTTGTACAGACCCCCGCGCAGAATTCAGGGCGCCTTCCAGCGCGCGTTCGGTGTTGCGTGCCGTTTCATATTCGCGCGTCAAACCTGTCGCAACAGCCTGGGACTGACGCTGCAGATTCTCCTTCGCCGCACGATACTCGGACAAGGCTTGGGCCATCTTCGGATGCTCGGCACCATAGCGTTGCTGCAGCTCAGCCACTTTTTGCCCGGCAATGGATTCCTGCTTCTTGGCTTCCTGCACACCAAGATTGCGCAGCACCGCCGGAACAGACGTGAAGTCGCCATCCTTGATCGTCTTCATCTGTTCATAGGCACTTTCAGCCTCCGCCCGCTTGGCCTTGGCCTCCACCAGGCGCTGGGTCACTTCACCAATCTGCTGGCCGATGATGGTCTGTGCAGAGCCCGACAAAGTCACGATCCCGGATTTGTCGCGATACGTCTGCAAAGCCTGCTCGGAAGCCTGCAATTTGTCGCGCAGGGACTGGGTCCGATCCTGTAGCCAGGTATTGGCTTGTTGCGTCATCTTGAAGCGCGCTTCGCGATCCGAGTTGATGTACGCCTCAGCCACGGCATTAGCCACCAAGGATGAAAGCTTTTTGTCATTAGCCTCAAAACTCACTTTCACCAGCTGGCTCAAGCGCACGGGCTCAACCGACAACTGCTTGGAAAAAGCTCCCAGCGCAGCATCAATCAAGCGCTCTTCAGTCCAGGCCTGCTTCACTGCGCCAATCCCCAGTGATGCTTTGAACTTTGCCAGGCTCCCGTCTTCGGCCTTGCGCGGGTCGAATTCCGGGTACTCCCACAGGCGCAGCCCCTTCACCACACGGGTAGCCACCTCACGCGACTTCAGTATCTCGACCTGGGTCTGGTAGTGCTCCTTGTCTTGCGAAACCCCGCTATACACATCCTCGATCGACAGCACCTTGGATTTGTTCTGTTCGATCAAAACCGTCGTGGTCGCGCGATACACCGGCGGCAACGAATACACGATTGCTCCGGCAACCACTGCGATCACCAATCCGAGTGCCAGAATCGCCCATTTGCGCTTGGTAATGCTGCGCCAGTATTCAAGCAACTCAAGCTTGCTTTCGTCCGACAGGCCACCGCCCAGCGAGACGAACGGATCTTCATTGGAAGGGCTTTGAGAAATAGGCGAATTCATTGTCAGCGACACCAAAACAGTTCAGGACATACCGGGCTGAAGCACCCCGGACAAAAACAAGCCCGGCAATTGCCGGGCCGCGAAACAGCGCGCAGCCTGCGCACCATGCAGATCAGAAAAAGCTCTCTTCCACCGTCACGATATCCCCGGGGAATACCGGGGTGTTCAGCTCTGCCTTGAACTGCTTCTGCTGCGGATCATCGCCACGGATGAGGAACAGCTTGTTCAGCGAGGCACGCTCCTTGAAGCCACCCGCCAGCGAAGCCGCCTTGCGAACCGTCAGACCCGGTTGAAAGGGATAACCACCGGGTTTATCAACCATGCCGTTGATGAAGAAGGGGCGATATTCCTCGACCGAGACCGACACTTTCGGATTCACCAGAATCCGGCCGCGCAGGCCATCGACCACGAGCTTCTCGACCTCCCCCAGAGTCTTGCCGCGAACGGTCAATTCCCCCAAGCCGGGCATGAAAATAGATCCCGTATCCGTCAAACGGATTTTTTCCCGGCTCAGATCATCCTCACCAAAAACACGGATGGACACCACATCCCCCGCGCCCAGCTTGTAGATCGAAAGGAACTGCGAGGCAGTCGGTAGATTTGCTTCTACGGGTGCTGTTTGCGCCAACCCCAGCACTGCCCACATCAGCAACACAACACTCACGAAACCACGCACCAGCATCCATTTTCTCCTGATCATTACACTCAGAACGACGCCTCCAGCCTCAACATCGTCAAGTTACGGAGGTAATCGTACGTATCCACATTGGAATTGCGATGCGAGAAAGTGTAATCCAAACCCACACCCAGCCAACGGCGCAAATCGTACATCATGCCGATAGAGTAAACACTTTCACGATCACGACGCACATCGGAGTTGTAACGCGTATTCGTATAACCAGCGGAAAGCTTGCTGTGCACATAGCTGGACCAATCATGACTCCAAGCCAGGGACACGGTCTTCGCAATCGGAATCCCTGTCGAACCGCTCGGATCGCTGGCTGAACGGCCACTGATCAAATCAAAAGACGTATAGGTAAGGGGCTTCCAGCGCAGCGCGGCTTCCCAGGTAAACCCGCTGTATTCAGGACGCAACTGGTCGTAAAAGAAATCCTTGCGTTGTTGGCCGGCCTTGATGGTGCCACTCACGGCAGCGGTCGCATCCCAGGTAGCACCGAGCAGATAGCGACGTTCGGTGTTCTCGAGGAAATTGGTGTCGTGGGCGTAGTCGTAAGTCGTCCAGCGATACTCGACAAACGCGCGCGTCTTGGGCGCCACACGATAGTAGAAGCGAGCTCCCACATTGGTGGTATCCACATCGGACGCTTCGGTGGAATCATGGTTATTCAGGTAGCGCTTGCTGCTCAGACCGGTATCCACTTCCACACGGCCCTTTGCATCATCTGCTCCATAGCGGAACGTGGCGTTCACCGCCAGGTCGCGATGATGATCAGGCTTGGATGCTCCGATGCTGCGATCCGTCGAACCAATCGCGTCATAGCGGTCCATATAGGCAGCGCCCCAGGCCACGCTGGCACGTGTATCAAACACGTTAACCCCGTTGAACAAGAGATCATTGTTCTCAAGCTTGTTGGCGTCAAAACTCGGGTAGCGGGTGTAATCCCCTTTGTACGCCAGGGTGTAACGGTCAGCGCGGTACTTGGCTTCCGCCACCACGGTAGGCCGCAAGTTGTAGACCGAAGAGCTCACCTCTTGCCCTTTGGTAGCAGTCGTCACGTTGCTGTCATAACCGAAGCTACCCACGACATCCGCAAACACGTTAATGCCGTCAGCAACTTTCAGCGGATTCTTGCTGCGGGTTTTCGCAACAGGGATTCCACCGGCTTCAAACACATTGGCCGGCAACACCTCTGCCGAATTGGGCACCGCACTTGAAGAAGGCGGCAGTGGCGCAGGATTGGTGCCATCAACAGGCTCTGCCGCCTTCACCGAGGCAGCCCCGAAAACCAGCAACGCAATCGCCAGATGAATTTGTGTATGTTTCATGCGAACTCCCGTATGTATTGCCAATTGCGGCTTAAAACACTATGACCCCAAGCAAACCCAAGCATAATTCGAGCCCCAAAGCATGAGGAAACCCCGTTACGCCGATGCTCGCCGATTTTTTGCTGTACTGCGAGGAACTAATACCCAAATCAGCCCCAACATCACCACAAATGTCAGTCCATTGGCAGGCATCTGCAGGTTGAAATCCACCGCGCTATGCAACAGCAGACAGCAGATCGCCATCGCCCCGCCAAACGCAATGCCGCGATTCACACGCGACTGTTGCTCGCCCCATAAACGAACCACTCGCCGGATGGTCAGCAGCACCACTCCAGCCAACAGCCCCAAACCCAGCAAGCCCGTATCCGCCGCCAGTTCAACATAATCATTGTGGGTATGGTCGTAATACCAAGGCAATTCAAGCGATTTGAAACGCGGAAACGCCGTATAAAAACTTGCCCCGCCAAAGCCCAGCCAAGGCCGCTCCGCCACCATCGCCAAACTTTGTCGGGCTGGCCTGATGCGTTCCTCCAGCGTTTCTTCACGCGGCGCTCCCGGCACCAGTTGAACCACCTGTGTTTGGGTCAGCTCAGTGCCCTGCAAGCGCTGCATCACCCGATCCAGACCAATCCACTGCCCGACCACAACCACATCCACCACCACCAGACTCAGCACCAGCCAGAAAGCAGACTTGCGCAAACGCTTGTTGCGCGCCATCCCGATACAGCTCACCAGCAGCAAGGAGATGAAAAACGCCGCATTACCCATGCGTGAATGCGTCAGCACCAAGGCGATCACCATGATCACCAGCATCAGCCGCAACAGCATCTTGCGAGACATCATGAAGTGCAGCAGCGCGACCAGTTTTTGGCGACGCGTTACTTCCCGCTCACTCCCACTACTCATGCGGGCCAGCATCAACCCGATACCGATCGACAGACACATCTCCATATAACCCGCAAGATGGTCCCAATTTGCAAATGTCCCTGAAGCCCGTGCGCCTTGCTCGAAATGCATGAACAAAAAGGTGTATTCCGCCTGCGAGGCATACAGCAAAATTGCAATCAAGGCTTGCAACACGCCAGAAGCAACAAACACCCCGGCAAGAACCTGCACGCCCCGCTCACCTCGCGCCAGCAGCAGCGTGAGCGCAAAACCCGCCAGATGCACCAGTGTGGCCAACAGATATTGCTGTGTGTTGAAAGCATCGACCGAGACCGGGCCTGGCGTATCGGCCCCAGGCACAAACAACGCTCGCACCCCCAGCGGCAACACGAGGCTTTGCCCAAACACCAACACCGCAAACAGGCTCAGCAACAGTAAAGGCCAGCGCCCAGGCGCCAGCCGCGCCAATACCGACTCACCCCGCCAGATCAGACACAGGATCGTCACCCCCAGCAGCAGCCACAAGCCAGACGCCAGCAAACCCAACGCCCAACTGCGATTACTCGCTAGCGGCAAAGGGGCCCAGACCAGCAAGAACGCAAAAACACCAAACAGCACACGCTCAAGCCAGGACGATTGCGAAACAGAAGCCATAGAACCCAATACGAAACAGGATGAAGGACCAACAAACCATCCACTGCCAAAGAAGTGCCTGGCGAGTCTCAAGACCCGCTACAACGGCACAGAGCCAGAGCCTTGCGAACCTCATCTTTCTCCCCCTTGGGAGAAAGCACCCCGACTCCAGACCCCAATACCCTTGATTCAGGTACCCAGGCCTTAAATTGGCGTCATCCCGGCGAAAGCCGGGATCCAGAAATCACCTCGAAACATCTCCCCTGCCAAGGAGAAAGCTAGGGGAGAGATTGAATGAATGACAAACCATTAATCATGAACGACCATCAAACCCAAATAGAAGCGCCCCGCCTCCGCCCCACCCCTCTACCGCCCAAAAAAATGGCAGCCTCAGCTGCCATTTTGCGAACAGGCAAGAGATCAGCTACGGCTAACTGCGCTACCACCACCACCGCTGACGGACGGCGAATTCACGGTCGGCGCACTCGGAGTTTGATTGGAACTCTGACCTGTAGCATCACTGGTCGTCGTCGCGACTTGACCAGCGCCCGTAGCCGGCAGCGCGGTAACATCAGCCCCCGCAGTCACAGCCGCAGCCGCGATCTGGGCTGACTGACCAGGCGCCGCAGCATTTGCAGCCGCAACAACCGCGGCCGCGGAAGCCGGACCAGCCGCCGTAATCACGGCAGAAGTCGCAGCCGAAGCACTCACACCAGCAGCGATCAAGGCAGTCGTAGCCTGAGCAGGCGAAACGCCTGAATCAACCAACGCCGCAGCGATCACAGCCGCCCCAACGCCATCAGCAGCCAGCGCCTTGGCTATCTCGGACGGCGTTTTGCCTGCCTTGATCTGAGCGGACACAGTAGCCTTGGCAGCCGTCACAGCAGGCGTTTCAGCCGCAAAAACAGCACCGCCCAACAAAACCGACAGCACCAACACGGCCTTCGAAACGTTTTTGATTACAGACATGGCGACTCCCTGAAATAGACTTACGAACATGAGCAGAACTTACACACCATGGGAAATGAGGTCAATCGAACAAACGCGTTAAACCGGTCAAAAGTCTCACTTTCACGCAAAGTTCACACGCCCCGACCATCATCCCACGCAAAACCTTAAGCACAAGTCGGGCCATACAGCATATCCGTGACATATTTCACGCATATAAAAGCCCTCCAGGCCCAAAAAAATGCACATTGCTAAAACAGCGCACCGCCACAGAGCACAAACCACAAAAACCGCCCAACAAAGCAGCCCAACTTGAACCTTGTAAGAAGCGGTCTGCGATCTTTCGAAAGTCACAAACCGGGCTACAGATACGGTCTGTCGCCCATACGAAACGCGGCCCCTCCCTACCTCCCCTTGACAGGGGAGGCGCAAGCCAAACCGGCCGAAATGGACCCCCTCCCCTGTCAAGGGGAAGGCTGGGGAGGGGGTCGCATGACAAACAAAAAATCGGGAACAGCCTCTAACAGCCTTCCCCCTCTACAACACAGCCATCAGGCCCCGTGTCGCTCAAAGAAAACCTGACCCACACGCTGGATATGCGCCTGCAGCGCCGGGTGATCAAGTTCGGCAAAAATAGAAAGATCAATCATCCAGGGCAGCAGCAAATCATCCAGCTCTTCCATCAGATCCAGTTGCGTGCGATGCGTCAGTGCCTCACCAAACAAAGTGAGATCAATATCCGAGCCGAGTTTGAAATCACCCTTGGCGCGCGAACCATAAAGAATAGCCTTCTCAACTTCTGGGTGCCGCGCAAGCGCAGCCTGAATCCGGGCGACAGCTGTCTCTGGCAAACCGAAACGCATCAGCGCCCATCCTCTTCAAGCAAGGCTTCAAGCCGTGCATGAAGGGCCTGAAATGCGGGGTAAAAGCGATTCAGCACGTTGTCTGCAATGCGCGCAGCCACCACCTGATGATAGGTATGAGAAGTCAGGTTGCGATCCTTGATCATATCCATCCAGGCCTCGCCCTCTTCGACCAGACCATTCCTGAAAGCGCTACGCGTTGCATCGCGCGAGCCAATCAAGCCTGAGATTCCTTTTTCCTCAAGAAAATCTTTAAGCACATTCCAGGCAAGCTCATGCGTGAACTCGAACCCCTGAATCAGGCCCTGCTGCTCCAGCTCAGAAAGAGGCCGCAGTGCCGCAAGCTCCACCGCCTTCTGCAAGGTGACAAGTGCTTTTGAAAAATTATCAAACCGCTGTTTCCAGCGAACATCCGGATTCATACGTCTCGTCCCATCCAGCATGTATTAACCATAGCCAGAAAATAGCACAACAGCGCCCCCATCACTCAAGACGGCTCGTAAAGCGGCTACGGCATTGCAGGTAACAAGAGCAGCCCCACCGGGGCCTTCAAGATCGTCATTCCGCGACTACAAGATCGCGCCTGCGGCGCTACACAAGTTAAAATTTCCGCGCCATCGGCGCACATGCCTTCCTTGCTACTTGCAACTTGCATCTTGAAACTCAAAGCCCGTCCAGCCCGTCTTGCCACTCAGTCCTCAGGCCTGATCATCGCCCAGTAGCGCCCCAACACCACCTCGCGATCCAGATACTGTTCGGCATAGGCTCGCCCAGCCGCACCCAGCCGGGCCCGCAATTCGGCATCCCCCGCGAGCCACAACACAGCTTCCGCCACGGCCTGCGGGTTTTCAGGCTCCACCACCAAACCACAATTCGCCACCACATCCGCCAACTCGGTACCCGGCTGCGCCGTGGCCACCACCGGGCGGGCACTGGCCAACATGCCGGTGAGCTTGGAAGGCATCACCAGATCCGCCGCATCCGCACGCTGCGGCAGCAGATGGATATCCGCCATCGTCAGTAACTCGCCCAGGCGCTCGAAAGGCTGCAAAGGCAACAGCCGCACATTCGCAAGGCCCTCGCACGCCGCATCCAGCACAGCCTTGCCCGCGCCCTGGCCACAGAAAACGAAGAACACAGGAGGAGGCAAACCCGAGTAGCAAGTATCAAGTTTCAAGTTACAAGTAGAATCCACCGCGCCAAAGGCGCGCATACCTTCCTTGCAACTTGCGTCTTGCATCTTGAGACTTGCTTGCTCAGCGCAAAGCGCTGCCGCAGCCGGCAATACCTCCAGCCCCTGCTTCATTCCCATATTCCCCGAATACAGCGCCACCACTGCATCCACCGGTATGCCGAGCTCAACCCGATAGCCACTCGCTACCCGCGCATTTGTAGGAGCGACGTCTACGTCGCGAAGCCTTTGCCCTTCACTTAGGTCTCCGGGAGTGATCGCTGCCAGATCCACCCAGTTCGGGAAGAACACCACTTTCTCCGCCGCAACGCCCTTGTCCTTCGCCAACTCCACCATCCGGCCAGAAATCGTGCTCACCACATCAAAGCCACGCAGCAGCGTGCGTTCGCACCACAGCGCAAAACGGCGCGCCAGCGGGCTCTTCAGCAAGCCCAGCTGAAACGCTGCATCCACCTCGTAATCCTGAATATGAATCACCGCCTTCGCGCCAGAGAGGCGCGCCGTGAGCCAGGCGCCGGGCGCGCACATCAGCGCGGGCGCCGCCATCCACACCACATCCGGTCGCCAGAAAACCTGGCGCAACATCACCGGCAGGCTCGTCAGCGCAAACGAAGCCAGATGCACCAGCCGCTTCGCCCCACTCACCTTGCCGGGCACCCACAGCGGGCAACGCCACACTTTGTAAGTCGCAAGGCGCGGCTTTGCCGCTTCAAGGTCGCCGCTACGCGGCTGCAAGGCCGCGCCTTCGGCGCTACAAGGTTTTGAGCTCCCTTGAAGCGAAGCGCCTTTAAGGCCCAGAGGGCCGTCTTGCACCTTGTACCTGTATGCCGAATAAGGCGCGTCAACCTTCCACGCCGGGTAATACGGCGGCGCCGTCACCACCCGCACCTCATGCCCCTGCGCGGCGAGCCAATCAGCCATTTCGCCGGTGTATTTACCGATGCCGGTCAACTCGGGAGCGAAGTTAATGCCGTAAACCACGATTTTCATGAACCTACTCACTCGAAAGCGCCTGCATATTGCCAGCGTCAGCCTCTGGCGCACTTTGCAGATACAGCTCATGCAGCTTCGCCTGCAGCACAGCCTTGTCGGGCAACTGAGTGTGATACTCAGCAATCAAAGCGGGGGACAAGCTACGGCTGAGTGCGTACTCCACCACCTCATCATCCTTACTGGCGCACAGCAGCACACCAATGGCAGCTTGCTCGTGCGGCTTTTTGACATCACGGTCCAGCGCCTCCAGATAAAAGCCCAGCTTGCCCAAGTATTCAGGCTCAAAGCGCCCAATTTTTAGCTCAATGGCAACCAAACAATTCAGCCCCCGGTGGAAGAACAACAGGTCCAACGCAAAATCGCGCCCACCCACCTGCAACGGATACTGACTTCCCACAAAGCAGAAATCCCGCCCCAACTCGATCAGAAAATCCTTCAGATGGCGCAGCAAGGCAAGATGCAAATCGGCCTCTGCGTGGCCTTGGGGCAAGCCCAAGAACTCCACGAGATAACTATCCTTAAAAATATCCAGCGCCTCCGGATGCATTTGTGCCACCAGTGGTGTCACTTTTGCAGGACTCAGCACAGAGCGCTCAAACAGCGCTGCCTTGAACTGCCGCTCAAGCTCCCGCTTGCCCCATTGCTCATGGATAGCCAGCCGCAGGTAAAACTCCCGCTCCTCCGCTCGCTTGCTCTGATTCAGAATGATCAGGTTGTGCGTCCACGGCAGTTGTCGCACCAGCGGTGCGACAACTTCATCACCCTGATATGTCTCATAAAACTTGCGCATTCGAAACAAATTACTACGCGTAAAACCCCTGAGCCCCGGCTGCGTTTGAGCCAGGTGCGCCGCCAACTGCGCCACCACCCCATCGCCCCACTGCGCTTGAGCAATTTTATGACTGATGACTTGCCCCACCTGCCAATACAAATCGATCAACGTCGTATTGACAGCCTGCACCGCACGGGCGCGTGCAGCTGCGATCAACTGCGTAATCTCGGCAAAGTCAGCCAACTGCATGGCGGGCAAAGTCATACCCAACAGCCTTTCATAAACAATTCAATCGCAAGGCGCCTAGCGAACCGCAAACACCCGCGCCCACAGGACTCAGTCCCAGGTCCTTAGACCTTAGTCCTGAGCCCTAAGACCGCTTGACTGAAAGACCTGACCCTGTAGCGACCAAGCCCGCCGCCATTTGCCAAGCAGGCGCTTCAAAGACAAGGCATGCAGACTGGCCCTATGAATCCGACCCAACAACACAATTTCAAACTCAAGAAATCAAGCGAGAAAAGTCGAGCCTGGCCCCTTTTATCCTGGCCAGCCACCGGGCCATTTCACCGGTGTATTTACCGATGCCGGTCAGCTCGGGGGAAAAGTTAATACCGTGGATAAGGACTCGCAACGCGGAACTCTCTTCTCAAAAATCAAGAATACGAAGCGGACTGGATTTACCTGATAGCACATCCAAAAACGCAATCAAATTACCCTTCAAACGGCCGCGATAATCATGCTTCTCATTCCTAAAACACCGAATCAAATTCGAAGCGAATGGACGAAGTACAAAAGATGCTGCGCAAAAGACCGAGAGCCGCCCCTGAAAACAAATATAGATCGGATTCGCCACCTGTGAATAACCAAATCTAAATCCACTTGTCCTACCTCTCTGAGCTCCAAGATGGACACCAATACACGCACCAGAACTGGCTAGGCGACCACCATTTTCTACTGCGCGACGGCTCAGATCGAGATCCTCCATCCATCCATACAACGGCAAATTTTCATCAAATGAATGAGCCCTAAAGATACTCGCCCTCAAAGCCATGTTGCAGCCGTACAAACTGAAACAGTCGGAAAGCCGCCCCGCCCCCTTGGAGCCCATCCGCACAAAATTTTCCAAGGCTTGATTAGCCTCCAGTTCCGAGACGCCACCGGAGCGGGCCCCATCAAGTAAGACATGCCCCGTCAAGCCGATCAAATCTGCATTCTCGAAAAACTGCGCTCGACAACATTCCAACCAATGCCTCTCCGGCCGGAAGTCATCATCAAAAAACACAAACAATGCGTCATCAACATCCGCTTCGTTTTCCAGAACCCAAGCGACACCAACATTGCGTTGCACCGAAGAGCCTGCGCGATCAGAAACGATCTGCTTTACAACCTCCGAACGACTCAGTGAGTGCTGCTCCAGTCCGTCCAAATCTTGGGAACAAGTTCCCACGGCCACTATGCGTGAGGCCAGCATTGTTTGGCGCTCAAGGAAATCCATGAGAATACTGGTCTCCGCGGCACGCCCCTTCGTCGCCACAACAACGAATACTTTCATACCACCTCCATCAAATGAAAGTCGTGGGCTTACTAAACAATATCCCCACCACCGCCAACTCACAGAGCGTATCCGCTCTTAAACGGCCTAACTAAATAGAAGGCCCCATCCATATCACTCCATCGAATTTGACAACCCCAGCACTTAAGAGGCGCACCTCCTGCACAACAGCGAGGATCTGCCTTCACAAAGCCAACACCCCAATCAACACCAAGATTAGAACAGTCCCGACTCACCCGGAGACTATTTATTTTTAACAAAAAACTCCCAATGATTAACCGACATGAGCAAAAGAATAAAGAAAGAAGTCGCCGGATTTCCAACCCCATACAGATAACGAGCAACAAATGCCTCGATAAGCATATACACAAATACCAAAACAACCAATATTGAAACGCAACTAGGCTTTAAGAAAAAACATTTTTTTAAAGCGAGCAACGGAACAAACACAGCAAAAGCAGCGGCAAAAACCCCAATCTCCCACATCAAATTCAAATAAGAACTATCGGTAGCATACCCATAAAAAGAATCATCCCACGTGCGAAAACCCGCCCCCAAAAACAAAACTCTAGGAGAATCAAAAATAAGATCGATCATCAATTTCCAATTATCCCCGCGCCCCGTCATTCCACTACCAACACCTCTTTCAGCCGTATCAAACTCAAGGAGATCAAAAATGTACTCATGCTTCAAAACTACAACAACAAAAACCAGCAAAACAAAAACCGGCCAAAAAGAAATCAGGCGGCTCACCGCCCCAGACAGAGAGCCCTTCCATAACCTCAAGTAAACAACACAAAAGAAAAAAGATACAGCCACGGCTAAAATAGAGCCGCGTGAACTTGCAGCCAACGGCATAACAAAAAACAACACCGTCAAAAACAAATAAATCACACTATTTTTCCACCCAGAAGAACACACAAATCTAGACAAAGCAACAACAGTCGCCAGTCCGAAATTATGACCAACCAAGTTCGGATGAGCGCCCAAAGCCATATACCTAAGCAACCCGTTTTCAGTTCTCGTTACGGACAAGGCACTTGCAAGCCCAGAAAAGTCCGTGACAACAGAAAGAACAAGCACAGCCAAGCTAGCAATTAAAAACGAGTCGACAGCAGCATTCAAACCATAAGCGACCGAACAAAAAAACAGGGAATATGCCGTCATAAAAAAAAGAACGGCATAAAAAGAAGGGCCAACAAGCGAATCAAAGAAAAGCGGAACAAAAGACAAAACAACAAAAACAAACAACATCACATCAATACCCCGAGGAACAAAAACATTAATCGAGATATTTTTTTTTGCAACCCCAGCTATCGCCGCAACAAAAAAACCAGCGACTGGAATCAACCTAAACAAGTCACCGCCACCATCCCCATGAATGGCGCCTTGCAAAAAAAAAGAAATAGTCATTAAAAACATAGAAATCCTATCGGCCAAATTTTGAGGACCACGCCCGCGCCGCCAAAAACAAAACCAGCAACCACATATCCACCTAAAAAACACAACTCTTAACCCAGAGGACAAGCTCAAGGACTAAAAAAATTAGAATTTAAAACCTTAAAAAAACAAGAGACTTAAATTGCCGCCACGAAACAATCAGCGCAAAAAATTCCATGATTGCTATCAAGGCTACGCAGGACGCCAGATTGGGCATAGCATTAAGCGCGCAAAGAGAAACTGAAACCAGAACAAAATAGGCGACAGAAAATCCGCCGTGCAGATTTCTAGCCACCAAAGGAGCACTCAGCATATGCCAACCTGAGTGCAGTACGCTGCACAATGCAAGCCCCCCGACCAAGGCAAAGGAGAAGCTCAAGGTTTCATGCGTCCAGGCACGCAGAAACCACTCCCCAAAAATTGCAAAGCAAAATAACATAGGGACTGTCAAACAAAAATAAATCAGAACCACGGGCTTAAACGACCTTAAAAACCCTTCTTTATCAGAGGCTGATATGGACTTGGTAAGGTTCGGCATCTGCGCGCGAGTGAACACATAACATAGCTGAAAGGGCAAGCGGCTTACTGTTCGGGCAACACCGAACGCAGCGGCTACTTGCGGTCCCAACATGCTTCCAATAACGACGAGTGACCCCTGAAGAAAGAGTGCAACTCCGCCTGGCTGTAATAGATTCGCGGCAGAAGGGATCAAAATTTCTTTTGCCCGTACAAGGTATTCACGTGACGCGACGGTAACTGTTGCCCAAGGTGCCAGTGCGCGCAACGCATAGCCACATATCACCAAGCCCAGAAGCCTTGGCACCACTAAACCTGCTGCGGCTTGAGCAAGCGTCCCCCCTCCCAAAGCTATGCAAGGAGGAATGACGACCTCGAGAAAAATGGCGAGAACAGAGATCCAAGACGCGGTCGCGTTGGCGCCGGCCGCACGAATCAAGCAGATGTACATGTTGAACGTGACCAACAACGCCAGTTGAATCACGACACAAAAGTAAAGTGCTTGAGAAGAATCACCTGCTCCGAGCCTGTTTCCAAGAAAATCAATTGCATAGGGTGCAGCACAAATGCCCATTAATCCCACGGCAAGGGACATACCTATTGCGACCCAAAATGCGAGACTTGACCATATTTGCGCCGTTTTTTGATCACGCTTGGCAATCGAGGCAATCATTTCATTTGAGGCTGCTTGTGAAACGCCGAAATCGAGAATTGCCGCATACGCAGTGACGCCGACACAAATCATCCAGCTGCCGTATTTTTCGCCGCCCCATGCGTGCAGATATATCGGAATAAAAATAAGCTGGCCAAGCATGCCAATGATTTGCGCTGCCATATTCGCAATGGCGGCCCACTTCACGCTATCACTGAGCCAGCGCACTATTACCCCCAAGTAGTAGCTGAATCATCCCTGCAAACTGTGCAGAAGAAACGCCTCTTAAATGTTGGTAGTGCAGGCGTGATTGATTGCACACGGCATCAAAGGTGCCGCCCTCACTGCTCCAATGCGTGAGCGAGCCAATCACTGCGGCCTTATACATATCTGGATCGCTCGGCATCACCAGCCCAACATCGGAAAGCAGGTCCGCGATATAGCCCTGAGAGGTGGACAGTATGGGAACGCCTGATTGCAAAGCCTCAAGTACGACGAGGGGTTGTGCTTCAAACCGATACTGACTCGGAAATAAGGCGACATCGATATCTGCATAAAACTGCTGCTTTGCATCGCCATAAACCGGGCCAAGATACTGGACGGCATCACCATATTTCAGCTGGAGTGCACGCAACGCTATCTCGGTTTCAATGTCGGTCACCGGCCCCGCCACGATGATCTTAGATACAAGCTTGGCTTCAAAGCACGCTTCGAAGGTCTTGAATACAGTCAGCGTGCCCTTTTCTGCACATAAATTTGAGATGTGCCCGAGGATAAACGTGTTATCTGACCTGCGTTTTTCTGTCACTTGAAACTCTGAAACAAAGACTGCGTTATTCACAACTCTGACTTCATTCAAGTGCGGATAATGCCTCAGCAGATCGGACTTCATGCCCTCGCACAAAGCAAAATGAACCGCATCATACCCGCACAGTTTTGCTACCCACGCGAACACACGGCTATAAGCCAAAGAATGAAAAGCAGTGTGATGGTGAAGAAAAACACGCCGACCAACTAGGCGAGCCAGTGTAATCAAAAATATATTGTAGACAACACCATAGCCTGACTCCAAGACAAAGTACGCACATTGACTGCGTTTTACGCCACCTAAAACAAGTAATCTGGCTGCTTTAAGTACGCTAAACACTCTTCGCAAGTGGTAATTAACCCCTCTTTTAGACTGGCCCGGACTGATATCACAGACCGTCACGCCGGTTTTTTCACGGCAAGATAATTCATCGCAGACCGCCTTATTAACAACGGATTGGCCATGAACTGGCGGCGGCAAGGCAGCGGCTACAAAAACAGAGTGATTATGCATTTATCTAAATAATAAAAATTATGGTGCAGTCAGGCACGAATCAATCTACTTACCGATTCAACAAAGCAAGAAACATCCGCCTTGGCTGACATCTGGCTGGAAGCCCTGGCCATGGTCTGCCATAGACTTTCATCTTGCGCAATCAGGGACATAAAGTAAGCAGCGCCTTCTGCGTTATCCGGCTCGACAACAAACCCATTGACGCCCGACCTGATCAATTGATCCCGGGAGCCACATGCTGTGGAAACAATGCATGGCAAGCCCATTGAGATGGCTTCGATAACCACATTGCCAAACTGCTCTTCAGTACTTAGCAGCAACAGGGCTACTGTTGTACTCAACAATCGCGCAACATCTTCAGCCTGGATGAATCCCATAAAATCAACCAGACCGCTGACTCCGAGAGACACCGCATGCTGCTTCAGCGCACTTTCCAGGGGGCCGTTGCCCGCAATTTTTAATCTGCGCGGGGATGTACTGTTCTTGGCGTATTCTGCATATGCGCTCAGCGTCAAAAACAGGTTTTTCTTTTCGACCAGCCTCGCAACAACGGTGAAGTGTCGATCACCATAGGCCGCGCCATTTGGCGCCGGCTCACACCCCGCAGACCTCCTGATCCGGGAGATCGACATGCTGTCATAACAGGTTGCAATATTTTTCTCTGGTACACCAAGAAAACGCATGTAGTCCTGTGAGCGAGTGCTTGCGGCCACCCCCCCACGGTAGGGGATATAGAGAACGTACTTGAAAAACTCTTTGAACAAATTGCGTTCATAGTCATCAAACTTTGAGTCGTTCATGACGTACGTTTTCTGGCCAATCAACCTGAGCACCGCCGCGCTAAAAAATATTGACGGCCTCTCGTAATGGCAAAAAAAATAGGCTGAACCCAAGTTCCGCCAAAGTATTTTTTGCAGGCGAAACCAGTTTCTGAGCGAAGAGATCAATCCGTTATCACGAGCCGCGCCGCGACAAATGGTCACTTTTTTGAAGCTCTCTCCTCCCTCGGGCTTCCAGTCGTAAGTGTCACTTTTTGCAAACAACTCAACTCCGGTCACTTGACCAACCCCGGTCAGGCTCTGTGCAACAGCAGAGGCTCTATCTGCGTGAATGGGGCCAAAGTTATCCCAGACAAATACAATGTTATTTCTCATCACTTAGGCTTTACGTTTAGCCTTGAGCGTGAGGCTCGGGAACAGGGTTTTAATCACGAGCTTCGCCAGATTTTTCACCCTATACTTTGCGGCCACTAGCGGACTGCTCATCAGGAGCTCGCCGGGGATGAGAACTCCGGGATCAATGGTCAAATCGCGGAACGAAATCATCGCCGCGGCAAGCGTGGCAAAGTGCGCATTGTTCTGGCCGACTATTTTTCTTGCCCCAGCGAGCAAGTAGATATTCTTGATAGCCGTCATCGTCTCCTGAACGGCCTTATCCTGATTCTGCATCAGGAATCGATGGTTGGCGTTGTTGTAGCGTATCTCCTCGTGATCAAAAACGACCGTGACCCCGGCTGACTCCAAATCAAGCTCTTCAAGCGCCGCTGGAGAATCAGATGCCAGAAACACCTTTTTGATCCCGGTTTCCCGCACCAAACGCAATATCGCTTCGCGATACTTGCTTGTTGGCACATAGGGGGTTTCGACTTTTTTATCGCCGCGCCGATAATGGACGCCGATATAGTCGCCCGAAAGCTCAAGACGGCTCGCAGCAGAAGCGACGTAGTCTGTATATGCGGTTTTTAACTGCATTTTCGACAACAGGATGCCTTCAAATAGCGCCTGACCACCCTCGGTATTGGCCAAGCCGGAAGGAAGAAATTCGTAGACGATCTTGCGCTGCTCTTCGTCTTCCCAGAATTTCCAGAAATCAAATCTGACGGCGCCCTGTCGATCGGCATCGTTAAAATCCAGCACCGATTCCGGAGTTTCACCATTTGACATGGAGCCAGCGCCCTCAAGAGGTTCGTAGCATGTGTCGTACGGATACATTGACTCTTGCGGGAATGCGGCTCTTCGCCCCGTCATGCAGGCAATCCGCATCGCAAGAACGCGCCGTGAAATTTGGGCACCCAAGCCCGTTGGATCGTGCGAAAAAGCGGTTGAACGGGGGTTGGCAAGCGCCTGAATCTGGTCAAGCTGCGCCAAAACTCCAGCAGCCCAAATATTCAAAGAATTCTTCTCAGTGCTGGTATTCATTGTTGCCTCAGTTTCCGCAATAAGCTTCAAACGCTTGCTGGATACCTGCTTCCAGTTCCACCACGGCCTTCCACCCCAGCGCATTCATAAATTCAGTTCCAAGAACGCTCACTTTGTGAGCTTCAAGTTTCAAGTTGCAAGGAAAGGCGTTCATCCCAGATATGCCTTGAATGCGCTGTCGATACCGGCTTCGAGCTCCACCGCCGCCTTCCACCCCAGCGCATTCAAACGTGAGCTATCCATCAGCTTGCGCGGCGTGCCATCCGGCTTGGTGGCATCAAATTCAATCGCCCCCTTGTAGCCCACGACCTTGGCGACCAGTTCCGCCACCTCGCGAATCGTCACGTCCGTGCCATAGCCAACATTGATGTGGCTGCACATTGGGCTGGTGTTGGCGGCGTAGGTGGCGTTGTCCAGATTCATCACGTAGATGCTGGCTGCGGCCATGTCGTCGACGTGGAGAAATTCGCGATAGGGCGTGCCGGTGCCCCAGAGGGTCACCGCGTTGCGTGGGCTGATGACGGAGCTCGGGGTAATGGTGGCGGCTTCGGGGTCCAGACCGATCATCGCCTTGATGTCTTTGGGGATTTCGCCGTATTTCTGTTCGTTGGCGATGATGCCTTGGATATCACCTTCCATCGCCAGCTTGGCGAGGTGGAATTTGCGAATCATGGCAGGCAGTACGTGGCTATTGGCGAGGTGGTAGTTGTCACCCGGACCATAGAGGTTGGTGGGCATCACGCTGCGGTAATCCACGCCATATTGGCGGTTGTAGCTCTCGCAGAGTTTGATGCCGGCGATTTTGGCGATGGCATAGGGCTCGTTGGTGGGTTCCAGAATACCAGTGAGCAATGCATCTTCGCGCATGGGCTGAGGCACTGCGCGCGGATAGATGCAACTGGAGCCGAGGAACAGCAGTTTATTGATGCCAGCGCGCCAGGCTTCGTGAATGACGCTGGTTTCAATCATCAGGTTGGAATAGATGAATTCGGCGGGATAGGTATTGTTGGCGTGAATGCCGCCGACTTTGGCTGCAGCGAGGTAGACCTGGGTGGGTTTTTCGGCCTCGAAGAACGCACGGACAGCGGCCGGATCGGTGAGGTCAAGCTCTTTATGCGTTTTGACAACCAAACACTCCGGGCTTAAGCCCTGAGCGAGAAGCTGACGAACGATGGCGGAGCCGACCATGCCACGGTGGCCGGCGACGTAGATCTTTTCTTGAGTGCTCATATCCGAATCTCTTTTCCAATCTATGGGTCCTGGCCTGCACCAGGGTGACGGCTATTTTGCTGCTCCGGACTCGGGCATTAGCCGTGAGTCCTTTAAAAGCTTCGCGGCTGACAGCCGCTCCTACAAATTCGAATGCTTCGCGACGTGGACGTCGCTCCTACAGTGCTGGCCTCATCTGGTCTGTGCCAGGGTGACGGCTATTTTGCTGCTCCGGACTCGGGCATTAGCAGTGAGTCCTTTAAAAGCTTCGCGGCTGATAGCCGCTCCTACAAATTCGAATGCTTCGCGACGTGGACGTCGCTCCTACAGTGCTGGCCTCATTCTGGCCTGTACCAGGGTGACGGCTATTTTGCTGCTGCTCCAGACTCGGGCATTAGTCGTGAGTCCTTTAAAAGCTTCGCGGCTGATAGCCGCTCCTACAAATTCAAATACTTCGCGACGTGGACGCCGCTCCCACAGTACTGGCCTCATTCTGGT
>JAGTRY010000033.1 GCA_018262235.1 Pseudomonadota bacterium
GAAGGCCTGATCGCGCTGCGCACCACGGCAATTGGAGCGCAGACAGCACTGGCGCGCATCATTGAACTGGTTGAAAACGCGCAAGCAAAGAAGGCGCCGATCCAGCATCTGGTGGATCGCGTCGCTGCCGTTTTCGTTCCGGTCGTGCTGGCCATCGCCCTCATCACCTTGCTCGGCTGGGGGTTTGCTCAAGGGGACTGGCAGCAAGCCATCCTCAATGCGGTGGCAGTACTGGTGATCGCCTGTCCTTGTGCACTGGGTTTGGCCACCCCCACGGCAATCATGGCCGGCACCGGCGTGGCCGCCCGTCACGGCATCCTGATCCGCGATGCAGAAGCGCTGGAAATTGCTCATCGCGTAAAAGTTGTGGCTTTCGACAAGACCGGCACGCTGACGCTCGGCAAGCCGACACTGGTGGCGTTTGAGAGTAGCCCGGATACAGCGCAGCAGAATCCGGGAACGGGCGCGGATGAAGTCCTGCTCCCGGATTCCGGCCTGCAGATTCCATCCGGGCTACAGATTGCCGCTGCGCTGCAAGCGGGCAGCGAGCATCCGCTGGCACATGCAGTGATGCTTGCGGCAAAAGGCCTCACCCTGCCCGTGGCAAGCGGCATCAAGGCGGAGGCCGGACGCGGCATCCGCGGTAGCGTGGGCAGCCACGAATACGCCTTGGGCAGCCTGCGCTGGATGGAAGAATTAGGCTTCGAGCGCGAGATGCTCACGGCCCAGGCGGCCACGCATCAAGACCAGGGGCATACCGTTTCCTGGCTGGCCGAAATCACTGACACGCCCAAGCTGCTGGCACTGCTTGCCTTCGGTGACACGCCACGTCCTGAAGCACGCGACGCCATTGCCAGCCTGCTCGCTGCGGGCATCCGCCCGGTCTTGCTGACCGGGGACCATGCTGCAAGTGCCACGGCCATCGCCCGGCAACTCGGCATCGAGGATGTTCGCGCCGAAGTATTGCCGGCCGACAAGGCTCGCATCGTAAGTGAACTACATCACCGGCATGACATCGTGACAATGGTTGGGGACGGTATCAACGATGCCCCTGCCCTGGCCGCTGCCGATGTAGGCATCGCCATGGGCAGCGGGACCGACGTCGCCATGGGCACTGCAGGCATCACCCTGATGCAGGCCGACCCGCGCCGGGTTCTTGATGCTATCGACATCTCGCGTCGCTCCACCGCGAAGATCCGTCAGAACCTGTTCTGGGCCTTCATCTACAATCTGATCGGTATTCCGCTGGCCGCCGCCGGCTTGCTCAACCCGGTGATCGCGGGTGCGGCCATGGCATTTTCGAGTGTCTGCGTGGTGACGAATGCACTCTTGCTCAAACGCTGGCGCCCCGAGCACACAAAGGGAAAAGCATGAAACCCCTCATCGAACACGCTGCAGCCTTGCAGGAAGGCTTCGTCGATATCGGAACAGCC
Source organism: Pseudomonadota bacterium (assembly GCA_018262235.1). GTDB lineage: Bacteria > Pseudomonadota > Gammaproteobacteria > Burkholderiales > Rhodocyclaceae > Uliginosibacterium. The sequence goes on from JAGTRY010000033.1 coordinate 1,434, forward strand.
GCCGTGGATAGCGGCGTATCGATCAAGATGATCCGCCACTACGAGGAACTCGGCTTGCTGGGCAGCGTCCCACGGACTGCGGCGAATTACCGCGTGTATGCCCCGCACCATGTCCATACCCTGCGCTTCATCCTGCGCAGTCGCAAACTGGGATTCTCGATGGACGAAATCCGTACACTGCTCGGGTTGTGGCAGGATCGACAACGTTCCAGCTCGGCGGTCAAGAAAATCGCCGCAGCCCATATCGTGGAACTCCAGGCCCGCATTGCCGAACTGCAAGGCATGGTGGATACGCTGAGCCAGCTCACCGCATGTTGTGCAGGCGACCATCGCCCCGATTGCCCCATCCTCGCCGACCTTGCCGGCCAATAAGACAGCCGGCCCGCATGCCGTGACGATCAGCCGGCCCGCACCGGACTGCGGCGCTACAATGCCGGAAAATTCGCGGAGACCTGCAACGTGGGCGTGCTGATTCTGGTGGCGTTACTCGGCGTGATGGGCTATTTCCTGTTCCGTGCCTGGCGCGTGTGGCAGGAACGCTTTGCCCACCGCCATGAATTCGATGCCGAGCATTTCGCCTTGCTGATGGCCCAGCGCGAAGAGATCGACCAGATTTCCGTTACACCCAGCCCTGCTCCCCGTCCCGTCAAGCTGGCCCACCCGAACAAACCACCGGCAGAAACGCCGCCGCCAGCCCAGGCGCATCCCGTACAGACCAGGCATCGACAACCTTTGCTGGATGCCACGGCGCAGGAAGTTTTCCAATTCCTGCGCACCAGTTTGCCAAACACCCCGATTCTGGCGGGCGTCGATATCGTCAGACTCCTCGATCCAGACGCCCCGCCTCCACCGCGCGTGCAAGCCGATTTCGTTCTCTGCAAGAAGGATTTCATACCCGCGGTTGTAATCTTCATCGAACGCGATGCAGGCGTCCCCTTGCATGATCGCGCAGAGGCACTGCTACGCCAGCAGCGCCTGCGCGTCCTTCGCTGGCGCGCCGGAGCCCTTCCCAGCCACGAACAGATGCATCTTCAGATCTTCAAGCCCAAAACAGGGACATGACCGTAAAGATCGCGGGGAGCTCGGGAGCCGCCTGCGATACCAAACGCACGGCTAGAGCCAAAGCAAAGATACAAAAAACAAAGCCCTGATCGTGAAATCAGGGCTTTGAAGTTCTATGGCGGAGAGCAAGGGACGGACCCTAACTCTCTCGACTTCTAGCTGCAACGCGGGTTTCCGCGAAGTGGCCTCTAAGAACGAGGCCAGAATGTTCCCATTATCGGCCCCCACCGTCAAGCACTTTGACCATCCCGGATTCGCATGATGGTCTGCCTGCTGGTATTGAAGTCCTTGGCAATCCCGGCCACGCTGGCACCATCTTTCAGGTGCTTCAATACGGCGACCCTCTGAGCATCACTGAGACTCGCGGGACGTCCCAGCGTCTTCCCTTCGCTCTTGGCCCTCTCAAGCCCTGCTTGTGTCCGCTCCTTGAGCAGGTCCAGCTCGAACTCTGCGACCGCGTTTAGAACCTGCATGGTCATCCTGCCTGCTGGGCTGGTCAGATCGACGCCACCCAACGCGAGGCAATGGACCCGCACCCCGAGCGCTTCGAGTTCTTCGACGGTCTCGCGGACATCCATTGCGTTACGCCCTAGCCGGTCCAGCTTGCTCACTACCAGGACGTCCCCGCCTTCAAGCTTGTCCTTGAGCTTCGAGAAGCCAGGGCGCTGGCTGGCTTGAACTGAACCACTGATGCACTCAGTAATGATCCTGCGTGGCTCCAGGCTGAACCCGGCTCGGCTGATCTCTTGGACTTGATTTTCGGGGGTCTGGTCGGCAGTCGAGACGCGGCAGTAAGCGAACACACGGGGCGAGGCTTGGGGCATGGCAACACCTATGTACGGAAAGGATGTACGAATTGTGAGGTATGTCCGAAACTGCGTCAAGCTATTTTATGGACATGGTGCGAGGGGGTGTCCATAACCGTTCGTTTTCGTACAGGCTGGGCAGGCGAGGGACGTCCTGCGTAACTCATTGGAATTCCCATGAGTTACTGATCAAGTTGTTCGGTGCTCCGGGAGAACATCGCCCGTCCTCGATCTCTCCGACCTCAAGACCCCACCCCGTCCCCATTGTGCTTCCTGCCTGCACCTCGCCGACCCCATACGGGGGGAATCAGGCTGCGCGGCGGGGAGAATATAGCTCACGGAAATTTTGGGAGTTTTCTAAGGCCAGGAGGTCATATCACTGCCCCCCATAGCGGAGGAACAGGACGGGCCTTGATGTCGGGATGTCCGGTACTCCTTGCCGTCATGAGAGATGCACACCCAGATGCCAGGAGGGCGCAAACGGGCCGAAAAGGAGCTGCAACTCGGGCGGGCCTTTGCGAAGACCTATGCGACTCCCGCGAGGTCTTCGCCCCTTCGACTACTCCCAGGAATCACTATGAAACAATGCCCTAAGTACGACACTTGCCACGCCCCTGTCTGCCCTCTCGATCCTCACCTTCCCGAACGTGTCATGGTCAGGGGTGAGCAAACCTGTCAGATGCTCCGCCATGCAGTGCGCGGGAAGTATGGACGCGTCCCGGAACTCATCCGGCCTGCCGTGTCGTCCTTTACCAATCAGATCATGCAGGGGCAGGACGTTATCCGTATCGGAACGCACCAGCTACGTTCAGCCCTCAAGAAGGCCATGATCCCAGATGGTCGCAGAAGACTATGCCGATCCAAGCTTGATCCAGTGCATCCCATGACGGACAAGGAGAGGCCCGGAAGGGTTGGGCCTTCCCAGAGGTCTCAGGACGTCATGGGATGTAGTGTTATGTGCCGGAGGCGTATGGAATGGCGGCTGTTGTGCCGTGACCGTAAAAGACCGCACCCGCATCGCCGGGGGCTTCGGGCCACCGTTGGGCAGGAAGAGAGGTCAGATCGACAGGGGCTTCAACGCTGTCATCAATTTGAGCAGACAGCAGCGTATCCAGCCGCCTAAACGGCAAGCGCCAAGACTTCGGCTCATCAAGGACAAAGAAGAAACTGATAGGGTACCCTTCCCCAACCGGGCTTTGTGTCGCCTGCTCAATCCCGGCATGGCCCGTAATCAGGCCGTAGCGCGACTCCTGCGCGTACTCCGACTGCGTGATGAAGGTATGACGGAACGCATGGAAGCCGAGCAAGCACGCCTTCGGCGTTTCATCCCGCAGGCCCAGCGCCACAAGGTGACGCCGAAACCACTTCTCAGCCGCAGCCGACGCCTTACCCTTCGAGGGAGGAAACTCCGGAAACAGCAAGGCCGCGCCCTGCGCCTTGACCCGCTCGACGTACTGGAGAACCCCCAGATCAAGCAGCTTGGAATGGATCGGCACGGGACGCCTTGAGCGCTCGTTCTTCACCGACTTATTCACGCCCTCGGCAGTTTCGGACTCGTCCGTGATGTCAAAGAACCAGATTCCAGTCTCCGCGTCTTGTCGGATGTCGCATTGCGGATTGAGCTGGCAGACCTCATTGACCCGAGCGCCCGTATAAAGGCCAATCAGGGGGAACCAATACTGATCATGCAGCGCCGGGTCGGCAGCGAAGGCAGCACACTCCACACCGTTGAACAGACGCCTCAGCTCGTCGGGCCTGATGGCTCGCTGCTTACGTTCATCCTCTTCCCGGTCGCCTCGATACTCGATCCCCTCGACTGTCAGATGTCCCGGCCATCCCTCGTCCCCGTATGTCCGCTTGGCAAACTTCAGCAGGGGCCGCACCGCCGCGATATACGAACTCTTGAACGTCTTGGGCGCAAGGCACTTCGGCCACTCCTGCGCTGCGATCTGGGGAACTGTCAGCCCCTTCTTCTTCCGCACATCGGCCCAATGCGGAGGCAAGCACAACAGGAGGTCGAAGTAACCATCGATCATCCGCTGCTTGATGTCCTGGATGGGACGGTCGCCGATCTGCTCCAAGAACATGGGCAGGACAGTGCTGTACTTCTTGAACATCGACGTCCCCACAGCCTGACGCCCCATGAAGTCCTTGAGAACATCCGAGAGCATGACGCCCCGCTTGGCGTCCTTTGCCCCCAGCACAGGGGCCGCAGGAGTCTCCGTGTATGGGCCACGATCACGCCGCGCCACGATCTCCGATGTTTCCGCGAAGATGGACAGCAATTCAGCCAACAGAGAAACGCCAGCAGGGGAAGCCCAATCCACCCGCAGCCCAACTTCCAATGCGGCCCGGACTGCGTAGGGCTTGATGACGTCGCACTGATTCCGCCCTGCGGCTCTGCCTAGGCGGTCCGCCGTGGCACGGTTCCGCGCCTCAAGCCAATCCCCTTCAGCATCAGTCAGCGGCCCGTGACTGTCAGGCGGAAGTGGGACAGCCAGCGCCTCGCCCGTCACTCCGGCCTGCCGTGCCTCAGAGACGGCAAGGAACGCCAGCGACCATTCACGATCACGCCGCACCGTGTCATCCCCGGCCATCAGCATCCGGCGTGCAGACGCCTTGATAGCCTCGCGCTGCTCATCGCTCAAGGAACGCAGAGTGTCCGCTCGCGCCGCCATTGCGTGCCGTTCGTGCTCAACATCCGTCAGCGGCATGCGCTCAAGGAATGCGCTCCCCTCCTCGGGATCAGGGAAAGCCTCGGGATTGGCCTTACGGAAAGCGTCTGCCTGCTTCTTCTGCGCGGTCAGACTGGCCTCGACGATAGCCCGCACAGCGGAGGTGCTCAGACGCCCGCGCCGCTCCGCGTGATCCTGCTTGAGCTGGGCGAGCCAATGCCAAGCGAGAACCCTGGCCGACTCTTGGTCTGGTTCTGCCGTGGTGAATACGTGGTACTTCTCGGGATAGTAGTGGGCTAGAAGTTCGGTAGGAACACGAACCTTGTATCGCCACAATTTTCCGCGCCATTCAAGGCGGATTTTCGACATATCTTCTAGGTCTTTCATCCTGAGAATTTTACCGGTGTTCCCGGCTTTGTTCCCAGAATGAAAGCTAGAAGCTCCTGATTTCTCAGGTTTTCTTTATCCCTCAAAGACTTATAGAGGGATGGCGGAGAGCAAGGGATTCGAACCCTCGAGACAGGTTTTGCCCGTCTGCTCCCTTAGCAGGGGAGTGCCTTCGACCACTCGGCCAACTCTCCGCAAAGAGGGCGCATTCTAGCTGCCCCCTTTTAGCTCGTCAATCTCAACCAGCAGGTTGATCGAGTTCGAACGCTTTATGCAGCACACGCACAGCCAGTTCGAGATATTTCTCGTCAATCGCCACCGATATCTTGATCTCTGAAGTCGAGATCATCTGGATGTTGATTCCTTCTTCCGCCAGGGTACGGAACATGCGGCTGGCAATCCCGACATGTGAGCGCATACCGACACCAACGACAGAAACCTTGGCCATGTAACGGTCACCCCGGACTTCACGCGCGCCCATGTGCGTCTTGACGCCTGACAGGATATCCATCGTGCGATCATATTCACCGCGCGGTACGGTGAATGAAAAATCGGTCGTGCCATCCTGACCAACATTCTGGATGATCATATCCACATCGATGTTTGCCTCAGCCACAGGCCCAAGGATCTGATAGGCAATCCCGGGGCGATCCGGCACGCCCTGAACGGTTAGCTTGGCTTCGTCGCGGCTGAACGCGATGCCAGAGATGATCGGCTGTTCCATCTTGTCATTTTCCTCGAATGTAATCAGTGTGCCTTCACCTCCATCCTGGAAGCTCGAAAGCACGCGCAATTTGACTTTGTATTTGCCAGCAAATTCGACCGAACGAATCTGCAGGACCTTGGAGCCAAGACTCGCCATTTCGAGCATTTCCTCGAACGTGATGTGATCGAGCTTGCGCGCTTCGGGCACGATGCGCGGATCCGTCGTATAGACCCCATCGACATCGGTATAAATCTGGCACTCATCCGCATGCAAGGCTGCCGCCAGTGCCACGCCGGTCGTATCCGAACCGCCACGACCGAGTGTCGTGATGTTGCCCGCGTCATCCACCCCCTGGAAGCCAGCAACGACTACGATACATCCTTCATCCAGATCACGCCGCATGCGATCTTCATCGATCTTCAGGATGCGTGCTTTGGTGAACGAATTGTCCGTCAGGATGCGAACCTGTGAACCGGTGTAGCTACGGGCTTTAAGTCCCTCGGCTTGAAGAGCCATGCTGAGCAGGCCTATCGTCACCTGTTCACCCGTGGAAATCACCACATCCAGCTCTCGAGGATCCGGATTGGGCTGGATTTCTTTAGCCAAACCTATAAGGCGATTGGTTTCGCCACTCATGGCAGACACGACAACGACCAGCTTGTGTCCTTCTGCATAGGATCGGGCCACCCGCTTGGCCACGTTCTTGATGCGTTCAGGGTTGCCAACCGAGGTACCGCCGTACTTCTGAACTATCAGCGCCATCTTGAAGTTTGTAATGCCGGAACAGGAAAAGGCGCGATTTTATCCCAAGCCCCGACTTCCGCACAGTTCTTTACCAAACCACCTAATTGACTTATTCACATTTTTTTACGCTCGGCACCGAACTTTTCGTACGAAACACGTACAAATGCTACTTGAATGCCGTCGAATTATTGATCTATACTGAGTGAAGCCTATAACCAAAGTCATAGGTCAATTTCAAGCTCCCGGCATGTTCGAAAGACAAGGGCTTAAACGGCAAGGCGGCCAAACTCCCTCTGTGCCGTACTTCCAACTACTGACAAGGAATTTACATGAAAACCGTCGAAAACATCGATGTACGCGAAATTCGCCGCAAACTGGGCCTCAACCAATCCGAGTTCTGGTCTGAACTGGGCGTTACCCAAAGCGGTGGTTCACGTTATGAAAGCGGTCGCAATATTCCCCGCCCGGTACAAGCGTTGCTCCGCTTGGTGCACATCGAACAGATCGATATCGACAAGATCCGCAAGGATGACTTCGAAGTCATCGAATACCTGCGTGCCCACAAGTCGGACCTGTACAAGACCCTGAAAAAAGAAGCCAAGGCCAAGAAGAAGGAAAAGTAATCCTTCCGGGAGATCATCTCCCGTGACGCAGGCCCGAAACCCCGCCAGTTTCCGTACTGGGCGGGGTTTTATTTTCATGGGCTACAATTCGGCCTCATCTCTCTCCACACGCATTCATCGTGATCATCACTCGCCGTCTCGAATTCGATGCAGGGCATCGCATCCCCGACCACCGCAGCTTATGCCGGCACATGCATGGCCACCGCTACGCACTGGAGGTCACTGTTTCCGGTGACATAACCCGGATGGATGGAGATCCACGCAACGGCATGGTGCTGGACTTTTCCGAAGTAAAGGCCCTGATGCATGAGCATGTTGTCGGCCGCTGGGATCATGCTTTTCTGGTTTATCAGGGCGATACATTGATCCTTGATTTCCTGAGCAGCCTGCCCGACCACAAGACCGTCGTGCTTGATGTCGTCCCGACCGCCGAAAATCTTGCCGCCAAGGCTTTCGAATTACTTGAACCTCACATCAACGAACTGTGTGACAAGGCGCTCACGCTGGAAAACGTACGGATTTACGAAACACCCAATTGCTGGGCAGATGCCAAGCACGCCTGAAATTTTATCCGCAGCAGTCTGTCTTCCGTCACGCACTGGACAGCTTCAGTCCTCGAAGGCACAATGCGCGCCCAGCGCGAAAGTTTCTGGAGGTGTGGCAGAGCGGTTGAATGCACCGGTCTTGAAAACCGGCGATGTTGAAAGACATCCGTGAGTTCGAATCTCACCGCCTCCGCCAGAACGAAGGACGGCAACGTCCGGAACAGGCCGGAAGATCCAGCAAGAATGGAGCTTCCGGCCTTTTTCATGGGCTTGACGCCCATGACGGCAGATCAACCCGCAAAAGGAAGCCTGGATTCGGAAGGTAGTTCGCCAAACAATTGACGATAATCCTTCGCAAACTGGCTCAGGTGCGTAAAGCCCCAGGTATAAGCCACTGCCGAGATCGACATGCTGGCATCGCCCTGCTTGAGGGCACGCCGGACCTCGTTGAGACGGATGCTGCGAATGAAAGCCAGTGGCGACATGCCCGTCACTTCCTCGACACTGTTCTGCAGCGTCCGGCGGCTGACATGAAGATCACGACACAAGTCCGGTATGGAGGGAGCTTCGTCGGGCCGGGCAAGCACCTGCTCACGGATACGGCTGACGATCTGCTGGCGTGAAGAGATGCAACGCCGGGCCGCAGGAGGACTGGCCCGCCCTTGTTGCAGGACATCCACCAGCACATCGAAAACCCGCGCCTGCAGCGTTGCTGGATCATCTCCGGCCAATTCCGCATCCGTCAGGATGTTGCTGAGGGTGGCGCAAAGACGATGTTTGCGGGCAGGAACCAGGGAAATCACGTCGCGCTGCAAAAGCACACGATCCAGATCCAGACGCGTTGTTTCTTCAAGATACTCGGCGAAGGCCGGACGATCCACGACAATGCCGTAGAGATCGAAATTGGGCGCGGTCATCAGATCGAATTCCACACCGCCATCGCGCACGCACACGGCATCGGCGGCAAGCGGCTTGCTACCCATCCACATCATGCCGTCTTCCGCCGCCGGGATTCCAAACCACACGGATTCGTGCCAGGCCGCACAGGTCTGACGCAACTGCCGATTGGCGCGCTCCACGAAAATCTGGGTTTTCGGCAGCCACAGCTCCATGACCTCGCCCTCGAACGCCCCGGCAGAGAGCTGGTCGTAGCGCTGGTCCCACTGTGAAAGATTGAGGGCATGTTCGTCCGCGTCGCGCGCACGACTGACACGACGCACGCAGGTATCCGGAACAAGGACCCGGGGATCTTCCCAAGTCTCAGCAAGCAGGTTCATGACAGCCGATCTCGACACTTCTATTACTTTAGCCATAAGCAAGTGGCGTACCGGGCCTGAACATTGCATGACAGGGCCTGTAGCGACCGATTGACCGGCGTCATGCGGGATCCGGCGCCCTGGCCTGGTGCAAGCCTGCATTGAAGCTGTGCGCCGGACACGTAATGGCATGTGTGCCAAATCCTGATAGTGACGTGCCAAATCTTGATACGCGCGACAAGGGCCTTTGATCCACGATTCGCTCACCAAACCAACTCAACTGGAGTCAATCATGAGTGGATCAACTCAAACGCCGCACAGTCTGGCGGCAAGTCTCGGAACCTGGCAACTGTGGGGCATCGCCGTCGGGCTGGTGATCTCCGGTGAATATTTTGGCTGGAGCTTCGGCTGGGCCTCGGCCGGCACGCTCGGCTTTCTGATCACCACCATCGCCGTGGCGCTGATGTACGGCACCTTCATCTTCAGCTTCACCGAACTCACCACCAGCATCCCGCAAGCGGGCGGCCCCTTCGCTTACAGCTATCACGCCTTTGGCCCCACTGGCGGTTACCTCGCCGGCATGGCCACGCTGATCGAATTCGTCTTCGCACCGCCCGCCATTGCATTGGCCATCGGTGCTTACCTGAACGTGCAATTCCCCGCACTGGATCCGAAGATCGCTGCCGTGGGCGCCTATATCGTATTCATGGCCCTGAACATCGCAGGCGTGACCATCGCGGCGACTTTCGAGCTGTGCGTCACCGTACTGGCCATTTTCGAACTGCTGGTCTTCATGGGCGTGGTCGCGCCGGGCTTCTCTTTCGCCAATTTTGCCAAGGGTGGCTGGTCGGGTTCCGACAGTTTCTCGCTGGCTTCGATCTCCGGCATTTTTGCCGCAATCCCCTTCGCGATCTGGTTCTTCCTGGCAATTGAAGGCGTAGCCATGGCCGCGGAAGAAGCTCGCGATCCGAAGCGCTCGATCCCGATCGCCTATACCGGCGGGATCCTGACCCTGGTTGTGCTGGCCATCGGCGTGATGGTGTTCGCCGGCGGCGCAGGCGACTGGACCAAGCTCGCCAACATCAACGACCCGTTGCCACAAGCCATGAAAATGATCGTCGGCGAATCTTCCGGCTGGCTGCACATGCTGGTCTGGCTGGGCCTGTTTGGATTGGTTGCTTCTTTCCACGGCATCATCCTTGGCTACTCGCGTCAGATCTTCGCCCAGGCCCGCGCCGGCTACCTGCCCGGCTGGCTCGGTGCGGTGCATCCCAAGTTCAAGACCCCGCACCGCGCCATCATCGCCGGCGGCGTGATCGGCATTGCCGCCATCTTCAGTGATGAATTGCTGTCTTTCGGTGGTCAGACACTCACGGCCAACATTGTGACCATGTCGGTCTTCGGAGCTCTGCTGATGTACATCCTGAGCATGGCTTCGCTGTTCAAGCTGCGCATCAGCGAGCCGAACCTGACCCGTTCCTACAAGGCACCGTTCTTCCCGGTCTTCCCGGCCATCGCACTGGGCGGGGCCGTGATCTGCCTGATCACCGTGACCTGGTTCAACCCGCTGCTGGCCGTTGTATTCGCCGGCATCCTGATGGCGGGGTATGGCTACTTCCGCGCCACCCACGCCCAGCGTGCGGCCGCGCCGATGGCGACTCTGGCGGCCGAGACCAAGTAAGAGGCGCAGACAACAGGTTCTGGCCTTGCCCGCCGCCTTGCCGTACCGCGATCTTTATCGGTGCGCCAGGTCAGAACCGTTTCGCGTCACGCCTATTTCAAACCTTCTAGACACTGGAGCCCGAGGAAAATGCAGTATTCCGCCAGCGTAGGTGTCCGGCGTCATGTGTTCGCCGACCTCAAAACCTTGCTCGCCAAGGCCAGCCCGCTACGCTCCGGCGATCTGCTTGCCGGAATCGCCGCCGCCTCCGAGGAAGAACGGATGGCGGCCCGGATCGCTCTGGCCGAAGTCCCGCTGATGCATTTCCTGCAGGAAATGGTGGTGCCCTACGAAGCAGATGAGGTCACCCGCATCATCATCGATGAGCATGATGCGGCGGCTTTCTCGGTCGTGGCCGGTCTCACGGTTGGTGAGTTCCGCGACTGGCTGCTGTCGGACGCAACCGATGGCGTGGCCCTCGCTGCACTCGCCCCCGGCCTGACGCCGGAGATGGTGGCTGCCGTCAGCAAGCTGATGCGCAATCAGGATCTGATCCTGGTGGCCGCGAAATGCGAAGTCATCACCCGTTTCCGCAACACGCTTGGCTTGCGCGGGCGGCTTGCCGTCCGCCTGCAGCCCAACCATCCGACGGATGACGCGCGGGGGATTGCCGCCTCGATGCTCGACGGCCTTCTTTACGGTGCAGGCGACGCGGTGATCGGCATCAACCCGGCGAGCGACAGCCTGCCCGCCATCACCACCTTGCTGCATTTGATGGACGGATTCCGCGAACAGTACGCGGTCCCCACCCAAAGCTGCGTGCTGACCCATGTCACCAACACGATCCGCGCCATCGAAAAAGGCGCACCGGTGGACCTCGTATTCCAGTCGATAGGCGGCACCGAAGCGGTCAACAGCAGCTTCGGGGTCACCGCAGCAATCCTTGAAGAGTCCATGCTTGCCGCGCGCAGTCTGAAGCGCGGCACGCTGGGTGACAACGTGATGTATTTCGAAACCGGACAAGGCAGCGCACTCTCGGCCAACGGGCATCACGGAGCCGATCAGCAGACGCTGGAGGCGCGCGCCTACGGTCTTGCCCGGCGTTACCAGCCCTTGCTGGTGAACACCGTGGTCGGCTTCATCGGCCCGGAGTATCTCTATGACGGCAAGCAGATCATCCGCGCCGGCCTCGAAGACCACTTCTGCGGCAAGCTGCTGGGCCTGCCGATGGGCTGCGACATCTGCTACACCAACCATGCCGAAGCCGATCAGGACGACATGGATACCCTGCTCACACTGCTCGGCGTGGCCGGCATCAATTTCATCATCGGCGTGCCCGGCGCCGACGACATCATGCTCAATTACCAGAGCACGTCGTTCCACGACGCGCTCTACCTGCGCCGGGTGCTCAACCGGCGCCGCGCCCCCGAGTTCGAGGAATGGCTGGAGCACATGGGCATTGCCGATTACCACGGCGACTTGCTGCCCCAGACCGAACAGCAACCCTTGCTGGCCATGGCAGGAACTAACTGGGGAGCGCACGCATGACGAAGAACCTCTGCACGCCGGATCCGTGGACCCGCTTGCGCAGTCTCACCAATGCCCGCCTGGCGCTGGGGCGCAGCGGCGTGAGCCTGCCCACCGCCGAGATCCTGCGTTTCGGTCTGGCCCACGCTCAGGCGCGCGATGCCGTCCATCAGCCCCTGGATGTCGAAACCTTGGCACACGCGTTCCAGATGGCCGGCTTCACCAGCCTGTGCGTTGCCAGCCAGGCACCGGATCGCGCCAGCTATCTGCGCCGCCCGGACCTGGGCCGGCGCCTCGCACCCGCCAGCGCAAGCCTGCTCCAGAACGTTGCCACCAGCCCCCTGCCACTGGTCTTCGTGGTCGCCGACGGGCTTTCCTCGCTCGCCACACACAGCCACGCTTTGCCGCTGATGCAAGCACTGCTGCCCTATTTTCCAGAGCTGCGCACCCTCCCGGTGGTGATCGCCACCCAGTCACGTGTCGCACTCGGTGACGAAATCGGCCAATTGCTCCGGGCCAGGATGGTTGCGGTTCTGATCGGCGAGCGCCCAGGCCTGTCCTCGCCGGACAGCCTCGGGATCTACCTCACCTCCGGGCCACGTGTCGGTCTGACCGATGCCCAGCGCAACTGCATCTCGAATGTCCGTCCGGAAGGCCTGGTCTACCCGGAAGCAGCACGCAAGCTCGCCTTCCTGATTGCCGGCGCGCGTCAACTCGGTCGTACCGGAGTTGATCTCAAGGATGACAGCGATGCGCCGGGCATTGCGCAATCCCCGGAAACGCCGGTACTGCCGGCCAACGAAGCCCCCTCACACCACACCGTGTGTGCCATTTGACCCTTTCTCCACCCCTTTTCTGACAGGAAAGAAACATGTTCACCTTCGCCAAACGCAGCATCCCCACCGCCATCGCCCTCCTCGGCTTGAGCCTGGCCTTGCCTGCTCACGCGGAAGAGACGCCCGCCCCGGCAGTCACCTCCGACTGGAGCTTCCCCAGCAGCGTCAGCCTGGTCAGCGATTACATTTTCCGCGGTCAGTCGCAAACCTGGGGCAAGCCCGCCGTGCAATTCGGCGTCGAAGCCGATCACGCCACGGGCCTGTACGCAGGCTTCTTCACGTCCAATGTCTCCGATCACTGGCTGCCCGGCGCATCGGCGGAGACCGACTTCTACGGCGGCTACCGCAACAAGATCGCCGATACGGTCGGCTACGATCTCGGCGTGATCTACTACGCCTATCCAGGCGCCAACTGGAACAAATCCGCGTTTTCTGGTTACAACGACTCGAACAGCCTGAATACGGCCGAAGCCTATGTCTCCATGAGCTACCAATGGCTGAGTTTCAAGACCGGCCGGACCCTCACCGAATACTTCGGCTGGAGCACCAACAACTCTCCAGTCGGCGGCGGTTTTGCGGGTGACTCGACCGCAGGCGTGACCGGCAGCACACGCGGCTCCTACTTCTACGAGCTGAACGCCAGCTACGACGTGGCCGAAGGCTGGAATCTCAACGGTCAGATCGGGCGCCAGGTAATTGCCAACGCCACCGGACTGGACATCACTTACTACAAAGCCGGGGTAACCCGTGCCCTGCCTCAAGGGTGGTCGGTCAGCCTGACCTACAATGGCTCCAGCGAGCCGGACGCATACAAGAACTTCCTGAGTATCAGCAACACCACCTCGGCCTCCAACATTGCCAAGGACCAGACTGTCCTGAGTCTGAGCAAAGCGTTCTGAGGCATCTGGTGCCTGCACTTTCCGAACGGGGCCGATCATCCATTAACATGTCGATCGGCCCCGTTCTGAAACACCCAGGCCGCGCTCATTCCGATCCTGACGGGAACCTCTGCAGACTTGCCTTGTCAACGCAACAGGCGCCAGAATGGGCGCTAATCCTAAAAACGCATGGAGGACCCCTGCATGGACCGCACTCTTAATACTTCTTCGCTCGATCTGGCACAAAGCCGCAACAAGGTCTTACGGAATACGTACAACCTGCTGGCCCTGTCGATGATCCCGACCGCAGCAGGCGCCTGGCTCGGCATGCAGATGCACTTCGCCGGCATGTTCCGGGGCAGTCCGCTGATGGGGCCCCTGTTGATGCTTGGTGTCATGATTGGCCTGATGTTCGCCATCCAGCGTTTCCGCAACAGCTCTACCGGCGTTGTCTTGCTGCTGGGCTTTACCTTTGTAATGGGCTTGATGCTCTCCGTTACACTGGAGCGGACCCTGCAGTTTTCCAACGGCGGCACCCTGATTGCCATGGCAGCAGGCGGCACGACCGTGATTTTCCTTGGCATGTCGGCTCTCGCGTCATCGATCAAGCGCGATCTTTCCGGCATGGGCAAGTTCCTGTTCATCGGGACCCTGCTGATCATCGTCGCCAGTCTGGCCAACCTGTTCTTCCAGCTGCCGGCTCTGCAATTGGCCCTGACCGTCATTACCTGCGGACTTTTCTCGGCATGGCTGCTGTTCGATCTGAACCGCATCGTGACCGGCGGAGAAACCAATTACATCAGCGCAACCCTCGCTGTATATCTTGATCTGTACAACATCTTCGTTAGCCTGTTGCAGATTCTCGGCATCTTTGGTGGCAACCGGGACTGACGCAAGCGCCTGATACAAATGAAAACGCCCGCAGTTGCGGGCGTTTTCATATCTACTGTTGCCGCCCTAGGAGCGCTCGAACAGGGCAATCGACTCGACATGGGAGGTCTGCGGAAACATGTTGGCTACCCCCGCCCCTCTCAGGCGGTAGCCTTTCTCATGCAGCAGGACCGCCGTATCGCGCGCCAGTGTGGAAGGATTACAGGAAACATAGACGATCCTGCGTGGCGCATCCTCCCCAAGTGCCTTGCAGAGGGCAATGGCCCCTTCGCGCGGAGGGTCGACCAGCATTTTGTCGAACGGCCCCAACGCTGCAAGACTTTGGGCATTTGCTTCAAACAGGTTGGAAACCCGGAATTCACACCGATCCGCCAACGCATTCAATGCAGCATTCTCGCCAGCACGTTTCGTCAGGGAGGCCAGTCCTTCCACCCCTGTCACCCGAGCACCGCGAGCCGCAATGGGCAAACTGAAATTGCCAAGCCCGCAAAACATGTCCGCGATCCGTTCTCCCGGTTGCGGATCAAGCAATTGCATCGCCCGATGGATCAGTACCCGATTGATCTGTACGTTGACCTGGGTGAAGTCTGTCGGCTTGAAGCGCAAGCGCAGGCCGAACTCAGGCAGCGTGTAGTAAAGGAATCTGTCCTCATCCTTACGCATCGGACGTACCGTATCCGGCCCACCAGGCTGCAACCACATGCCAACACCATGCCTGTCACCAAAATCCAGAAGCAGGCTCTCGTCCCGAGCGGTCAGAGGCAACAGATTGCGCAAGACGAGAACGGTACGATCACTTCCCGCAGCGACTTCAACCTGAGGTATTCGATCCGGGATAGACAGTCCGGCAATCAGCTGGCGTAAGGGAATGAGCAATTCAGAGACATGCCTTGGCAGAATCTCGCAGGAACTTATATCTGCAATATAACTGCTCTTTTTCTCGTGAAACCCCACCAGAACCGTGTTTTTCCTGGGAACCAAATGCACGCTTAAACGCGAGCGGTCACGATAAGCCCAGGCAGGTCCATAAATGGCCGGAAACACCACCTCGGGTTTGATCCGCCCAATATGCCGAAATGCATCCTCCAGCACCCGTTGCTTGGCGGCGACCTGAGCACCGACCTCAAGGTGCTGCATGCTGCACCCACCGCAGACTCCGAAGAATTGGCAACGCGGCCGAACACGCTGGGCACTTTCCTTGAGCACACGCAAAGTCGTGGCCTGCTCATAATTAGATTTCTTGCGGTAGCTGGAATATTCCACGCATTCGCCCGGCAATCCACCTTCTATGAAAATGACCTTCCCTTCATGGTGTGCAACGCCACGCCCTTCGTGATCCAACGATTCAACAAGCACAACAGGCATGCCCTATACCCCAGATTCGGTAAAAAGGCACCGATTGTAGCGCTCGACCTACCTTTTGCAAGCCAACCACCCAACAAAACACATTACAATCAAATAGATGCAAAATATCCTCAGATATATTCCGCACGCCAAACAGCCTATATTCGGCAGCTTCCCTTTCGGACGAGGCGATCTTCGGGCAACTACCTATTGCGAACAGAACCTCCATATTCTGTCTTTGTGCCAAACAGTTCCCTTTTTGCTTTTTGGGTTGTTATAATTGCGGCATCGGCCAAATGGTCGATTTCCGATTTTTGGCTTGTCCGCTCTCATTTTTTGCAAGGGAAACTAACAATGAAACAGTCTCTCCTCATCGCCGCCTTGATCGCTCTGGCTGTGTCCGCTTGTAGCAAGAAAGAAGAAGCTCCGGTTGTTGAAGCTTCTGCTCCCGCTGTTGAAGCCTCCGCCGTTGCTCCGGCTGCTGACGCTTCCGCTCCGGCTGACGCTTCTGCTCCGGCTGCTGACGCTTCCGCTGCTCAGTAATTCAGCGCGTCGTCAAAAAAGCCGACCAGTTGGTCGGCTTTTTTTGCGCCCGGTCGTTTTGTCTGCCCTGATCCTGCGCGCTCTTCATTGCTGCATCCGCGCATGGGTTATCCAGGCCATCGCCTAGATAACCCCCGCTTCAGCAGACTCTCACAACATTTTTTGCGCTAAATCAAAAATCATTTTTCACCAAAAACCGGGTTCTGCGTGTCCTTCCCGGCGATTTGTCTGGGAAAGTCCCCCAACCCGCTCAGGCTTTCGCCTGTACGGTGATGGCCTAGACCAAGCCAAGCCCCGGATCCACCTGGGGCAACAGCAGCGTGAAGGTACTCCCCTCGCCAGGGACGGAAACCAGATCAATCACGCCCCCCATATGCTCGGCCAGATCACGGGCAATGCTCAATCCAAGACCCGTCCCTTCGTAATTCCGGCTCATGACATTGTCAGCCTGCTGGAAGCGCTCGAATACCATTCGTTGTGCCGCTTCCGGAATACCCGGACCAGTATCCGAAACAGAAAATGCCAACAATCCGTCCAGCACATGTACATGCATGCCGACTTTGCCCTGGACGGTGTATTTGATCGCATTACCAAGCAGATTATTAAGAATCTGCCGCACCCGGACCGGGTCAACCACCATGCGGGCGGGCACCTCCCGGGCTATCGACATGGTGGCGCCCAATCCCTTTTCCTGAGCCTGCCGGGAATGTGTGGCCCATATCTCGGCGCACATTTCCGCCAGATCAATATCCTCAGGATGCAGTGCCAGCCGATCCACATTGAGTTTTGCCAGATCCAGCAGATCATTGAAAACAGCATACAACTGCCGTCCGGATGACAGTATCGTTTTCGCATACTCGTTTAATTCGCTGCCGGTGCTTTCGAGCTGCAGCAATTCCGCGAACCCGATGATGCTGTTGAGGGGGGTACGGACCTCATGGCTGATGGCAGCAATGAATTCACTCTTGCTGCGCGAAACCGACTCCGCGTGCTCACGAGCAGCCTCCAGCGCCTGGTTCTGAGACCGGGTCAGCTCTAGCAAGGCGCGACTGCGGGCATGATCAAAGCAGGCTTGGCAGGACAGGGCCAGGCGTGGCATCAAAGCTCGCAAGGCAGACAGGGAGGCATCGCTGGCCGGCACCTTGCCATGCTGGATGAACAGGCAAGCATGCCCACCTACTCGCAGGGCAGTGATCAGCCCGTCCCGGTAATCCAGCGGGACTGCCCCGTCGAAATGTTCAACCAGCAAGCTATCGAGCCGCTCACGCCATTCTGCTTCGCCCAGCCAGTCATCCAGGCTGCAGGCTGGATAGGCATGCCGTTCGATCCGGCCATCTTCCTGCCACCACACATGCACCGCACGTACATGCAAGCGCTGCGTCACGATCACCAGAAAACGGTGCAGCATTTCCGCCAGATCCAGCGATGTGCCAATGCACATGGACAACTCACATTGCAGCGACAACAGGCGCACGGTTTGTGGATCGCGATCAGGCATTTGCATCAGGCATCAGCCCCAGAACAAAAGTTTTGTTGAAGAGTTCAAGGCTGTAATCCCCGGGATTGGCAATTTCTCCCAGCGTCAAGGCGCCAAAGATAGGTGTATGCGCCTGCCCGGCATTGACCAGCACAGCGTTTACAGCCGCCAGTTCCTCGCCGTAACCATCTTCGAGAAACAAGGCCCGGCCAATGCAGTCCACAAGCAGTGCCCCGGCCACGCCATGTCCCTGCGCCTGGACAATCTGGACCGCCTGCATGCTGCCCGTGCTGGCAGCCCGGATCAGCGAGGCCTCTTCACCACGCAATACATGCAGGCAAGCCTGGCTGGGCACATCACCCACACAGATCAGGGTGTCTCCATCCAGGATGATCGGATCGCGGACCACAAAGGATCCGTCAAAGCGTTCCAGTCCAAACGGGTAGTTCTTGGCGATGCCAAAGAAATTCTCTTCTGTCAGGACCAGTCCGGCCAGGGGTTCCACGACCTCGCGATACACCTCTGTCGCGGAACGGAAATCCAGAGAGCGGATTTCGTGCCCATGCGCTTCGGAAACAATGAAGGGGCCGGCCAGTGGCTCCCAGCCATGCTCCACCCCCAGAACCATGCGCGTCGGCAAACCAACCACCAGTGCCGCCCCTTGTAACATGCCCCGATTGGAAAACAGGCACTCCCCTGTACTGAAACTCAGCGACCCCGCACCTCCGCCGATGTAGCAGGGCTGCGCACCCAGCACATCAAAGACGGACTCCATCAGCGCAGAAATATGGCGCGCCAGCCCGTCCACCCAGATCATCACCGTTCCACACTGGCGCAAAGCCGCATAGTGCGAAGCATTGTGTTCGAAGCCCTGTTCCACCTCGTCCAGCCCCTCCGCAATACAGACATCTGCGTGGCACGCCAGACCGATCACCAAAACTCCCGCTGCATGCATCTGCAGCCCCAGCACGATGCGCGGAAAGATTCCGCCGAAGACCGGGACAGGCAAGGCTTGCAGCATTTCATCCCATTCCTTGGGACAGAAGTCCGTTTCCTCGCCAACCAACATCAGCAAAGAGCGGGCACCGGCGGACAGCAGCCGGGCAATGTGCGCCCGTACAGACGCCACATCGCCACGTTCCAGCAATTCGACGGGGGCTATGATCATAAAAGGGATCTCGGGGAAGGATGCTGCGGCGCCAAGAATACACATCGGTACATTTCCGACAGGATCATGCGCCCCAATGGCCGTATACGAACCTGACTTGGCACAAACCCCTCAAAAAACTGTCGGTGAAACCTCAAGGATCACGTCCGCAACAACCTGAAAGCCCGCGCCAGTAGTGATTCCTGGCGTGGTTACAGAAGATGGCACTGAGCTTGCTAGGAATAGCCTGTCCCAGTCGAGAACCGTGCCATGAACCGCCAGCTCACCATCAACGACACCACTCTGCGCGACGGCGAACAAACCGCTGGCGTCGCCTTCAGTCGTGACGAGAAACTCGACATTGCCCGCAGTCTGGATGCCATGGGCGTGCGCGAAATGGAAGTCGGCATCCCGGCAATGGGTGAAGCCGAACGTGACAGCATCCGCGCTATTGCCGCGCTGGGACTCTCTGCACGCCTGATGGTCTGGGCGCGTCTGAATGACCATGACATCGCCGCCTGCGCCAATCTCGGGGCGCACCTGATCGACATCTCCGCCCCTGCCTCTGCACAACATCTGGCCAGCAAGTTGCAGCGTGACCCGGCCTGGCTGCTCGCCGAAATATTCCGCCTGGTCCAGCGCGCCCGCGATCTGGGCCTGGAAGTCTGTATCGGCATGGAAGACGCCTCACGCGCCGATCCTGCCTTCCTGCGCCAGATCGCCGAAGTAGCCCAGCGTGCCGGGGCCCGGCGCCTGCGCTATGCCGACACGCTCGGCGTCATGGAACCCTTCGGTCTGGCCCGCGACATCAAGGCTCTGCGCCGCACTTGCGATCTGGAAATCGAAATGCATGCCCATAACGATCTGGGCATGGCCACCGCCAACACGCTCAGCGCCGTGCGCGCCGGCGCCACCCACGTCAATACCACGATCAACGGACTCGGCGAGCGGGCCGGCAATGCCGCACTGGAAGAAGTCGTGCTGGCACTCAAACAGTGTTATGACATCGACTCCGGTATCGAGCTGAAAGATTTCCCGGCACTTGCCGAACGTGTCGCCAAGGCGTCCGGCCGGCCGATCCCGGCACAGAAAAGCCTGACCGGATCAAACGTATTCACCCACGAATCCGGCATCCACGTTGATGGTCTGCTCAAGGACCCCGCCAACTATCAGGGTTTCGACCCGGCACTGGTGGGTCGCCAGCATCGTGTGGTACTGGGCAAGCATTCGGGAACGCGCGCCGTAAAATCGGTTTTCGCAGCCCTCGGCCGCCAGCTCGCTGATGAAGAGGCGGGCCTCTTGCTGACGCTGGTACGCCGCTTTGTCGATCTGAAAAAACGCACCCCTGATGAATCCGAACTGATGCTCCTTTTCGAAGGCCTGCAGCACGAATGCCAGCACTGCTGAACCCAAAGGAAAAACCATGACGACCAAAACCCTGAGTCCTGAAGCGTTTTCCGCCGAGCTTGCCGAGCTGGAAGGCATCGAGGATTTCCTCGCCTACTTTGCCATCGAGTACGACCCCGCCGTCGTGCAAGTCAATCGCCTGCACATCCTGCAACGCTTTCATGACTACCTGCGTGGCGCCGGCAACGTGCCCGAATATGAAACCTGGCGTCGCCTGCTCGCACGCGCCTATGAGGATTTCGTGCGCTCGGACGCCCTGACCGAAGGCGTGTTCAGCGTTTTCAAACGTGCCCGCGGCATCACCACCATCCCCCTTTCGGCCATTGGCAAGGCACGTTCATGAAGCCCCGCTGGGATCTCGGTGACACCTTGCGGGTCACCCGCAACGTGCGTGACGACGGAACCTTCCCGGGGTGCTCGCGCGGGGATCTGCTGGTACGCCGGGGCAGCATCGGCACGGTCGTCGATATCGGGACATTCCTGATGGACCAGATCATCTATTCGGTACATTTTCTGGATCAGAACCGCATCGTCGGCTGTCGCGAGGAAGAGCTGATCGGGCTCGACGAAGCCTGGGCCGACTCCCGTTTTGAAACCCGCGAGCATGTCATTACCCAACGTGCGCTGGCCATTGCCGGTGAGGTTCGCGTACCGGCCGGATCACGCGGCGAAATCCTCATGGTGCTGCGTGACCGTCCGGACGGCATTGCTTACCACGTGCATTTCCATTGTTACGCCGGCCATCCCCTGATTGTTCGTGAAACGGCTCTGGAGAGCCCATTGCAGGAAGAAACACTTCATGTCTGATATCGCCACACCAACGGCTGCCCTCAGTGCAGCGACCTCTCCTTATCTCACGCTCAAGCACGCCCATGCGCTGTTCTCGACCGCGCCCGAAGCGCTCAGCCTGGAGCAGAAACAGCAGGTCAGCGTGGTGGTGGCACGTCAGCGCGAAATCGAACGGCGCATTCTCAACAGCCCGCAAGCCGCACATGTCGTGGTCAACCAGGAGGCGATCACCCGCAGCGTGGCCGAAATTTCCGCGCGTTTCACGACCGAAGCCGAATTCGTCTGTGATCTCGCCCGCTACGGCCTGACCCAACAGGCGCTCCGCGACGATGTGGAACGCGATCTGCGCGTGGAAGCCGTGCTCGAAGCCGTCTCGGCGCGGATTCCGCCAGTGAGCAACATGGAAACGGAGATTTTCTACCGCCTCCATCACGCCCGCTTCCAGACGCCGGAACGCCGGACCATGCGCCATATCCTTGTCACCATCAATGAGGACCTCAAGGAGAATGGCCGCGAGGAAGCGCTTGCACGCATCGAACAGATCCACGCCCTGCTCAGCAAGTTCCCGGACCGCTTTGCCGAACAGGCTCTGCGCCACTCCGAATGCCCCACTGCCATGCAAGGCGGCCTGCTCGGCCAGGTGCAGCAAGGCCAGCTGTTCCCGGCACTGGATGCAGCCGCTTTCCGGATGCATCCGGCAAGCATTTCGGGCGTGCTGGAATCCCCGATCGGGTTCCACATCCTGCGCTGCGAGAACATCCAGCCGGCAGGCAGCGTGCCACTGGCCAGCGTGCGCGACCGCATCCGCGAGCAGATGCTCAAGACCCGTCGCGAGAACAAACAACGTGCCTGGGTAAAGAGCCTGTTGGCGCGCTGACGGTGCAAAACCACGTCAGCCCAGCCGCCAAACTGGTGCATCCTTTACATCAGAACGCTGAAAAACGTCCAAAAATTTCTGTTTAGTTTTTGAAAATCAGGGCCTTGCAAACTCAGGCACGGGGTCTGCATCGTTTCGGGGATGAACCCGAGCGCCGAGCCCCAGCACAGTGCACAGCCCGCCAGCACCGATAGCGACGCGATCCAGCGCGTGGTGAAGGTGCGGCGCGACTACAACACCTGGGTCGCCAACGAAAGCATCGAAGACTACGCCCTGCGTTACACCCCGAAGAGCTTCCGCAAACTCTCGGAATGGCAGGTCGCCAATACAGCTTTCGGCGCGGCCGCGTTTCTGGTGCTGGAAGCCGTCGGCGCGACCCTGCTGGTCAATTACGGCTTCACCAATGCCGCGCTGGCGATCCTCGCCACGGGGCTGATCATCTTCCTGTGCGGCACGCCGATCAGCCTGTATGCCGCCCGCTACGGGCTGGACATGGACCTGCTCACGCGCGGTGCCGGCTTCGGTTATATCGGCTCGACCATCACCTCGCTGATCTACGCCAGTTTCACCTTCATTTTCTTCGCCCTCGAAGCGGCAGTGATGGCCTATGCGCTGGAGCTCGCCTTCGACATTCCCCCTGCATTGGGCTACCTCCTCTGTGCCCTGGTGGTGATTCCACTGGTGACCCACGGCGTCACCATGATCAGCCGCCTGCAGCGCCTGACCCAGCCGGTCTGGCTGATCCTGCTGGCCCTGCCTTTCGGTTTCGTCCTGGCAAAAAATCCCGGGGTGCTGGGCGAACTGGCCGGCTATGCCGGCAGCAAGGGCGATGGTGCAGGTTTCAACATGCATCTGTTCGGTGCGGCACTGACCGTGGGCATCGCACTCATCACCCAGATGGGCGAACAGGTTGATTACCTGCGTTTCATGCCGGCACGGACTCCAACCAATCGCAAGCGCTGGCTTGCTGCCGTACTTGTCGGCGGGCCGGGCTGGGTGGTACTGGGCGTGGCCAAGATGCTTGGCGGTTGCCTGCTGGCCTATCTCGCGATCCGCAACTCGGTGCCTATTGATCGTGCCGTCGACCCCAACCAGATGTATCTGGTGGGCTTTGAATCGGTGTTTTCGCATCCGGGCTGGGCGATAGCAGCCACGGCAAGCTTCGTGGTCATCTCGCAGCTCAAGATCAACGTGACCAATGCCTATGCCGGGTCACTCGCCTGGAGCAACTTCTTCGCGCGCCTTACCCACAGCCACCCGGGCCGCGTGGTCTGGATGGTGTTCAACACTGCCATCGCGCTGATGCTGATGGAACTGGATGTATTCCAGGCACTGGGTCAGGTGCTGGGGCTGTATTCGAACATTGCCATTTCATGGCTGGTGGCCGTGGTGGCGGATCTCGTGATCAACAAGCCGCTGGGGCTCTCGCCACCGGGCATCGAATTCAAACGCGCCTATCTTTACGACATCAATCCGGTCGGCGTCGGCACCATGCTGGTCGCTTCCACCCTGTCGATCCTGGCCTATCTGGGCGTGTTCGGGGCCGATGCGCAGGCCTTCACATCTTTCATCGCGCTGGGCTCGGCGCTGATCTCCTCACCGCTGATTGCCTGGGCCACCGGCGGCAGGTATTACCTGGCCCGCCACCCGAGTGAGCCAAGCAGCAGCGGCACGCATCGCTGCGTAATCTGCGAGCGCGAATACGAGGGGGAGGACATGGCGCACTGCCCCGCCTACCAGGGCCAGATCTGCTCGCTGTGCTGCTCGCTGGATGCCCGCTGCCACGATCTGTGCAAACCCGATGCCCGCCTCTCCGCGCAGTGGCAGGCAAGCATGCGGCGCTTGCTGCCCAAGCCGATGTGGCCGTATCTGGATACCGGAGTCGGCCACTATCTGTTGCTGATGGCCGTCATCGTCACGGCCCTGATAGCGCTGCTTGGCATGCTTTACTACCAGCAACTGCAGACACTTGCCGACGCTGTCCTGCTGCCCGCCCTCCGGCTGGTCTTCATCAAGGTGTTCTGCGTGTTGTTGCTGGCCAGCGGCATCATCGCCTGGTGGCTGGTACTGACCCACAAGAGCCGCCAGGTTGCACAGGAAGAATCCAACCGCCAGACCCATCTGCTGATGCGCGAAATCGCCTCGCACCAGCTCACCGACGAAGCCTTGCAGCAAGCCAAGAAAGTAGCGGACGCGGCCAATCAGGCGAAGAGCCGCTACATCACCACGATCAGCCACGAGCTGCGCACACCGCTCAATTCCATTCTCGGCTATGCGCAGATCCTCGATGGCGATCCGACCATCCCGACGCATCGCCAGCAGGCCATCAAGGTCATCCGGCGCAGCGGCGACCATCTGCTCTCGTTGATCGAAGGCACCCTGGACATCGCCCGCATCGAAGGCGGCAAACTGACGCTGGATGTTCGCGCGCTGGATTTCCGCGAACTGCTGCAGCAGCTCACCCGCATGTTCGAGCTGCAGGCCGGCAACAAAGGTATCGCCTTCCGCTTCGAACACGCCCGCGAGATTCCCGCCGTGGTGCGGGCCGACGAAAAGCGCCTGCGCCAGATCCTCATCAACCTGCTGGGGAACGCCGTCAAATTCACCCGGCATGGGCATGTCACGTTCCGCCTGAATTACGCACGCGACATGGCCAACTTCGAGATCGAGGACAGCGGCCCCGGCATCGCGGCAGAAGAAATCGAGCGCATCTTCGAGCCCTTCTCGCGCGGCGGCTCAGGACAGCAGGCCGGCGGCACCGGGCTGGGCCTGACCATCGCCCGCATGCTCACCGACCTGATGGGGGGCGAACTCAAGGTCAGGAGCGAACCCGGCCAAGGCACCTTGTTCACCGTGCGCCTATTCCTGCCCCAGGTGCACTCGGCGCAGGCCGCGCGCGAATTGCCACGCCGGCATTACACGGGTTACACGGGCGCGCGCCGGCGCATCCTGATCGTCGATAACGAAGCGGTTGATCGCGAACTGCTCGCCAGCATCCTCGCCCCGCTCGGCTTCGAGCTTGATCAGGCTGCCTCCGGCATCGAATGCCTGGAAGTACTGCCACGCTTCCAGCCGGACCTGATCTTCATGGATCTGGCCATGCCCGGCATCGATGGCTGGGAGACGATCCGCCGCATCCGTGCCGGCCATCTGTCGACAGCACATATCGCCATCATCTCCGCCAATGCTTTCGACAAGGGTCTGGACAACGATGCCGGCATGGATCCGCAGGACTTCATCCTCAAACCGGTGCGCGTGGCAGAATTGCTCGACTGGATCGGCAACAAGCTGCAGCTGGAATGGCGAGAAGATCCTGCCGGGGCGACGAGCGCCCTGGAACGCCCGGCCACACCCCGCTCCGGCGAGGAACCCGGGTCCAGCCATGCGCCACCCCCGCGTGCCCTGCTCGAAGCACTCGCCCAGCAGATCAAGCTCGGCTATGTGCGTGGCATTCACGGCGTGCTTGACCAGATCGCCGCGCACGATGCGGGGCACGCCGGCTGGGTTGCACAGCAACGGGAATGGCTCGGCCAGTTCGATTTTGACGCCATGAACAACGCTCTCAAGAGGAGTCTGGATGCCGCCCCTGAATCTTGACCGCACAAGTGCCGATCTGGTGCTGATCGTCGACGACGTACCGGACAACCTCTCGGTACTGCACGATGCGCTGGATGAATCGGGCTTCACCGTACTGGTCGCGATCAATGGCGAATCCGCCCTGGCGCGAGCCCGCCAGAGTCTGCCGGACATCATCCTGCTCGACGCGATGATGCCGGGCATGGATGGCTTCGAAGTGGCGCGCCGGCTCAAAGCCGATTTTTCCACACGCCATATTCCGATCATCTTCATGACCGGGCTCACCGAGACCGAACATGTGGTCGCAGCCTTCAATGCAGGGGGCGCCGACTACGTGACCAAGCCGGTGCGCACCGGCGAGGTGATTGCCCGCGTGCACAGCCACCTGGCCAGCGCACGGCAAATGAAACAGGCGCGCAGCGCACTGGATGCCTTCGGCCAGGCCACCATCGCGGTACGCCCCGAATCCGGCCGGATCACCTGGCAGACCCCGCTGGCGCGGCGCCTGCTCGCAAGTTACTTCGACGGCGAATACGAACACGCCCCGTCGGCGATCCTCAACTGGCTGAGCACCAGCAGTCCCTCCGGCACCAACGCACTCCCGCTGAACATCGTGCGCGAGAGTCGCCGCCTCATTCTCACCCTGCATGACCAGACCGCCGATGGCGAATGGCTGCTGGTGCTGCGCGAAGAAAACGATGCTGCGCAGATCGAGACCCTGATCGCCAGTTTCGGGCTGACCCGCAAGGAAGCCGAGGTGCTGTACTGGGTGAGCCGCGGCAAAACCAGCCCGGATATCGGCGAGATCCTCGGCTCCAGCCCGCGTACCGTGAACAAGCATCTCGAACACATCTACGAAAAGCTCGGCGTGGAAACCCGCACGGCCGCAGCCAATCTCGCCCTGAACCGCTTGCATGCGGGCCCCTTGCAGGAGTGAATGGCTTCCGCACCGAGGATCACGCTGCACGACTGCTAAAAGGAAAAGGCACCGCCGGCGAACCGGAAGTGCCTTTTGTTCAGACCGTTTGGAGTGCAGGACTCAGAGCAACTGTTCGGCCGGCGTGCAGGGCAAAGCCAGCGCTTCGGCCACTTCCGGCCGGGTCAGCTTGCCTTGGCAAACATTCAGGCCGTTGCGCAAATGCACATCGTCACGCAGGGCCGCCTTCCAGCCTTTGTTGGCCAGCGCCAGCGCAAACGGCAGCGTGGCGGCGTTCAGGGCATAGGTCGAGGTCCGCGCTACGGCGCCCGGCATGTTGGCCACGCAATAGTGCACCACGCCGTCAATGACAAAAGTCGGTTCGTCATGGGTCGTGGCTTGCGATGTCTCACAACAGCCGCCCTGGTCGATCGCCACATCGACGATCACCGAACCGGCCTTCATCTTCGGCAGCATTGCGCGGGTAACCAGCTTTGGAGCGGTCGCGCCCGGAATCAGCACGGCCCCGATGACGACATCGGCACTGCAAACCGCGGCTTCCACCGTATCCCGATTGGCATGAACCGTCTTGACCTGCGTACCGAACTGGGCCGCCAGACGACGCAGTGCCGCCGGGCTGCGATCCAGCACCGTCACGTCGGCCCCCATTCCTGCCGCGACAAGTGCCGCGTTGCTGCCGACGATGCCGCCGCCCAAAATCACGACCTTGCCCGGCGCGACACCCGGCACGCCGCTGAGCAGCACCCCGCTCCCACCGGCCGCCTTCTCCAGGCAATGTGCGCCAGCCTGCACGCTCATGCGCCCGGCCACTTCGGACATCGGTGCCAGCAAGGGCAGCGAGCCATCCGCGGCCGTCACGGTTTCATACGCAACGCATACGGCACCACTGGCCAGCAGCGCTTTGGTCTGCTCGGGATCCGGCGCAAGGTGCAGATAGGTAAACAGCAGTTGGTCCGCACGCAGCATGGCACATTCTTCCGGCTGCGGCTCTTTCACCTTGACGATCATCTCGGCCTGCTCGAACACCTCTTTGGCACTCGCCAGGATCCGGGCGCCCGCTGCGCGATAGTCATCATCGGAAGCGCCAATGCCCAGACCGGCGCCTTGCTCGACCAGCAACTGATGACCCTGTGCCACCAGTTCGCGCACGGATGCCGGCGTGAGGCCGACCCGGTATTCGTGATTCTTGATTTCCTTGGGGACGCCAACAAACATGATCTTGCTCCATTCATTCAAGGTGATTGATAAAAGACACGGCCCCTACAGAGATATTCAATGTTTTCTCTTAAATTAGCAGAGGATAAGCAAATACTATCGATCATCAAACAGTGAATTTCACTGCAATAAAGCTAAAATTCCCGCCTATGTAGTGAATAATCCATCCCGCTACTTCAAAGACAGTGAAATGATCGAACTCGACAAGACGGACCTGAAAATCCTCCAGATCCTGCAGCGTGAAGCCCGCATCCCGATCACCGAACTGGCCCAGCGCATCAGCCTTTCGGCCACGCCTGTCAGTGACCGTGTCCGGCGTCTGGAACGCAACGGCGTCATCACCGGATACCACGCCCGCGTAGCCCCCCAGGCGCTTGGCTTGCGGATCCTGGTATTTGTGGAACTGCGCCTGGCGCAAAAATCCTCGGAGATTTTCGATTCGGTCAAACGCGAACTGGCCCACGTCCCCGAAGTGCTCGAATGCCATCTGGTTGCGGGAGAGTTCGACTATCTGATCAAGGCCCGCATTCCCGACATGCGGGACTACCGCGATTTGCTGGGGCGCATCCTGCTCAAGCTGCCGATGGCGATGGAGTCGCGCAGTTACGTCGTCATGGAAGAGATCAAGGAAAGCCACATCCTGGGTCAATGAGGCACGATACGCGGCGGCGCCCTGATTTTCCCGTCTAAAGTAGACAAGACCTAGAGCGATTCTTGCTTGATTTTGCGCATCTGATGCAAGGAAGGATGGAAGATGCCTGCAACTGCTATCTTGCCTGCCCGGCCCCAGGGAATCCTCATCGATCTGGCAGGCGTTCTGCATACCGGAGACGCCGCCATACCGCGCTCCCTGGCAGCCCTGCACCAGCTTCGCGCAGCAGGGCTGCCGATGCGCTTTCTGACCAACACAACCCGCAGCCCCCGCACCACGATCATGCACAAGCTGGCGGCCATGGGCTTTGACGTGCAGGAATCCGAGATCATCACCGCGGCCCGCGCCACGCTTCAGCATGTCCATGCTCTTGGCCTGCACCCGCATTTCCTGATCCATCCGGATCTGGCTGAAGAAATGGGGCCCAGTGCCACCGAACCGGATGCCGTGGTGCTGGGCGATGCAGGCCCCTATTTCACTTTCGAGGCGATGAATCAGGTGTTCCGCCTGCTGATGCGCGGTCTGCCGCTGATCGCCATGGCTCGCAACCGTTTCTTCCAGGAACCGGATGGCTTGACCATCGACATGGGCGCCTATGTCAGCGCGCTCGAATATGCTGCAGGAGTAAAAGCCGAGATCGTTGGCAAACCGGCAACGGCCTATTTCGCAGCAGCCCTGGCCGACATGGGGGTGGCCGCAGAAAATGCGATCATGATCGGCGACGACGTGCGCGATGATGTGCAAGGCGCCCAGAACGCCGGGATTGCAGGCATTCTGGTCCGCACCGGCAAATATCGCCCGCAGGACGAACACGATCCGCAGGCTCGTCCGGCGATGATTGTCGACGACTTCGCAGCAGCCGTCCGAACCATCCTCGGCCAATGAAGCACGCCCGGCCCGGCATGTAAAACCGGATAAATCCGTGACACAGCGCGCCAATCCGGCGCAAGACTGATTACCCTAGCGGCTGTGTGTGTTCTTGAAGGGCTTGACGGATGCCAGACGATCCATTTGCCGAAGCAGTCGTATGCTTCAACGCAGGATTGGCCTATCTGACGAGTGGCGCAAAAAGCCACGCCGAAACCAGTTTCCGCCAGGCCATTGATCTGGCCCCCGAGCTGGCCGAAGCCCACGCAAACCTTGCCCTCGTACTGGATCAGCAAGGCAGTACGGGCCTGGCCGAGTCAAGCTACCGGCATGCCCTTTCCCTGAATCCGGACCTGCTTCAGGTCCACCAGAATCTCGGCGTATTGCTGGCGAACCAGCGGCGTTTTGCCGAAGCGGCGCAGTGCTATCAACAAGCACTCCAGCGCCAGCCGGACAACCCCACGATCTGGTCGAACCTCGGTGTCCTGCATGCCAGCGAGAAAAGGGAAGCGGAAGCCGAGGAATGCCATCGCCATGCCCTGATGCTGGATCCCACACATCGCTCGGCCCGCTTCAACCTGGCCTACCTGCTGCTGCGCCAGGGCAAATACACGGAAGGTTTCGCCTGCCTGGAAGCCCGCGACTGGTACGCGGTGTTTGCCGACATGCTGAGCAGGGAACGCGGGATCGCCCGCTGGCAAGGCGAAGCATTGACCGGCAAATCCATCCTGATCACCTGTGAAGCAGGCCATGGCGACATGATCCACTTCTGTCGCTATGCCAGCGAACTGAAATCGCGCGGGGCCATCCGTGTCGACGTGCTGTGCCACCCGGCGCTGACACGTCTGTTCACCACCCTGGATGGCGTCGATCAGGTCTATGCGCTGGACCAGCCCTGGCCCGGGCAAGGCTGGGACTTCTGGTCGCCGCCCCTGAGCCTGCCGCATTTTTGCGCCACCCGCCTGGAGACGATCCCGGCCCATCTGCCCTACCTGCATGCCACGGCCGCGGACCTTGCTAAATGGCAACCCCGCCTGCCCACTGGCGGTCTACGCATCGGGCTGGCCTGGAAGGGCAATCCGAAATTCGAG
Source organism: Pseudomonadota bacterium (assembly GCA_018262235.1). Taxonomy (GTDB): domain Bacteria; phylum Pseudomonadota; class Gammaproteobacteria; order Burkholderiales; family Rhodocyclaceae; genus Uliginosibacterium. The sequence continues at coordinate 31,952 of JAGTRY010000033.1, forward strand.
AATGACGCCGAGCGCTCAATCCCGCACATCACCCTCCTGGCTCCTTTGTGGTCGGTCAGCGGTGTGCACTTTGTCAGCCTGCAGAAAGGGGCGGGCGAAGAAGAAGCACGCACGATCAGCAGCGCTTGCCCGATCACCCTCATCGGCCCGGAACTGGGCGACTTTGCCGACACCGCAGCCGTCATCGAGCAGCTCGATCTGGTGATCTGCGTGGATAGCGCGGTCGCTCACCTCGCGGGCGCTCTGGGCAAGCCATGCTGGCTGCTGCTACCCGATTTCAAGACCGACTGGCGCTGGCTGAACGAACGCGAAGACTCCCCCTGGTACCCGAAAAGCATAAAACTGTTCCGTCAAACCCGCCATGGCGGATGGGGCCCCGTCATCGCCCACGTGTGCGCCGCGCTGGACGACTTCGTGAAACAGCAGACGGCGCACGACACACAGGCCTGAACAGGTAAAATTGCTCATCCGCGTCACGAAAGAACCCGATGAGCCTGCTGTCCGCCTCCCTGCTGGGAATAGATTTTGCCAATCCCCTGTTGAATGCTTCCGGCGTCTGGTGCCGTGACAAAGCCGAACTGGATGCCCTCAACGCAAGTGCCGCCGGCAGCTTCATCACCAAGAGCTGTACGCTTGTGCCGCGTGCCGGCAATCCCGAGCCACGCTACTACGCCACGCCGCTGGGCAGCATCAATTCGATGGGCTTGCCCAACGAAGGCTATCCGTATTACCTCGATTACGCGCGCCATCATGACTACCGCGCCAAGCCGCTGTTCATGTCGGTCGCCGGCCTGTCGCTGGCCGACAATCTCGCCATGCTCGCAGCGATCCGGGCGGCGGATCTGCCTGCCATCGTCGAATTGAATCTCTCCTGCCCCAATGTGCCGGGCAAACCGCAGATCGCCTACGACTTCGCGGCCATGACCGAAATGCTCGAAGCCGTCTCGCTTGAATACGCCCGGCCTTTCGGCGTGAAAATGCCTCCGTACTTCGACATCGCCCATTTCGATGAAGCAGCGGCGATCCTCAACCGTTTTCCGCATGTGACCTTCGTCACCTGCATCAACTCCATCGGCAACGCCCTGATCATCGATCCCGAAACCGAGAGTGTGGTGATCAAACCCAAGGAGGGTTTTGGCGGCATCGGCGGGGACTATGTGCTGCCCACCGCTCTGGCCAACGTCAACGCTTTCTACCGGCGTTGCCCCGGCAAGCAGATCATCGGCTGTGGCGGCGTAAGCACCGGTGAACACGTGTTCATGCATCTGCTCGCCGGCGCCTCGCTGGTTCAGGTCGGCAGCGCACTCTACGAAGAAGGCCCGGCCATTTTCGCGCGCCTGAATGCCGAGTTGAGCGCCCTGCTCGAACGCAAGGGCTACGCCTCGATCGAATCCGTACGCGGCAAGCTGCGCACGCTGTGAGTGGACGCATTCACGCGCGCTCAAAAGCTCCCAAACATCATTCGCCCTGAGCGCCAGTCCTCGCACTTCCGAAAGTCATGAACCCTGGCGACAGCACCTCGCAGATCCCCGGGCAAAGCACCGTAGAACCCCTCCCGGCCTCCCCTTGACAGGGGAGGAGCGAGGCATCCGGATTTTCTCCGCCCGGTTCCTCACAAACCCTTACACTCGCTTACACACCCTAACTCTCGGCCGCCCGTGTTGGCCTCTATCATGACGGCTGTCATCAGGATTTCCATCTCCCTGAAAAGCGGCAACGGAATGCGGCCTGGGATTGCGGGTTTGAAAAGATGACCCCCCGGATGCAGTACACGGCGACCTCGTTCTCCATGCCGATCCGGCGGGTACTCGGTTTTCTCTTTGCCGTGCGCGAACAGGTGGAA